>CALMUT010000342.1 GCA_937872925.1 uncultured Myxococcales bacterium | reverse complement strand
TGCTCGAAGAAGCCCGCGACCTGCTCGCGCATCAGATCCCAGATCGCGACCTGGCAAGGGTGCATGAAAGAGCTTTGGAGACCCTAGTACAGGCACTCCGCAAGCAGCGCCGCGCAGCGACGGAAAAGCCCCGCGTCAGCCAGCGAGCAGCGCAATTCGGCACGGAAAAATCCGCAGGCGCGACGAATGGCGAGGGCGCGACGGGTAGCGCGGATCTGGACGACGTGGGGCGCTCCGCAGTCGCGAGGAATAGCGAGGGCGCGACGGGTAGCGCGGATCAGAACGACGTGGGGCGCTCCGCGTGCACGACGTTTTGCGCAGACGCAACGCACCGCGCCGGCGCGGAGAGATCCGCGGGCGCGACGGATGGCGCAGACGCAATGCATCGCGCCGGCGCGGAGAGACCCGCGGGCGCGACGGATGGCGACGGCGCGATGGCTGGCGCGGAACGGCGCGGCGTGGGTCGCGCCGCGGGCGCGATGGGCAAGGTCGACGCGACGGACTGCGCAGCCGCGACGGACTGCGCAGCCGCGACGGACTGCGCAGCCGCGACGGACTGCGCAGCCGCGACGGGCGCGGACGCAGTGCACCGCGCCGGCGCGGCAAGATCCGCGGGAGCGACGATTTGCGCGAAGCAAGTCCGGGCGCGTGTCGGCGGCGCTAGTCGTCACGTGCCCGCCGCGACAAAACGCGCGGTGTGGGAGCGCGGCAGGGAACAGGCCGAAACAGCCAATAGGCACAGCAGACAAGCTGGCCAGGTAAACCAAACACGGGCTCGAATGGGAGCGACGCGAGGTGAACCGCTTGCAACCGCGCAAGTTCACGCGCCACCTCGAACCAGCGAGCTTCCGCCGGATTCGCCGGGCGGATAGCCGAATGCGGGCGACTCGCGCTCGCACGAATGCGCGCGCCGCGACTCCACGCCTTTACCGCTCGGACTCGCGCTCGCACGAATGCGCGCGCCTCCGCGCCGGAGCGGACGGTGCGAAGGGCGCGGTTTGTGACGCGCCGCCCGTGTCGCCAGACGACTACTCCACGCCTTCACCGCTCGGACTCGCGCTGGCACGAATGCGCGCGCCTCCGCGCCGGAGCGGACGGTGCGAAGGGCGCGGTTTGTGACGCGCCAGCCGTGTCGCCAGACGACTACTCCACGCCTTTACCGCTCGGACTCGCGCTCGCAATCTGGCCGCGCCGCCGCGCTGGAGCGGACGATCGAGCGGCGCCCACGGGTGCCGACCTGGACCGCTGCGGCGGCACCTACGGAGACGGTCTCTGGGCCGCCGGTGGCCGCGTCAGCGCCACTACGCGGTCTGGAAAGTCTGGAAACGACTTCTCGACGTCTTTGCGTTCGTGCCGGGTCTTCGGCGGTCGCCGCATGCGCACGGCTACGAGCTTCTGCTCGGGCACCACCACCAGGAACTGCCCCAGGGAGCCGTGGGCGTAGGTCCCGACATCACGACCGAAGGAGTAACGCGCGTCGGGGAGCTTCTTCGCGTAGACCTCCTCGCTGAGTAGCTTTAGGCTCTTGTCGCCGAACACGTCGCGCAGTGCCTGCACGAACCCGATGCTGGAATCGAAGGGTTTGTCCTTCAGAGGCGCGACGCGCTGCACGATGGCGTCTGGCACTCCCGCTGCGGTCCACTTCGCGAGCACGCCCGCATCGATCACCCGCTCGGTGCGTTCCGGCAACCGCCACCACAGCCACGCCATGGGTTTGTGCGGTGGCTCGATGGGCGCGGGAGTCCGGGTGATGCGTTCGATCCAAGCTGCACTCAGCACTTGCCGTTCACCGTAGCGACCCCGCCCCAACACCAGCTCACCGAGCTTCGCCAAGTCTTCGGGCAAGAGGTGCAAGCCGGCCAGCCCGTGGGCCTGCCCGCGAGAGTCGACGCTCCAAGTGAATCTTGTGATCCCCAAAGGCTCAAACAAACATTGCTTCGTCGCTTGCTCGGTGCTCGTGCCCGAGGCCCGTGCGATCACACCCGCGAGCAGGTTGGCCGCCCGGTTGCCGTACTCGTAGCGAGTGCCTGGCTCTGATCCCAAACTCGAGGACAGAGCCTGATCCACAAAGCTCTTGGCGCGGTAGATTTGGGCCGTGCTCTTGCCCTCGTCCAGCCCACTGCTGTGGGTGAGCAGATGGCCGATCGTGATCTTGTTCTTGGAGGAGTCCTTCCACACCGGATAGAGCGTCGCGACGGAGTCCTCCACGCGCAGCTTGCCGCTATCGACCAGGCATCCCGTGACGAGGGCCAGCACGCTCTTCGTGATACTCATGCTCTGGATCGGCGTGTGTCTCGGTGAAAACCACACCTCAAGCAATGCCTTGCCGTTCTGCCGCACGATCAAAGCGTCGCTGGCGGTACTCTGCGCCTCCGCTCTGAGGCGCGCCAGCGTGTTTGGGTCCACCGCGCGATAGGGATCCGCGGCGGCCGCATCGCCAAACCCGCCCGCTTCGGGCAAGAGGGGCGCAGCAGGCGTGACAGCTGAAGCGGCCCTGCCCGACGGCGTGGCAGCTGTCTCGGTGGCCGCCGCGGCGGCCGGACCCGACGCCGGCTTGTCGCGATCACAGGCCGCCGCCGTAATCAGCAGCGCGATCCCTAGAGCTGGAAGACGGCTCACTCCGGATCGATGCGGCGCACGGTGCTGCCGGAGACCACGTAGAGCTCCCCGCTGCCGTCCTGTCCGAAGGACGTGATGCTCTTCGCGCCGGTGCTCGGATTGATGTCGCTGGTGATTTCGGCCTTTGCCGTAGCCGTGGTGCCGTTCCATCGGAACGACCAAAAGCGTCCGCTGCAATAGTCGGCGTAAATATAAGTACCGCGCAGCCACGGGATCTTCGAGCCACGATAGACGTAGCCGCCGGTTACGGAGCAACCCTGACTGTGGGGATACTCAGCAACGGGCAGGACCTTACCGCTCTGACTGCAGCCCGAAGACGGGTTGAAACAGGTGGAAGCTTCCATTACGCGCCAGCCGTAGTTCTTGCCGCTGGCTGAATTCGATGGCTCGACGTTGATTTCTTCCCATTGGTTTTGGCCCACGTCCCCGATGTACATATTGCCGTTGCAGGCGTCGAAGGTCGTGCGCCAAGGGTTACGCAGACCGTAGCTCCAGAGCTCGGGCAATGCGCCGCCGCCGGTCATGTTGCCGCTGGGGATGCCATACTTCTTTGAGCCCGACGTGCCGTTGACGTCGATGCGCAAGATCTTGCCCAGCATCGTGGTGAGCTTCTGGCCGTTGTTCTGCGGATCCCCACCACTGCCGCCGTCGCCCAAGGCGATGAACAGATTGCTGCCGCCACCGGGCTTGAACTCGACCGATCCACCGTTGTGGTTGCCGTAGGGTTGGCCCACGGTGAGCAGGACCTTTTCCGAGGCGGGATCTGCCGTATCCGACGCACCGTTGGGGGAAGCGGCCGTGCCAGCGACAAATTCGCTGATCACCGTGTCGCCGATGGGGGCCGTGGCTGCGTTGTTGCTGCTGTAGTGCACGTAGAAGCGGCCGTTGCTCGCGAAGCTAGGATGGAACGCCAAGCCCAGGAGTCCACGCTCGTTTTCACTGGTCGACACGCGCCCGGAGATGTTCAAAAACGGCGTCGTCACCTTGCTGCCGTTCTTGATCAGCAAGATGTTGCCGTTCTTTTGCGCGACGAAAAGGCGCGCGCTCTCACCGTCGGGGCTCTTGACCAAAATAGGCGTGCTGTAGCCGCTGGCCACTTGGGTCAACTTGAGGTTACCCGCAGCTCCGCTCGGCCCAGTGCAGTTGAAAGACGCGCTGCCGCCGCCGGTTCCGCCGGTTCCGCCGGTTCCGCCGCCGCCGGTTCCGCCGCCGCCGGTTCCGCCGCCGCCGGTTCCGCCGCCGCCCGTTCCGCCGCCGCCGGTTCCGCCAGTGGCCGCGCCGCCAGCGCCGCTGCTGCCGCTGGCGCCCCCCGCACCGCTAGCGCCTGAGCTACCCGCGGTGCCGCCGGTTCCGCCGGTCGCGGAGCCGCCGCTGGCCGCGCTCCCGCCGCCGCTGCCCCCAGTCGCTCCGCCGGAACCGCCGCCGGTTCCCCCAGAACCACCTCCGTCGGCTGTGCCGCCCCCCTGACCACCGGACCCGGCGTCGTCGTCGCCGCCACAGGCGACCACCCCAAACCCCAAAGACACGATGCTACCGACGCATGCTGCACGAAGTAGGCGCTGGCTCATGAAGACCTCCAAGGCAGGAAGCCTACGCCAGATGGGGACCGGGCTGCCAGGTGGGTGCAGGATGCAACGAAAAACGCCGCCACATAGGTGACGGCGTTTCCCGGAAGGAGGCGCCCCCGCCGAAAGGCGAGGGCATGGCAGGGATCAGGGTCGAACGAGGATGGTCGTCGAGTTGTTACCCGTGATTGCCTTGACGGAGTCGAAGATGAGCTGACGCACATACTTCGGGTTGTGGATGCCGTTGGCACCGCCGCGGGCAATGAGCAGGTAGTTGTAGAGCGCTCCGGCTTGGTCCGCGGTCAGCCCGTTCGTCCCGGGTCGCACGTGGTCGTGGGCGAAATCATCCCCTGCGAGGTCCGATGCGGAGATCGGGCCGTAGGGCGACGACTCGTCTCGGGTGATGTAACCCGCGGTGTTGAGGGCTGTGCGCAGCTCTCGGATGTTGATCTTCATCGTGCTTTCGGCACCGTTGATGTCGAAGCTCGTCGCGCCGGTGTGGCAGCCCGAGGTGTTGCACGTGCTGATCTTGGCGTAGAAGGAGTGGTCGCCGATGTTGCTGTTCGCCGCAACGCCCGGCATGTGACAGCTGACGCAGCCCTTGGCGGCCGTGGCGTGAGTGCCGGAACCGTAGGTCAGGCCCGTGTACTCGTAGCCACCCTTGCCGGAGAAGATGTCCGCCTGCGGACCTTCGTGCGGCCCCCAGTGCGAGCTGGTCAGGTTGGTGCTGGCGCCGATGTAGTTGGTCACGTCCTTGCGGGACTTGTGACACCACACGCAGGCGTTGCCCGCGCCGTAAGCGCCCGCCATGGTACCGTCGGAGGTACCAACGGCAGAGCTGCGCTCGATGTAGGCCTGATCCGTCGCGCCCGTGGGCACACGCAGCGGGAAGCTGCCCGCGGTGTAGGCGGCGCCGGTGTTGTGGGGATCGTTTGCTGCGGTGACGCTATGGCAGGTGATGCAACCCACCTGCGCAACCGTCGCCTTACCGGCGTAGGAGGACTCCGTGATGCCGTTGTCCGTGCTCTTCTTGTAGTTGATCTGGCCCTTGGTGCCGTTGGTCGGCCCAGTCGTGCCCGTGACCACGAAGTTGTCGGCCACACGCTGCTCGATGGCGTCGACTGCGTGGCAATTGCCGCAAGTGCGCTCGCCAGTCCAAGTCGCCACCTCTTCGCCGCCGAGGTTCGCGGAGTAGACCGCAAAGTGCGTGCTGGTCTTCCACTGCTCGACGATGCCGGTGAAGCCGTGGCAGGGGGAGAGGCAGCCGGTGGTGAGGCCACCCTCGGGGATGCCGCCGTCGAGGCCGGGGCCTGCGGGACCCTCGGGGCCCGTGGGGCCTGCGGGGCCTTCCGGACCAGCCGTGCCTGCAGGGCCTGCGGGGCCTTCTTCGCCAGTGGCGCCGGTCTTTCCGTCCGCACCGTCACTTCCACCACAGGCGCCTAGCGAGGCCGCCACCAACGTTCCGATGCCCAAGAATATCCAGCTAGTTTTCATTGGATTGCTCCCTTCGCCGCGTGCCCAGGTCGTCGCGCTTCATGCAAGTGCGATGACAAATATCCACCTGATGCTTATACACGTCAGAAATCGCGATTGTTAGTGCATTGTCTGCGTAGTTAGCCGTCTTTTGCGCCAATCAGGCGCATAGAATGCGCAACTGCAATCTGACCGTCCGCAGCTGCTGCCGGGGATTTCCCAGCGCACGCAATCTTCGCGCAATTACTCGTCGTCGCGCTCTGGGCGCACCGAGAACGGGCCTTCGGGCGGCGGCTCGAGACCATCTTTGGTCTGGACCGGGGTGCGTCGCACCAAGTCGACGAGCACTGCCACTAGGTAGCAAAGGAAGGCGGCGACCCCGAGGCCCTGACCGACGCTCATGGCGGCGATGACCGGCAGCGGGCTGGGGTCGAGAATCGACCACGCGAGCAGCGCCAGGCCCGAGAGCGCCAGCACACACGCCACCTGGATCAGGCGAGTCACCGAGCGCTGCGCCAGGGTCCGCGTGATCCGGTTCATGGCGCCGGCTCCGGACCGCTGCTGGCTGGGGCGGCACTGGGCAGCGCTGACGCGCTCGGGATGGCGGAAGCAGACGGAGCTGCCTGTCCGCCCGGCGTCGGCTTGGGCTTTCGCTTCTGCTCCTCGGTCTTGGAGAAGGGATGCGCAAAGCCGTGACAGCCAGCGCTCGCGCAGCTGACAACGTTTTCGTCCAGTTCTTTCTTCAGGGACTCGTGATCCGGCACCCGGCGCCAGTCGTGCAACGTGCTGGTGTGGCACTGGCGACAGTTCAAGTTGTCGTAGGGCTTCTGTAGGTGGATCTTGTCCTTGGCTTCCGCCAATGACATTTCGCGGTACCCCTTGAAGTAGTACTCGTAGACGTGGCGCATGCCGCCAGCCTTGGTCAGCACGTAGCCGTACATGCCGTAGTCCGCGTGGCACACGTAACAACTCTTGCCGCCAAAATAGGGATTGCGCGAGTGGCGCGCGCCGAGAGACTGGGAATCGAGGGCGGCGGCGTCATCAAAGTGCGGGATCATCACGTGGCAGGAGCCACAGAACTCCCGATGGGTCGTGGCCTCCATGCCGACGAAGGTGCTCGACGCCCCAGCGATGCCGGGAAACACCCCGAGGCCCAAGAGCAGCCAGAGCTTGACGCGCAAGTCGAGCACCGGGCGCTTCAACAGGTACACAACCAGGATCACCGCCGCGATCCCCGCGCACCCAAGTGCGACAATGCCTAGCCAGTGTTGCTCCACGTTGCGCGAAGTATCATGGAAAAGCACGGCGCGCGGCAAGTACTCGCGGCCCCCAGCGCTTCCACCTCCTCCACCTCTTTCCATTCGGATGGGGGCGGCGGGGCTGGCGCAATATTCGCGCGACTAGTTTGTCGCCGAGTTTCTGTCCCTCCCGCTATGATGCCCGCGATCGTGCAGCTCTCCCAATCGCTCCTGACGGCGCTTCTCGTCGCCGCTCTGCCCCTGGGGATGGTCGCCGCCTGCGCCGAGGCGGATCCGCAACCACCGGGCACGGCAGATGCGCCCGGACGTGGTGTGAACGTGCCGCTCTCGTGGCAAGAAGCGCGACGCGTCGATGGCCACCACGAACACGTGGTGATCGAAAAGATCGCCTGCGTGAAGTGCCACGAGCTGACGCAGACCACCATCAAGGGCCTGCGCAAAGACGCCTGTGTCGAGTGTCACGAAAAAGAAGCCAAGTCGGTCCACGCACAGAAGCACGCCACCGAGCGTTGGGGCCCGGACGCAAAGAGCGATTGTCTGGACTGCCACGCCTACACTCTGAGCGACGACTACGATGGCGGCCTCGATGCGGGTCCCGACGCCGCGCTCAACCCTCACCCCGCAAGCGACTGCGGGCGTTGTCACGACAAGGAGCAGGGCGACATTCCTGCCGTGCGCGTGCACGGGACCCGCGACTGCTTGAAGTGCCACCAACCCCACGGCAACGAAAAGCCCAAGTCAGCGCCCTGCAGTGAATGCCACGGTGACGTCGAAACGACCCACGCCGCCCAAAATCGATCCTTGGTCGAGGTCTGTACGACCTGCCACAAGAGTCAGCATGGCCTGATGGCCGAAGCCAAGGCTGCCTGCGCCGACTGTCACTCCAAAGAAAAGCCGCTCGTCCCGGCCACCGCGCTATTCGAGGACGGGCATACGGACTGCGTCGGCTGCCACCAGCCACATCAGTTCGGAAAAGCCGAGGCAATCCTCTGCCGCAGCTGCCACGAAGACACCCACACTTTGGGGGCGCCACGTGTCCGCGCCCACAATCAGTGCAACAGCTGCCACAACGCTCACGACGTCAAGAACAGCCCGGATCGGGCCTGCGCCAACTGCCACAAAGACAAAAAGCCCGATCACCCCAAGAAAGGTGCGGCCGGCACCTGCGTGGGCTGTCACGATCCGCATCCGCCGGCGGGGCGTCGCCACACCCGCGCGCGCAACTGCAGCAGCTGCCACCAAGAGGCGCGCTCGGATCAAGAGTTCCACGGCAAGACGGCGTGCCAGAAGTGCCATACGCCGCATCAGTTCAAGCGTGCTCTCTCCGACCTGACGGCGTGTAGCAACTGCCACGCAACGCAGGTGACCCTCGCGCGCACGCTGCCGAAGCACACGCGCTGCCAAGACTGCCACCAAGGCTTGCCGCATCGCCCCACTGCGCTGACGGCATCGTGCGTCAAGTGCCACGACAAGACCGGGACGCAGGTCGCCAAGGGCCACGCCAAGTGCGCCAGTTGCCACGAGCCGCACGGCGGCAAAGTGCAGACGCCGTGCCGCGACTGTCACCAGCAAGAGCACAAGACCGCGCCGGCGGGACATCAGAATTGCACCAGCTGTCACCAGCCGCATACGGGATCCACGGCGTCCAAACCCTGCGTCAGTTGTCACAAATCCGAAGCCAAGTCGGCCCACGGGCTGCTCAAGCAGGGCTGCGCCTCGTGCCACAGCGCCCACGGGCCCAAGGGCGTGCAACAGCCCCCCGCATGCGCCACTTGCCACAAGAGCCCGGACTTGCCCGGGCTGCATGCGGTGGCCAAGCACAAGCAGTGCAGCCAGTGCCACGCCGGCCACGGCCCGGCGCCGGGAGCCACCAAGGCCGTGTGCTTGAGCTGCCACGCCGACCAGAAGAACCACGAACCCGGCGCCAGCAGCTGCGCCAGCTGCCACTTGTTCACGAAGTCGCGCTGAACTCCGACGTCGAAACCGCTCGAATTCTCGATACGCGCTAGGGCAGCGCGAAGGTCACGATGCCGTCGGCGTGCAGCTCTGGCTTCAAGAACGTGAAGTTGTCCGTGCTGATGTTCTTATGACACGTGTTGCACGTCGGGTTGGTCGCCTTGTCCGGGTGCGGGGGAAGCGGAGGCAGGCCGTGGCACGTGCCGCAGTTGGACTGCGTGCCATCGACTTGGGTCCACTTGGGCGCCGTCAGCAGGCCCCCAGACACGGCGCCGCCAGGGTTGTGGCACCAGGTGTTGGTGCAGGTGCCATTTGCATAGCTGGGCACGCTGCCGCCGGCGACCGCTGCTCCCGAGAAGATCAACTCCGCCGGCCCTGCCGAATCCAAGTGCCCGCTCTCGAGCCACTGGGTCGGGACCTTGTGGCAGTCCGAGCAGAGCACGGCGCGGAACTTGTTCGAGCCCGCCAAGTGCACTTGGTGCGCGCCCACCCCGGGCGCCGTCGTCGCGGTGTTGCCCTGCAAGTCGACCGGAGGCGCGGGATTCGTGCTGCCGTGGCAAGCGTTGCACTCGGTCTTGGCGTTCATGTCCACGATGCCATCGACGTGACGCGCCCGGTCCAGAATCGTCACGTCGTCTGCAGCGACGATCTCGCCATGGCACAGGGAGCAATCCGTGCTTTGGGGATGCGGGGCCGGGGGTGGCGCGCCGTGGCAACCCGTGCAGCCCAGTGGCCCCGCAGTGGTCCAGCTGGGGGACGCCTGCACCGACACCGGGCTCGGGCTGTGGCACCAACTTGCGCTGCAGCTTCCCGCGGTCCGCTCCCATAGGGGCGTACGCCCACTTGTGGTTGCCACGCCCAGCAGCAGCACCTCGGCGGGCAACGCGTCCGCATGGCCTGGGTCGTCGACCTTGGCCGGTACCGTATGACACTCTTGGCATTGCAGCGGGCGGCCGGACACTCCGCCAGCGAGATGCACTTGGTGGGCGCCCACGCCGATGAAGGACGTCTCCGTGTTGCCCACCGTGTCTCTCGGTGGAGCCGGGTTCTTGTCGCTGCCGTGGCAGTCCGAGCAGCCCCCGAGCTCGACGTCGACGGTTCCGTTCACGTGCAGCTCCGGCGCGATGATCTTGCCGGCGGCATCGATCACCGTGCCGTGACAGCTGGAGCACTGGGTGGAGGCGGGATGCGGCGCCGGGGGAGGCAACCCATGGCACGTGCCGCAGGCGTCTTCGCTCGAACGTGGCTTGGTCCAGGCCGCGTCGGCTTCGCCATGACAGTACGAGTCCGAGCACTTACGCGTCGCAAAGTCGTAGCTGGGCGAGCGACCACCGGTCTTGGCCAGCTCTCCGAAGACCAGCTCCGCGGGCCGCGCGTCGTCTGCGTGCCCGGGGGACTCGGTCTCTGTGGGCACGACGTGACACTCGCCACATGCGATCGGCCCGTGGGTCTGCGCCGCTTGCAGGTGGATCAGGTGCGCGCCCACGCCGGGGTAGGAGGTTTCGGAATCGCCGCTGACATCCCGCGGCGGCGCGGAGCGCAGCAAGAAGTCCCCAGTCCGCGTGGGATCGCCATGGCAGGTGGCACAGCGGGTCGCATCGCTGACGCGCTCCCCGTCATCCCGGCGCTCCAGACAGCTGGGCATGGACAGCGCCGCCACGGCGGAAAACAACAGCGCCGTGCCCAGCGAAGCAGTGGCGCGCCAGGAAGCGCGTGGAGTGCGGTTCTGGCTACTCATGGCAGTACCGACACATGGCAGAGCCCTCGGAGCGTGCGCTCTTCCAGCCGCCGGGATGGGGATTGCCGCCGTAGGCGCCGACCTTGTGACACCGGATGCAGTTTGTCGCCGGCCCGCGGTCGTGGCAACTCGCGCACAGCACGATGTCCCGCCGCGCTTCGCGACCGTGGAAGCTACGCGACCCGGGATTGCCGCCAACCCAACCGGGCGGATGCGGATTGCGGGCGCTTTCGCGATTCTGACTGACGCCCCGCGCGACGTGGCAGGAGTCGCAGCTCTGCGTGGTGTGGCAGGTCATGCAGCGCGCAGCCTGGCTCTGCGCTTCGATGGCATGGCGCACCATGAAATCCCCGCGATGCACAAACTGCCGCTCGATCTTTTCGGGCATGCGCCGCACCGCGGTCAGGTTCTGCGCGATGTCGTGGCAGTCGTCGCACTGCTCGCGGCTGTGGCACGAGGCGCACATGGCCGACTCTTGAACGGCCAGCTGCCCGTGGCGCTGCGCAAACGCCGCATCGTGGCGCAGGAAAGTCTGGGGCAGGATGCTCTTGAGGTCCCGGGATTCGTGGCAGGGCACACACTTGGCGTCTTGCCACTGCTTTTCGTGCTCGTGACAACTGAAGCACTGGCGCATGGGCGGCAGCGCGGGTTTGTTCCCAGTGACCACGCCACCGTGACAAGTCACGCACTGACCTTTGATTTCGGGCATCGCCAAGTGCTTGGGGTGGTCGAAGCGAATGGCGCCAGCCGCCCGCGCGGGCGCCGGCGCGCTCAGCACCGAGAGAACTTCGTGCGCGTCCGAGCGATGACAGCGTTCGCACTTTTCTTTTTCGGGCAGACGGTGCGCGCGGTCTTTCTGCGATACGGCGTGGCAGTCGTTGCAGCTCAGACACGCGGGTTTGCCGGGAACGCCGCAGTCCATGCCCGCCAGGTGGTGCTCATGGGGGAATCGCGCCGGCGCGCGGTCAGCGCAGGCGCCAAACACAGCGACCACCAGCACCACCGCCAGCAAGAGTGCGCCGCCGCGGTTCATAGAGGCTCCCCATGGTTGGAAGCGTCGAAGGCATAACTGGCGCGCAGCAGAGTTTGCGCATCGAAGCTGGCATAGGGAGACTGTGCGACGGACGTGCCCCAGAGCACGTTCAGTGCTCGGCTGAAGGCGTAGCTCAGAGTGCCGGCGTAGATGGTGGACGTCGATCGGTCCGAGACTTCTTCGTCATAGAAAAAGGCATGGGCTTCCAAGGTGCCCGACAGCGCGCCGGCGATGCGCTGGGCCAGGCTGGCGCGCACGGAATGGTAGCCGTTGTCCACCGCCAGCAAGCGCGTGTAGCTAAGACCGACGACCGTAAGTCGGGCTCTGCCCGGCGTCAGGCGCAGGGCAAGCTGGCCACGCCCTCCTTGTTGTTCGTTGTCGTAGATGCTGACCCAGCTGCCGCCGGTGACCGTCAGCGCGTCGAGGGGGCGCACACTGACCCGAGCGCCGGCTTCGTCGTAGGCGTCCGTGCTGAAGACCGACAGCACGCTCTGGCGACTGAGGTACAGCGCAGGCTCCGCATGCAGGTATTCCGCCGAAAGGTCTAGGCGTTGGGAAGCCGCATAGTCCGCCCACAGGCGCGCGTCTGCGATGCCCTGGCCGTCCAAGTCCAGCACCGAGCTGCCCGCCAGAGTCAGTTCATCGAAAGGCACGAGGCGGCCGTCCGCCCCCAGGTTGCGGTGGGCCAGCTCGCCCTCCTCGTGCTGCTCGTGAAAAGAGATCCCAAGGGCGCCGCGATGAGCCGAGTAGCTCACACGACCGCCGCCGAGTCGATGCCCCGTGCGCGTGGGCTCCGGAAGCACGTCAGGATCGCGGATCAGTGTGTCCTGCGCCGCACCCAGGTGGTGATAGCCGGGGCGCGCGTCGAAGCGGGGCAGTGCCGTCAGTCCAGCGTAGGCCTCGACGGAAAGCCCAAAACCGAAACGGGCGCCGAGACTGAGCCCGTCGTAGCGCACGTAGCGGGCCGCGCCGCCGGCGCGCACCTGGCGGCCCAAACGTAATTCGAAACCGTCGTGCCGGTAGCCGACGTTTGCGACTTGCACATCGCCATCGAGCAGGCGTTCCGTCTGGGAGTCTCCGGGCCAAAGCCGTCCGTAGGCCGCTAGCTCGACGTCGAGGGCGTCTTTCTTCCAGCTCGTGTCCACGTCCCGGGCGCGCACATGAACGTACTGGTGGATCGGCAATGCCGTGTCCGTCTCGACCAGACTGCCCGCGGCGCCGGGCAACAGCGCGCGGCGAAACACCTCTATGTAGGTTTCTCCCTCGGCGCTCAGCTCGAAGCGGTCAGGCTCCTCGGCGCGCGCAGCGGCGTCCGCCCCTCGTGCCGGACTCGCCAGACAGGCGGCACAGAGCCAGGGCGCCGCTATGCGAAGCACTCGCATAAGAGACCAATACTCGAAGCTGGGCGCTGGCGCGTTCTGAAATTTTTGCGCGTCTGGCCCCGGCCAGGGGAAAAAGCTGGGTTCGGCGGGCGCCGTGGGGTTGGGAAAGGTGGCACGGGGGCGATTTGTGCCGGCCGCGCCGGTGGCGACGCGGCGTGATAACGCGCAGGTTCCGCGCGAACAAATCAGCGAACGTCGGCCATGACGATGGGGGGCACGTGTAGGCAACTCACCGAGAGCGACTTGGCCTCGCCATTCTTGGCCCGGTACAGCGCCTCGTCCATGTTGGGCGCCGTCTCGTAGCCGAGCAGCTTGGGGATGTATTCGTTGTCCGCGCCAACCACGATGACTTTGCCGGCGTGCTGGCGACCGTTCTCGCCCCAGTACCACATGTAGAACGGGTGGGCGGGGTGGTAGGCGTGCCCAGTGCGGAACATCTGAATGAACGCAGGGTCCGACGCCATCTTCTTTTCGGAACGCTTGTGTAGCTCGGCCGCGTCTCGGGTCTCCGGAAGCAGGCGGTGGACGAACTCGATGTAGGGCGCGTGCTGTTCGTGATCGAATTTGTCACTGCAGGGGTGGAGCAAGATGATCGTGCCGCCCTTTTTCACCAAGGGCACACCACGGTTCATGTTGAACAAGTAGCCTTGCGCCAACACGCTGACCAGAAGTGGGTTCAAGTAGGCGTGCACATTGTATGGGCTGATGTACGGGATGGGGAATACCACCACGTCCGACTGGCCGGACACGGGCACGGAGTACTGCTCGAAGCAGCGCTCCAAGGTCTTCTCGTGCACGGCCTCGGTCTCCCCGGCCCACACACCGGTCACGCCGTAGGGCGCGGGAAATTTCTCGAAGATGGCCTGGCGTGCCACTTGGGGTAGCCGCGCGGTCGTGGCCACGAGTCCGCTCAAGAGCGCGCGCTCCCGACCATCGAGCTCGTCTTCGTTTTTCGCGAGAAACGACAGGGTTGGGTCGAACATGCGATTGTTGACCGTCGTCTCGATGGTGAAGACATTCAGCGCCTGGTTCGCAACGCGCCCCATGCGGGTCAAGCGGTTGGAGAGCTCGCTCTTCGCCGGGTCCATGTAGCTTTCGCAGGCACGGATCGTCTCCGGGTTGTGGTGGTGCATCAAACTGCGGTAGCTCGCGAGCCCGCACATCAGCGACTTGTGGCCACCGTTCATGGGCACGAAGTTCAGATTTACGTAGATGATCAGATCGCTCTCAGCCGCGCGCTTATTCAGCTCGATGACTTCGCCTTGATCCGTCGTGCCGACGACCGCAAGGTTGTCGCGGTCTTCGGCGTCGTGGTTGTAGAGCCGATCGGGCCAGTAGGCGTCAAAGACCTTGTCGCCCACCATGTGGCGCACTTCCGCGGCTTTCATGCGGCGATGAATGCCCGTGGCGACGATGATCTCGATGTCGTCCACCGCGTGGTCCGCGAGCAGCGCCAGCACGACCTCCAGCACACGCTGGCGCACGTCTGGTCGGCGCATGGGGGGCAGTGGCAGGCTGATATCGTCCACGGCGATGGTGACGCGCATGCCGGGCGTGAGCTTGGCGTATAGGGGTTCACTGCCCAGGGGGTGATTCAGGGCGTAGCGGATCGCCGCGTCCGGGTCCTTCAGGGGCTCGATGGGGGGCTTCGGGTAGATCACCCGGGTGCCGACGGGCAGATCGACCTCGACCAATTGATCGCCGGAGAACAGGACACGCGGGCGACTGTCGCGCTCGAGAGTAACAACGCAGGGATGGGTCATGATGGTCTTAAGCGCTGGTGCGCAAATCAAAGCTCGGCCAACTGTATGCCTTGGCCAGTAGCGAGAGGCGTTTGTCCGGGTTCACGGCCGCCGGGTGACCAACGACACTGAGCATCGGGAGGTCCGAGTAGCTGTCGCTGAAGGCGTAACACTCTTCCAAATCGAAGCCGCCCTTGCGGGCGTGTTCCCGGATCAAGCGAGCCTTTTCCGGTCCCGCGACCACGGGCTTGAGCAGCTTGCCAGTGGCGTAGCCGTCTTTCATCTCGAGGCGATTCGCAATGACTTCGTGGGCGCCGAGGTGCTCCGCCAGTCGCTGCACGATGAAATCCAGAGCGCCAGAGATGAGCACGACGCGGTGACCGCGTTCCACGTTTTGCCGCACCAGCCCTTGCGCGTTGTCGAAAATCGCCGGCTTGATCACGTCGTCGAAGACCTCGTCCGAGAGCAATACCAGTCGGTCTTCGCTCATGCCCGCGTAGGACGCGTACAGTAGCTCGTTGAAAGTGCGTCGGTCCGCGAGCTCGGCCAGTCCCATGGCAGGCGCACGTAGCAACGCGCGGCCCAGGCGCATCGCGGTCTGCACCGGAGTGCCCTGATTGACCAAGTAGAACAAGGTCGGGTGAACGAGATTCGTCGAGATCAGCGTCCCGTCCACGTCGAAATAGCTAGCGGTCACGGGCGGATTCGATCCCCGGCCCGCGGGCCGCGTCAAGGGCGCTGACGCAAGCTGCGTCGCGTCATTGCCCGGATTGCAGTAACCGGCGGCAACACTGGGCAATATAGCCAGCATGACGATCCCGCGCGGCCTCCGGCTTCTGACGACACTGGCACTTCCTTTGGCCATCGGCTGCTCGGATGGTGGCTCTAGCGGCGGCGGGGCAGCCGGCGGGACTGGCGGCGCAGCGACTGGCGGCGCGGCGGGCACCGGCGGCACAGCGGGCACAGGCGGTGCCGGCGCGACCGGCGGCAACGGCAGCTGTGACTCCAACAGCTGCGATGCGCCCCCGGAAGCCGCAGCGCTGTTCTCGTTCCTGAAGGCCGGCAGCTACCAGACATGGAACAAAGAGTCCGCAGCCCACGCGTCAACGGGACCGCATTCAGCGAGTGTGCGTGCGTGGGTGAGCCCCACGCTGGACAAGAGCCTAACCGACGGAGCCACCTCGCACCCGGTGGGCGCGGCAGCGGTCAAGGAGTTCCTCGATTCCGGCGGGGCTGCCACGGGCTGGGCCGTGTGGGTCAAAGTGCAGAGTGACAGCGCGGCAGGACAGGGCTTTTATTGGTACGAGACGTTCGACGCCAGCACGGGGTCGGCAGCGGCGGATGGGGTCGGCGTGTCGCTGTGCGTGAATTGCCACGAACAACCTTCCGGCAAAGACTACTTCTTGTCGCCAGTTCCGCTGCAGTGAGTGGCGCCGACTCGCGAAGCATTCCAAACACTTAGCCCCGGCGTGGGCCGCCCGCGCACCCAAGCGCAACGAACGGGAACCGTTTTTTGGCCATCACGCCGCCCGACGGGATCTTGGACCCGGTCGCCAGACATGGCGCTATCGTGCGGACGTGCGCAGCGCCCAAGAGTTCCTGCATCTCTCGTCCAAACAGCTCCTCCAAGAACTGAAGCGCGGCCACGCCATCGCGCCGGATGCGCTGGCGGACAGGGAATACAAGGGCACCAGTCTTGGCCTACCCGGCTTCATCGAGCGTCTGACGTGGAAGAAATTCAAGAAGACCTTCCACCAGGATCCCAAGCGCGGAGTGCTGCGCGGCTGGAATGTGCGCTTGGAGCAAAACGCACTGCACGAGCCCTGCGTGCCCCTGCAGAAGCGCGGCACGGCGGTCACCTTCGGCCACTATCACGTATTGTCACCGAACGGACATCGCGTTCCGGCAGGTTGTGATCGCGGATTGTTGATTCACTATGGCTTCGGAAAGAAGGGCCCACTGGACATTGCCGGCCGCGTTCGCGATCCCCTCGTGGCGGTGAATCCGGGAGACGCCGGGCTGCTGCTCGGTTGGTCCTACCTGGACGTGGGACTGCTCTTGGGCACGCCAAGCTTTTTCACCCTGGAGCTCGATTGCGCGTTGACGGAAGTCGTCGAGCCGCCAGGGTAACGCGCAACTATTACGATCCCATGCGCGCCGCTGCGCTCAGTGAACGTTCTCGGCGGAGTTTGCCACGTTGAACTTGGCGCTTGGGGTGACGACCCAATCCGCTTCGATGCGTTGCGCTTCCTTCAATGTCGCGTCGTCGTAGATGTGGATGGAACCCTTCTTGTCCCAACCCGACACCCACACTTCGGTGCCTTCGGCGTTGTAGGCAAAATCGAGCACACGTCCGCTGCTGCGGGGCTGCCAACACTTCTCAACTTTCCCGTTCTTCTTGGCAATGACGCAGATCTGCCGGGCCAGCTCAGGATTGCGATTCGCAGGCGAGTCCACCCACACCCACGGGGATTTGGCGTGGGTGCGCACGTTGAGGCCCCCCGCAGCGATCCCTCCGACTTCGCGCACCTTCTTCCAGGCTTTGTCCGGCGCTTTCTCGGGATCCGCCCCATAGACCAAGAGCTTGCCCTCCCCGATGTGTGGGGTCGCGTTGACCCAGCCCGCCTCGGGGTCTTCCCAGTTGGCCCCCCGGCCAGGGTACGGGCGCTTCCCCGTAGCCACGGTTCCAGCGCTCTTCTTCTGTTTTAGATCCACCACGGAAAGCTCGTCTTTCGCCCCGGCAGCCGCGATGAAGTAACGACCGGTATGGTCTAGACCGCCATTGAAAATGCCCGCTTGCGCAGTCACCGACGCCACCAGGGGAAACTCTGGCTTGGTGTAGTCGACGATCCCAACGGTTCCCGGCTCCATGAAAGTCATGGCCCAGACGGGGCTACTCTGTGGCGCCACGATGGAACCCACGCGCACTTGCTTCAGTTTCGTTTCACCCTCGGGCAAAACGCTGCCGACATGTTTGACTTCCAACGTGCTGCCATCGAAGACGACGTACTGTGGAGGCCAGTAGCAGCCTTCGACTAGGTACTTGTCCGCGTAGCCCTTGGCCCTGCTGGCCTCGAGGCTGCGCGTGTCGAAACATCCTCGCGCCTGGGCCGCAACGGACGGCGGATCGGTCCACAGGTCGATCAGCGTGATGCGACCATCTCGACCCAGCGCGTACAAGTAGCGCCCGGAAGCCGAAGCGCGCACCGTGTCGACGGAAAAACCAGCTTGGATCAACGTGAGCTTTTCCCTGGCATCCCCGTCGATAATGGCCACTTCGCCTTGATCACGCATGACCACCGCGAAGAAGTTCTTCCAGTTGCGCTTGTGCGCCGGCTGCTTCGGCCGAGACGCCACCTCTGTCTTCAAAATGTGGTGCTTTGCAATTTCCGCCGCGCCAAACTGGGGCGCATCGGGCGCGGTCATCTGTAGGTAGTTGCTCACGAGGTCGACCTCGGTGGTCGAAAGGATCCCGAGGTCGCCCCAGGCGGGCATGCCGCCGGCGCTGCCGTGACTGACGGTGGCACGCAACAGCACGCTGCCCAGCGCTCGCATGCGCTCAGGATCGAGCTTTGGCCCCATCGCGCCCTCGCGACTCGCACCGTGGCAGCCCGCGCAGCGATCGAAATAGATCTCTTTGGCCTTGTCCATTTCCGCCCCAGCCAGTTCGCGGGGAGGCTCCTTCGGCGGCTGGTAGCCCGACGACGACGCGCTGGCGTGCTCAAGGAACGCCAGCATCTCGCCAATCTGCGCGTCACTCAAACCGGGATCCGGCATGATGATGTCTCCGTACTTCGCAGACACCGCCTTACCGATATGATCCGACGCCCCCATGGCCACCGGATCTTTCAACCACTTCTTGAGCCACTCCGGCGAGCGTCGCTTAGTGACACCACGCAGATCCGGCCCGGTGCGATCTCCCTGCCCGATGGTGTGACAGGCAATGCACTTCGTCTCGAAGGTCTTCTGCCCCGCGACCACCTTGGCACTCGGTTCTGCAGCGGCGTCTGGCTTCGCACTGCCCGTTCCGGCGTCTTTCTTGTCGCATGCGATTGGCAGCGCCAAGGTAAGCGCCAGTGTCGCCGAAAGCCCAAGCGATATCCGCTGCATGCGCCAATGTTGCCCGAACCCGTTGCCCCAGCACAACCGGCACAGCCAACGCCCCCAAGCCGCACATTCTGCGCTTGGGGTTTCGATGATTGCCACTGCCCGAGCACAGCTGATACTTAGCGAGGGTGGAGGCCCCTGATGCACGCACGTGACGTGATGACACATATGGTGCTCATTGCCGGCGCCGATTGGTCGCTGGCAGAGCTAAAAACCTGGTTGATCGACAACGGCATCACGGGCGCGCCGGTGGTAGGAGCCTCCGGTGAGCTCGTTGGTGTCGTTTCCTCCACGGATCTGTTGCGCGACGACTCGGACTCGGGCTCAAGCTCAAGTGACGATACCGCCCACGATTTCTATGCGGAGTCCTTGGACCGGTCACTCTCGGGCGCGGAAATGCGCACCCTGCACATCGATGTGGACTCGGGACGCACCGTTGGCGACATCATGACGCCGATGGTCTTCAGCGTGGATGCCGGCACCGAAGTGGATGAGGTCGCGGATGTCATGGTGCGCGGCCGCGTGCATCGCGTGCTCGTCACACGGCAGGGCAAGGTTGCCGGCATCATCTCGGCGCTGGACCTCGTGAAGGCACTACGCGACATGGTGCGAGCACAGCAAGAGTAGTCCCGGGCAGGCGCACACTCGGCGAACGAGATACTTCTCAAGGAAGCACGTAAGCGAAGCCCGCGTTTTTGCCTGCGCGCCACACATTTTGGGAGCCGGACCAATTCCGAGCATACGCTTGGTCCAGAAACGCGAGCTGCCACAGATCGTCGCCGCTGCAGAGGAACGTGCCTCCGATGCGATCTTGCAACGCGGAGGCAGCACGCTCGATGGCGCTGTCGTCCACGTCCCAGATTGGCATGCCAGCTCGCTCAAGCACCCGTGCCGCCATGAGCACGCCCTGCAAGTGCTCCCAAGGATAGCCCGTGCCCGCCGGTGTGCCCGTCGTGAACGGGCCGCCGCGCCGCATGTCGTCGGGAATGATTCCGTCGATGTTGACGCCCTGTTTCATTGCGCCCTTGGGGTTAATGAGTCGCAGGTCGTTCGGGTCCACGTGCCATGACACGTCCGCGCCGTAGACAAGACCGGGGTTTTTGCCAGTGACGCCTTGCGCCCAATAGTCGCGCACGTCTTTGAGCAGAACATCGTCGCCCAGGTAGCGGTACACCGCGGTCAGCGATCCGAACGCCATGGAGCCCCAATTGTTGGGCCGCTTGTAGAACATCTGGCGCAGCGTGATGTTCAGCTCGGAGCCCTTCTCGACGTCGGTCACGTTCTTGAGCCAGGTGCTGAACGCCGGCGACGAGTATCCAACGAGATCCGCCGCCATGGCGTAGGCGCCCAACTCGCGGCCCCACGCGAGGGTGCGGCCACCCTTTTCCGATCCCTGCACCTGAACGCAAGCCGTGTCGACTTTTGCTTTGTACTTCACGTCGCCGGAGCGTGCGTACGCTATCGCGGCGGCCAACACCCGCACGTTCGTCGGATCGTCTTGGTCGGAGACGTTAGGATTCGAGGTGTCCGCATCCGCGAACTTCAACAACTCAAGCCAGGCGTCGCCGCTCATGGGTTTGGCGGCCAGCTCCGTGGCCGAAGACCACACTCCTTGCTGTGCGCCGCCCGACGCGCCCGCGCCTGCGCCGCCGCCAGATGCGCCACCGCCGCCGCCCGACGCGCCCGCGCTGCCGCCCGACGCCCCCGCGCTGCCGCCCGAC
>CALMUT010000341.1 GCA_937872925.1 uncultured Myxococcales bacterium | reverse complement strand
CATCGTAAACGCGACCCGCCGCCCTCCGGCGTCATCGTAAACGCGACCCGCCGCCTCGTTGGCGCACCCGCGCGATAGGGGGTTTCGGCAAAATAAAAACAGTCAGCATACAAACTAATTTCTCCGCACCCAACATCCTCCGTACTTGGGCGACGGGCTGCGAGCAGCTGCGCAGCTAGCGCGCCGCGCGCACTAGTTCGAGCCCGTATGTCTGGATCTGGCTGGGAGGGCGACAACTGCTATTCTGGAACTCGCTCCCACCGAGCGGTACGAGTCTTTCGTGCGCGGCTTTCGCTCAATCAGATCCGGCCGTCGTCTGAGCGCGTAGCCAAAGCGCCAGCGGCTGCAAGACCCGTTGGCATGGGTCGATCCCAGTGTAACCCACACGCACATCCGCTGTGCCTTGGTTTTGGTCCCGGGACCGACGCCAACTTCCGGGTTACACTGGACAACGTGGTCGCCTCTGTCACCGACGTCGCAAAGCGGGCTTTCGCACTGGTGTTCGTCCTGGTCGGGCTGAGCGTGGCGTGCAGTTCGGGGAGTTCGTCCGGGCCCCCGCCCTACGACCGAAGTTGCAGCCAAACCACAGACTGCGTTGCCGTTCCGGCCATGCCCTGCAAATGCGATTGTAGCTACGAGGCCATCAACGTCCGCGAGCAGGAGCGTCACCGCGCGGATGAATTTGAGTGTGGGTGCGGCTGTCTTTCTCCGAATCCCGTCCCGGCGGCGGTGTGTAGCGCCGATGGCATGTGCGAGCTGGGACCGCCTTGATGTTGTTCGCCGGTGGACTGCCACGGCGGCGACGCGCAGATTGACGACGGCATCGCCGTTGACCGTGCGCACCTGCTGGTTGACCGAAGTGGAGATGTCGGTATTCGGCCAGCCAATCCCAGCGTCGCTCGGGCTAAACCGCAGTTCCCGAGCAGGCCGCCTACGTGGACCGCCCGAACCTGGGAAAACTGCGACACGCAAACCGCTACTTGCAGGTTCTCGAAGCAGCTCTGACCGAGCGCTTGCCGGCGGCGGTCAGTTCTCGGCCGAGCTGTTGTACCGCTTCGATCAGCTCCGGAGGTCCGAGCACTTCGAAGTCCACGCCCACGGCCGCCAGGTGCAGGGCCAAGCTTCGCGGTCGGCGCGCGGCGGTTCTTAGTAGGCAGCGCTCTGCGTCCAACGCCTCCAAGGTTGCCACTCGAGCAGGCACCTGCGCGGCGATGACCTCCCGCGGAGCGTGAAAGACGACACACGCCTGGAGCGGATCGGTCTCCGCACTGACCGATCGCGCGATGTACGCCTTCGCACTTCCCCAAGGGATCGCGCGCGGGGTGAATGCCGTTCGAGTCTCAACGGGCTCCGAGATGCGATCGAGTCGAAAAGTTCGCCAGTCGTCGCGATTTTGGTCCCAGGCCACGAGGTACCAACGCGTGCCGGTGTGCACCAATCCATGGGGTTCCACGTGCCGTCGACTCTGTGTGCCTTGCGCGTCTGCGTAACCGAAGGTCACGGTCTCATGGGCGCGATGCGCCGCAGCGAGTGCCGCCAGCACCTGAGCATTTACCACGGGGCCCGTGAACTGCAGGGACGTGACCGCGGCATTGAGCGCCTGCACCTTTTTGCGCAGCGTTGCCGGCAGAACCTGTTCAAGCTTTGCCAAGGCGCGAACGGTGGCTTCTTCGATTCCCGCAATGCTCCCCGCTGCTGCCGAGCGGAGTCCGAGGGTCACGGCCAGCGCTTCATCATCGTCCAAAAGCAGCGGAGGTAGCGTTGCGCCGCTGCCCAGTTGGTACCCGCCGGCCGACCCCACACTGGCGTCAACGGGGTAACCGAGACTGCGCAAGCGATCGATATCGCGGCGCACGGTGCGCTGCGTCACTTCCAAGCGTTCGGCCAGCTCGACCCCGTTCCAGAAGCGGCGGCCCTGCAAAAGCGCGAGTAGTCGCAAGAGGCGAGCGGCGGGATCTGACATTCGAACAGCCTAGCTTCGAACTAGGACTAAATCTGTCCTAGTTGTCGTCTATCTTCGAACCCAAGTCGCGTCGAAGCCATCCCGCCCAGACGCAGAAACCTCTGCATTCACAAAGGAATTAGCCATGAGCCTCACCCTGTACGCAGCCCCCATGTCCAGTGCCACCCCGGTCGTTCACGCCCTGTTGGAGCTCGATATCCCCCACGAGCTCGTCACCCTGACCTTGGACAAGAAGGAGCAACGGAAGCCCGAGTTCTTGAAGCTCAATCCCAACGGCAAGGTGCCGACCCTGGTGGTGGATGGCACCGCCATGTTCGAGGCTCTTGCCATCATGCAGTTCTTGGGCGAGCGCTTCGGAGTGGAGCGTGGACTGTGGCCGGCTGCAAACTCCCCCGATCGCCTCGTGGCCATGTCTTGGTCGACGTGGGCCTATGTGACCTACGGCGCAGCCATAGGGCGCTTGCTTCAAGCCGAGAGCGATCGCGTGCCCAAGGAACTGCACAACGCCGCCCAGGCAACCCAAATACGCGCCCAGCTCGGCGAGCTTCTCGGCGTTCTGAACGAGCGCCTGGCCAACCGAAAGAATATTCTAGGCGATGACTTCTCCCTAGCTGACGTGATCGTCGCCAGCGTTGTGGTGTGGGGCACCTATTGCGACATCTCCGTGAGCGACTATCCGAACGTTGCGAACTGGACCGGGCGCTTCCAAGAACGCCCGGCGTTCAAGAAGTCCTGGGCGCCGAGCGCGTGACGGCGGCTCCCTGCGGCTTAGCGCAGCCGGCCGCGAGGCCGCAGGGAGCGACGTGCCGCGCTCGGCGCCATTGCCGCAACGCGGCAGGCGACCGTGCGTCACACGAACGGCGCGTTCGTCTATACCGGCAGTTTGCGTGGCACGAAGGTCTTGGCCATGGGCTTTCTGCCTTCGGTGGTGGAGAGCCGGCCGATCAGATAGAAGGTGCGCATGGCGCCTTTGCCCTTGATTTCGATGCTGCCGCGAGGCTCGAACTCGTAGGTGTCCTTTAGGAGTTCGTAGCTGCTCTCGGTGACTTGGATCGCGCCGGGCTCGGCGTGGGATTCCATGCGGCTGGCGGTGTTCACGGTGTCACCCCAGACGTCGTAAATGAACTTCTTCTTGCCGATCACACCGGCGACGACGGGGCCAGTGTGGATGCCGATGCGGATGTCCAAGGGCTCGCCGAAGTCGGCACTGAATTCGTGCAACCGACGCTTCATGGCCAGGGCCATTTCTGCGACCGCTTGAGCGTGGTCGTACTCCAAACTGTGCAGCCCGCCCGCGCACATATAGGCGTCGCCGATGGTCTTGATCTTTTCCAGCTTCAGCTTGTCGACCAGGTCATCAAAGCTGGAAAAGACCAGATTGAGTCGTCTAACCAGCTCCTCAGGAGCCAGTCGCGCGCTCATCTTGGTGAAGCCGACGATGTCCGCGAACAGCACGGACACGCGCTCGAAGCCGTCGGCGATCAGCTGTGCGTCGTTCTTGAGCCGGTCCGCAATGCTCGGCGGTAGGACGTTGAGTAGGAGCTCTTCGCTGCGCGCCCGCTCGGCTTCGAGGTCGCGCATTTGTTGGCTGATCAAGCGCTGCTGTAGGAACGCCAGGCGTTCACTCTTCTCGAGTTGGTAGGCCAGCACGGCGCCCAAAAGTCCGAGGGAGACTAAAGTCGAAGACATCGAGACGCGAATGATGCCGGCGCTACGAGTGTCGAGAACTAGGTACATCGTCAGCACGGCGCCGGTGTAGACGAGCTGCGTCAGCGGGTTCAGCCGCGCGACGAAGGGACCCAAGGTGACAAAGATCACGGCATAGGACGCGTACAGATAGAACGCGCTGCGGGGCGATAGCCCCGCGATGTAGAGCACCACGAAGCAGGCCGCGCAGCCGTAAAACAAGCCCAGTGCTTGACCCAGCAGCGCGAGGTACTTGCTGCGCACAAGCACCAGGGTCAAGCAGGCAATGGGCGCGAACACTGCGTAGCGCACAAACCAGGCTTCGCTGCGGATGCTGGGCACGACCAACGCGTCGTGCAGGCCGTAAGCCAAGAAAACGACCGTCGCCGCGGCGAAAGTGGCGGTCAACCAGCGCCGCATGCGTTCGGTGCGATCTTGCTTCAGCTGCGCCTCAAGCTCGGCGTCTTTGAAGGTACCGAGCAGGCTCAGCGCGAGTGGGTCGGACATGGGCAACGCTGCAGTATACGCGCTCCCATCCGCAGCCACCCACACAGAGTCCAGCGCCGCGGAGGCGGCGCCCCGGCGGGCCGGGGGCCCACGCGGGCACAGGCGGTATTCCGGGTCGTGCGCGGCAAAAGCTTTGCTTCACAGCCGCGCGGCCTTTCGCGATGATGCCCCATGCCCGTGTTCGAGCTCGCGTCGCTGACCTACGACGACGTCGCCGCGCTGTCCCGAAAGGACCTGATCGCGATCTTGCCCGTCGGCGCGACCGAGGCCCACGGGCCGCACTTGCCCCTGGCCACGGACGTGTTGATCGCAAACGCTATGGCGCGCGCCGGCGCAACGCTGCTCGCAGCACAGGGTGCCAGCGCCGTGATCTTGCCCCCGGTGGCTTATAGCGTCGCCACCTACGCCGAGGGCTTCGATGGCACGCTCTCGATCCGATCGCAGACGGCGACGGCGCTGTACGTGGACATCGGTAGTGCCCTGGCCGCACAGGGTTTCCCGCTACTGGTACTTGCGAACGCGCACCTGGAGCCGAACCACATCGCCAGTCTGTATTCCGCACAACAGCAGCTCCACGACGCAGGCAAACTGCGCGTCGTGTTCCCCGACGTGACACGCAAGCCCTGGGCGCTACGCCTGACCGACGAGTTTAAGAGTGGCGCCTGCCACGCGGGACAGTACGAAGGATCCATTGTGATGGCCGAGCGCCCGGATTGGGTGAAGACCGACGTGCAGGCTGCGCTGCCGGACAATCCCGCGAGCCTTTCTGTGGCCATCCGCGCCGGCAAATCGAGTTTCGAGGCCGCGGGCGGGCCCCGGGCCTACTTCGGCTCGCCGTCCCAGGCCAGCGCCCCGGAGGGGCGCGAAACCATCAAGATTTTGGGGCAAATCTTGGCGGACGCGGTGCGCGCAGAAGCGACGGACTGAAGCGGAAACAAAGTCCCTACGCCGCGGCAGAAGTAGCGCTACATAGCCTGCATGCAGATCAAGAACCCTGCGGACGGCTCTTTGCTGCGCGATGTGCCCGCTGACGCCGGCGAAGCGGTCGGTCACAAAGCCACCGCCGCACGAATGGCGCAGCCAGAGTGGGCTCGACGCGGATTTGCCAAGCGCGCCGCATGCCTCGAGAAGTTTGCCGTGCTGTTGGTCGAGCGGCGCGAGGCCCTTGCACAGACGCTGACCTGTGAAACGGGCAAGCCCATTTCGCAAGCGCGCAATGAGCTCAAGGGGCTGAGTGAACGCTTGGAGTTCTTCTTGCGAGAGACGCCGGCGGAGCTTGCCACTGAAACCGTGGCAACCCGGGACACTGGGACCGAAGAACAGATCCGGCTCGAGCCCCTGGGCGTCGTTGCGAACATTTCTGCCTGGAACTACCCCTACTTCGTGGGCGCCAATGTATTCGTGCCCGCGCTGCTGACGGGCAACGCCGTGCTCTACAAGCCCAGCGAGTATGCCACCCTGACGGGGCTCGCCATCGCGGAGCTCCTCGGCGATGCAGGCGTGCCCGCCAACGTATTTTCGACGCTCGTCGGCGGCGGCGACACGGGGCGCGCTCTGCTTGAACAGCCCATCGACGGCATGTTCTTTACTGGCTCCTACGCAACGGGCTCCAAGATCGCTGAGGCGCTAGCCAATCGTATGATGCGTGTGCAACTGGAGCTGGGCGGCAAAGATCCGGCTTATGTCTGCGACGACGTCGACCCCGTCGCGGCAGCCGCAGCCCTCGCCGACGGCGCCTTCTACAATACCGGGCAAAGCTGTTGCGCCGTAGAACGCATCTACGTGCATGAACGCGTCTGGCAGCCCTTCATAGACGCCTTTGTGGCGACCGTGCAGGGCTTTTCCTTGGGCGATCCCTTGAAGGACGACACCTACATCGGCCCCCTCGCCCGGCGCGAGCTGGCGCTCGCGGACTTGGCTGCCCAAGTGAAAGATGCCTTGGACAAGGGCGCGCGGGTGCTGACGGGCGGCCAGCGTGTGGACCGCCCTGGGTTCTACTTCCAACCCACGGTGATCGTGGACGTCGATCATAAGATGCAGGTGATGAGCCAGGAGAGTTTCGGGCCGATCATCGGACTCATGCAGGTGCGCTCCGATGACGAAGCCATGCAGTTGATGGCGGACACCGAATACGGTCTGACCGCCGCGGTCTTTTCCAGCGACAAGGCGCGCGCGGAAGGGATCCTGAGCGAACTCGATGTGGGCACCGCGTACTGGAACTGCTGCGATCGCGTCAGCCCGCGTTTGCCTTGGAGCGGGCGCCGCCACTCGGGCATGGGCTGCACGCTCTCAAGTTACGGGATCAGCACGTTTCTGAAGCCCAAAGCCTGGCATTTGCGCGGGCCGAGTTGATTTCGGGAGGCCGCCGCACAAAGGTCCGGCCGTGGAACTTGACGGGATTGCGGCGGTCGTGACCGGCGGCGGGCGAGGCATTGGCCGCGCCACTGCCCTGGAGCTCGCCAAGCGCGGAGCGAACGTTGCCGTTGCGGCGCGCAGCACGGACGAAATCGAGCGCGTGGCGGGGGAAGTCCGGGCGCTGGGGCGCCGCTCGCTGGCTGTGGCCTGCGATGTCACCGACCCAAAGAGCGTGACGGACCTGGCTCAGGCTGCCATCGCGACCCTGGGCAAAGTCGACATTCTCGTTAACAACGCGGGCATTGCCACTTCGGTTCCCATCAAGCACCAGACGCTAGAAGAGTGGAACAAGGTGCTCGCGGTGAACGCCACGGGGCCGTTCCTGTGTGCGCAAGCGTTCTTGGGACCCATGGCAGAACGCGGCTTCGGACGCATCGTCAACGTGGCCTCCATCACCGCGCGCATGGGCGCGCCCTACATCGCGGCCTATACCGCATCCAAGCACGCGCTCTTGGGTTTCACCCGAGTGGCCGCTGCGGAGTACGCAAAAAAAGGCGTGACCGTCAACGCGGTGTGCCCCGGCTACGTCGACACGGAAATGACGACGAATTCGGTGCAGCGTGTGGTGGACAAGACTGGGCTGGCGGACGAAAAGGCGCTGTTAGCGATCCTGAAGACCGCCAACCAGGCGCGCCTGATCACGCCGGAGGAGGTTGCCTATCTCATCGCCACGCTGTGCTCGTCGCACGCGGGCGGCATCAACGGACAAGCCATCGTCATCGACGGAGGAGGGCTACTCGCATGAGCTTGAAGAGCATCAACCCACCGGAATTGGGAAAACCCCGCGGCTACTCCAACGGCATCCTGGCGCCAGCGGGCTACCAAACGCTGAGCATTGCCGGGCAGATCGCCTGGAACGAGCAGCAGCAGATTGTCAGCGAAGACTTTGCGACCCAATTTGGGCAAGCGTTGAAAAACGTGATCGCGGTCGTGCAGGCGGCGGGCGGAAAGCCCGAGCACCTAGCGCGGCTGACCATCTTTGTCCGCCCCGTAGACGATTACATCCGCGATCACAAGCGCGTCGGGGAGGAGTACCGCAAGCTGATGGGCAAGCACTACCCGGCGATGGCGCTGGTCGAAGTCAAAGCGCTCCTGGAACCCGGCGCGAAGGTTGAAATCGAAGCAACAGCCATGCTGCCGCCCGGCTGAGGAGGAAAAATGACCATTTCCGCAGAGAGCTTCCGCCACGAACTGAATCAAGACACGGGTGTGTTCACCATCACCCTGGACCGGCCGGATCGCCTCAACGCGCTCACGTTCCAGGTCTATGCGGAACTGCGTGACGCCTTTCTGGCGCTCGACACCGAGCAGGGCGTGCGCGCAATCGTGATCACAGGCAGCGGGCGCGCGTTTTGTTCCGGCGGCGATGTCGAGGACATCATCGGCAAGCTGTTCGAGAAGGACAGCGTTGGTCTGCTCGAGTTCACTCGTATGACCTGCGCGCTAATCGCGGCCATGCGGCGTTGTCGGCGCCCCATCGTGGCCGCCCTGAACGGCACCGTTGCCGGCGCCGGCGCGGTGATTGCGGCGGCTGCGGACGTGCGCATTGCCGCGCCCAAGGCGAAGATTGCCTTTCTGTTTACCAAGGTCGGCCTTTCCGGCGCGGACATGGGCATCGCGTGGCTCCTGCCGAAGCTGATCGGCTTCGGGCGCGCCAGCGAGCTGCTCATGACCGGTGATTTCATCGACGCGGCGGAAGCGCATCGCATCGGACTGTACAATCGAGTGGTGGAAGAAGGCGCGGCCCTTGAGCAGGCCACGGCCTTTGCGGAAAAGCTGGCCAAGGGGCCCGCCTTCGGCATCGAGATGACCAAGACGCTTTTGAATCGCGAAGCGCATATGGACTTTCCCGCGGCCCTCGAGCTGGAGGCGGAAGCCCAAGCCATGTGCATGACGCATTCGGATTTTCGCGAAGCCTATGAAGCCTTCGTGGGCAAGCGACCGGCGAATTTCAAGTGACTCTGCGCGTCGATCTGGAGCCGGTTCGCGCTTTTCTCACGGACGAGCACCTGGAGCTGGCGCAGCGGGCCAGCGCGTTTGCGGACGAGCATTTGGCGTCGGCTGCACCCCCCGAAGACGACGCGGACGCGCGCACCCTGGCACGGACGTTTTTGCAAGCCATGGGCTCTGCGGGTCTGCTTGCTCATGTGCATCCCCTCGACCTGCGTGCGTGCTGTCTGCTGCGGGAGATCATTGCGCACGCGTCGCCGTTGGCGGACGAGGTTTTTGCACTGCAGGCGCTGGGCTCGATGCCCGTCGCCGTGGCGGGCAGCACGGAACTCAAGGCGCGCCTGCTGGCGGGAGTGACTAACGGCACAGTGATGGCTGCCTTCGCCATGACCGAAAGCGAGGCGGGATCCGACGTCGCGGCTCTGTCGACCCGGGCCGTGCGGGACGGCGACGACTACGTGCTTTCCGGACCCAAGACGCGGACCAGCAACGCTGGCATCGCCGATTTCTACACGCTGTTTGCGTCAACGGACCCCAGTGCGGGTCACCGCGGCATCACCGCGTTTGCGGTGCCCGCCGACGCGCCGGGCCTCTACTTTGAAGGGCCGCAAGTGCTTTCCGCCCCCCACCCCCTGGGCGGACTGCGCTTAGACGCTTGCCGTGTTCCTCACGACCAACGCCTGGGGGACGAGGGCTCTGGTTTCAAGCTGGGCATGCAAACCCTCGACAGTCTGCGCACAACCGTCGGTGCAGCGGCCTGCGGCATGGCCAATCGGGCACTGGACGAGGCGTTGGCACACGTGACGCAGCGGCGACAGTTCGGCGCTCCGCTCGCGGATCTCCAACTGGTGCAGGCGCGCTTGGCCAAGATGGCCGTGGAGCTCACGGCGTCGCGCCTACTGGTCTACCGAGCCGCGCACGCCAAGGACTCAGGCAAAGCGCGTGTCAGTGAGGAATGCGCCATGGCCAAGCTCTTTGCCACCGAGGCCGCCCAGCGCATCGTGGACAGCGCCGTGCAGCTGCACGGAGGCCGTGGAGTGCTGAGCGAAAGCACGGTCGATCAACTCTACCGAGCGGTACGGCCACTACGGATCTACGAAGGCGCTACAGACGTGCAGTACCTGGTGATCGCGCGATCCTTACTCAAGCGCATGGGCCGCTGAGCGCGGCTTTGCTGCTTCGCGGGTTTTTCGGCTGGCGGGGGCCGCCTTGATACGATACACGCCCGCTCCCCCCGCTCCACCATGCCAGCCCTAGCCGAAGACGAAACCCGCGGACAGATCGCTGCGTTTGTCAGCTTTTCGGTCCGTGCGGGAGCCATTGGCGGCGGACTTTTGGGCGCTCTGAACCAGCTTGGGCTGCAAATGGGGCCGGAACCCGGGCTTTCACTCACGTCCTTCGCGGCCGTGCTGCGTGCCCTCGCCGCCGTAATCGTGAGCGCGGGCTTCTGCGCTTTTCTGGGGGCAGTCACCGCGATGCTGTGCGCTCCGCTGCTTTGGCATCGGCGCTTTCGCAGCGCCGTGCCCTGGGTCTTCGGAGCCGTCGCGATCCTGTGGGTGGGCGGCTACCTGACGTCCGTCGTACTGCGCGCGCTCTCCGGTACCTACCTTTCCTTCACGGCTATCGAGTTCGGACTCAACGGCAACGCCCACCTATTCGATGCCGCGCTCGAGACGTTCCGAGCGCCCTTGGCGGCAGTGGCCACCGTTTGCGTTGCCCTGGGTCTGCTGGCAACGGCGGGCGCGCGTCGCACGCTGCAGAGCCGCCAACCCGTGCCCCAATTGCGCGGTCCCGCCATCGCCCTCGGCGTCGGCCTGCTACCCGTGGCATTCGCCGACGACCTTTCCAGCACCAGCCCGGAGCTTGCGTTGGCTGGGTCCTTGATGCCCCCGTTGACCCGCAACTCCGAAGAGAGTTCGACCACGGCCCAGCAAGCAGTCCTCGGTGCAAGCTTGGACAGTGCCGCAGACTGGCCGGCACGGGCGGCCGCTCAGAACGGACCACGCCCAAAGATCTTGTTTGTCTTGCTTGAGTCGGTGCCCGAACGAAAGATGGGCTACGCGGGGTACAGCCGCAATGTGACGCCCAATCTCGATCGACTCGGTCGCGCCGGCCTGCGATTCCGTCAGGTGTGGGCGACGGCAACGCATTCGAACTACGCGCAAATGGCACTGCTGTCTTCGCTCTTCCCGCGCAGAGGTGCCGGCTTGGATGTGTACAAGCACATCGACTATCCCCGGGTACTACTACCGGATCTCACGTCCGCCCTCGGCTACGAAGCGGCGGCCATCTCAAGCCAAGACGAACGCTGGCAGGGCATGCTGCGCTTTCAAGACACCGGAACCCCGATCTATCGCTTCCACGCGGCAGATCATCCGGGGCCGCATGTGGACATCGGCAGCGAGCTCGCGGTGCCCGATCACATCACCGCGGATCACGCGCTGAGCTGGCTCGGACGCCGTACTTCCAAGCCCTGGGCGCTCGCGGTCACCTTTCAAGCCACGCATTTTCCCTACCGCCTGCCTGCTGGCGAGCCGCAACCCTTCGCTCCCAACGAGCCGGCGCCGGGAACCTTCAACTATCTGCGCTATCCCGAAAGCGAGCTGGCGGTGGCGCAGAATCGCTTCGACAACGCTCTGGCGTACGTGGATCGGCAGATTGGGCGCCTGTACGCGTTCCTGGAAGCAACCAAGCAGCTGGAAGACACGCTCTGGGTCATCACGTCGGACCACGGTGAGCTGTTTCACGAGCACGACAACGTCACCCACGGGAAAACGCTCTACGATGCAGAGGCTCGAGTCCCGCTGATCATCCACTGGCCCAAGCAACTCGAACCACGCGAAGTCGTTGAACCCGTATCGCATTTGGATGTCGTACCCACCGTGCTGGACCTCCTAGATGCGCCGGAGCATCCCGCGCACCAGGGCAGCAGCGTGTTTGCCCAGCCCGAACGGCAGCCGCGGCCGGTCTATATGAACATTCAAGGCCTTCGCACCGTCGAGGGGCTGGTGTGCTACCCGTGGAAGGTCATCGTGGACCGCTCCGCACGCCGCGTGCGCCTGTTCAACTTGAAGAACGACCCGGACGAGCAGCTGGATCTAGCGAAAGGCGAGCTGAAGATCGCAGAATCCATGCGCGCAACTCTGCACGCCCAAATGCGTGCACAGCACGCCTACTACGGCAAAGACGCATCTCTGCGCGCGACGCGCTTCGCGCCCCGAATGCTGGCATGCCCGCCGGAAGTCAGCCGCGAATCCGATCCCGCCGCGAAGGGCATCGCCCAAGGCCGAGATGGCATTTCTGCAGCGCCCAAGCTGGGACCGGGCGGCTGAGCGCTACTGCGGCTCCACCTACGCGAGCGGCTGAGCGCTACTCCGGCTCGACGTACGCGAGCAGCTCCTCCAAGTGTGACAAGTGCTCGCGGTCCACGCGCTCGAATCCCGTGGCGCTGAACAAGCTGGTCGCAGCTCGCTGCACCTCGGCGTGCCCCGGACCCGCCAGCGCTTCCGCGATGAGCTCCCGTAAGTCCGCAGCCAGCACGGCACTCGCCGCCAGAACATCCCCCGGAATGGGTCCCGCAAACTTGAGGGAGCGCACCGCCGCGCGCCCCCAACCGGCCGTGCGCACACGCCCCCCATCGTCGAAATGCGCGTAAGTGGCGCCCACGTCCACCTCCCCGTCAATCACCGCACGCGCAACCGCGTCATGGGCGCCTAGGAAGTGCTCCTTGCCGAAGGCCTCAGCGATGTCTATCCCCTGTGCGCGCAGTGAGGCGCGGATCACCAGATAGCCAGCGCTACTCATTGGATCCACCCATGCCACGCGGGCATGTCGCAGCTCTTCCAAGGACCCGATGGGGCTGTCCTCGCGTACGAACAGGCTGGTCCAGTACCAGGCACTGCCGCTGCGCACGGGCGCCACCAACGGCACCGCTCCCCCACGGGAGACCGCCTTCAGCGCGATCATCGGTGGCAACCAGGCCAGGCCCAAAGTGCCCCAATGCAACTCGGAGAGCAGATCTCGGTACGTCTCACATACAAAGGGGCTCACCTTCGTATCCAACGCGACGGCGAGCGCCTCACACAGCGCCGTGAGGCCGCCTCGGGTGGGCCCCGACGCCCGCACCGTGGGCCGCAGCGTCAGCCGCCCCTCCTCGGAGAGCACGATGCCGACGCGCAGGTCAGGCGGTTCTGGAAGCGGGGTGAGCACCATTCGGAAGGACGACAGGGTAGTCCCATGAAACGCGCCAGCCAAGGGTGGCCCTCGCAAACCCTCGGCACCCCGGTGCTGCAGGGCTATGCTCGCGCGCAAGTTCATGTGGCACCCACCGAACGCGACCCGGCACGCGCTGCTGGACGCACGCTGGCCCTCGCGCGACGAGGCCGAGCACGCGCTGTTGTTTTCTCCCCTCAGGCACGGTCGGTTTGCGCTGCATACGCGCACCTGGGTGCCAGCGATGGTGCCCTGGCGGGCGACGGAGTCCGGGGAGGTAACCGACGACGTCGTCGCCTGGTACGAACGATTTGCGCAAGGCAAACCGGGAGGCCTGGTGCTCGAAGCCACCGGGATCCGTGACGTGGCGAGCGGACCCCTGCTTCGTTTAGGTGACGACCGCTTCATCGAAGGCATCCGCAAAGTGGTGCGCCGAGCCGAGGCCGCAAGCGAAGGGCAGACCCTAGTGTTGGTGCAGCTGATCGACTTCTTGAAGATCCGACGGCGCCCAGCGCCTACCAAATACTTCGAACGCTTCTTGGAAATCACCGACCGGCACCGTTCCTTGCTGCAGATGTCCGACGAAGGCGATGTGCGCAAAGCGCTGGCATCGCTTGCCGAGAACGACCTGCGCAGAGTACTGACCGCCCGAGAGTTTGAGGCGCTCCAATATGGATACCGAGAGCGGGTGACCGACACGCATCTCGATGAGATCCGGGACCTGCCCAAGCGCCTGCCCGAACTATTTGCCGCGGCGGCGCGGCGGGCGGAGGCGGCGGGCATGCACGGCGTCGAACTTCACTATGCGCACGCCTACACCATGGCGTCGCTGCTTTCGCCAACGAATACGCGCTCGGATGGATACGGCGGCCCGCTTGAGCAGCGCTTGCGGCTGCCGCTGGAGGTGCTGGGCGCCGTGCGTGCGGCGGTGTCCAGCACCTTCGTGGTGGGCGTGCGGTTTCTCGCCGACGAATGCATCCCTGGCGGCAATCGCGTGCACGAAGCAAAGGCCGTCGCCCTGGCCCTCGCCGAAGCGGGCATCGACTTCATTTCGCTCTCGCGCGGCGGCAAATTCGACGACGCCAAACAACCCAAAGTGGGCGATGCGGCCTACCCATATACCGGTCCGAGCGGCTGGGAATGCATGCCAACGACGCTCGCGGACGGCGCCGGCCCCTTTGGGCGCAATCTAGGGCCGGCAGGCGAAGTGCGCGGGCATCTGCGCAGCGCTGGCTTCAAAACGCCCGTCGTGGTCGCAGGCGGCATTGCGACTTTTGACCAAGCCGAAGCGATCCTGCAAACCGAAGGAGCCGACGTGATTGCCTCCGCGCGGCAGACCTTGGCAGACCCCGATTGGTTTCTGAAGATGCGCCAAGGGCGCGGTTCGGAAATCAGGCGCTGTGTCTTCACGAACTATTGCGAGGGCCTGGACCAAAAGCACAAGATGGTGACGTGCAAGCTCTGGGACCGACAGGAACTGCACCGGCCCGGCGTGCGTTTGGATGAGAAGCGGCGCCGGCGGCTGACCGCACCTGCATGGGTGCCAGACGCTTCCCAGGAAGACGAAACGAACTAGCTTTTCAAAAGCTGACAGACGTGCCCTACCGCAGCAAACAATCCGTCGAAGAGAAGCAGGCACCCAAGACTGGGTTTGTCGCCGACATCGTGCGGCAGTTCGCTGACCCCTATGCCTTCTTCCGAGAGCTGGTCCAGAACTCCGTCGATGCGGGCACCGAAGCAGTCGACGTCCGGATCTTTCGCAGCGAGAGTGGAGTGACGCGCTCCTCTGTGACCGATTCCGGTCAAGGCATGAGCCTGAGTGTGCTCCAAAACAACTTGCTCACGCTGTTTTCGTCCACGAAAGAGGGCGATTCGTCCAAGGTTGGGAAATACGGCGTGGGATTCGTCAGCGTGCTTTCCACCGAGCCCGAAGAGGTCGTCGTCGAGACGTGGCGCGACGGGCAGGCCCATCGATTGAGACTGTTCAGGGATCATAGCTACGAAATAGAGCGCCTCGCCGAACGACCCGGCTCGGGCACCACGGTGGCCCTCGTCAAGACGACGACGGCCGAAGAGCACCAGGCGCATTGCGCAGCAAGCCTGGCGGCGCTGCGCCGTTGGTGTCGCCACGCGCACGTCCCGATCCGCGTCACCCTTGGGGAAGCGGATATCGAGGCCAAGGACCGGCACGAACGCATCGACGAGCCCATAACCCTCGACGCTCTGGTCAGCGTACGGGTAGAGCGCGACGGCGATGTGTACGTCGTCGGAGTGGGGCGGCCTATTGGCATGCGTGGCGCCAGCCCGCCCTGCGGCTTTTCCGGTTTCTACAAGGGGGGCTTGACCCTGTATGAGTCGCACTCCGAAGCCTTTGCCGGCCTCGAGCATATATCCTTCAAGGTCGAAAGCCGTCGCTTCACGCACACCCTGAGCCGGGACAATGTACGGCGCGACGCGAATATGACGGCAGTGCTAGACGAATTGCGCCAGATCCAGCGCGATGAACTGCGGCGCGCGCTGTTGCTCCAGATCACCGCGGAATCCGCAGGGGTCGCTGCCGAAGCTTCGCCGGCCAAGCTGTGCGCGCTCTACGAGGCGGCTCGCAGCTACGCGCCGCCCTTCGGACGGGACGAGCTGTGCTTTCCCCTCACTGAGCCCATGGGCGAGGTAGCCGTCATGACTGCGGAGGAGCTCAACCGCCGCACTCCGTGGCGGAAACCCTTCTTGGTGGCGAAAGCGAAGTCTCCCCTTTCATTCACCCTAAATGCAACGGGCTACCCGGTCGTGCTCGCCGCGGACCGCGCGATCCGCGAGACACTATCGGGCCTGTTTCGAGAAGATGCGCTGATTTCGCCCCGGGCGTGCCAGCGTGTTGGACAGGCGTATGTGCTGCTTGAGCCGTTAGAAGAGGACTTGTACAAAGCATCTGATATTCGGCTCTGCGAAGCGGTCGCTGCATGTCTGCGCGCCGCGCGCCGGCCCGTCAGCCAGGTGGTGCTGGGGCGAACGAGCCTGCCGGACAAGACGCGTGCTGGCTTTTTGTTGCCTACGGACGCTCCCCGGCTCCTCGCAAGCGCGGACGTCCCGAAACGCACGAATCAATTCGGACGCAATCGCCAGCTACACTTGAATGTGCACACGCCGGTGGTCCGCGCTGCGCGACGAAAGGCCCATACGCACCTGGCTGCCGCAGCGCTCCTGCTGGCGCGAACGGTGGTCCTCGAAGCTGACGGTCCACTATCCGAACGAGACGCGGACGCGCTGGTTTCGGACTACCCGTATCGGCAGACATGAGCGACGGCCAAGTCATTCGGGGTCGACTTCGCGTGGATGCACGGCGCGCGCTTTCGAAGCTGCGCGAGCACTTGCTGGTCGACCCCGACCTGTACCTGACGGAGCTGGCGCGCAGCTTCGTCGCCCGCGGCGCCCCCCGACTGGGCCTAGAGTGGGACGCTGACGACATCCTCTTGTATGCGCCGGTGCCCCCGCCAAAAGTTGCGAGTATCGAGCGGCTCTTGGACTGGCTGCTCGGTGGTACTGGCTCCGATGAGGACCAAGCTTTGAGACTGCTAGCGCTCGGGGTGAATGCCGCGCTGGGAAACGGTCCACGCTTCGTGGACGTCTACGTGCAGAGCGGAGAAACGTCCCGCATTCGCTTCTCGCGCGCCGTGCTGGAGGGCAAAGGGCCAGACGGCCTGCCCCCGCTGCCGACGGTGCAAAACGCACCCGTGCGAACGGAGCTCTCGGAACAAGGCGTCTTGGTGCACATACGGAAGCGTCGGGGCTGGGGCGTACTGAAACGCGCAGCCCTTGGAACGCCGCATCGCGAGGTCGAGCTGTTGCACGCCAGCGCCCATGACCTCGACATCGAAGGTCTGGAGATCCCGCGGCGCGAACCCATTCTGCGCGCGCGGCTCCAGCTTCCAGGGTTGCGTCGCGGGTACTTGGAGCTTTCCACCGAAGGCGCGGGCTGCAGGTTTGAGTTCCTGGAACAAGGACTGCGCTTGGTCGAGCAGTCCTGGCAGCCGACTGGTCTCGCCGACGTCCCGGACGTGCCGGTGGGGATCCGCGCCGTCGTGGATGCGTACGCCCTGCCAACGAACGCTTCGCGCTCGGCGGTCAGCGAGGACAGTGAGCTGTGGAAGCACGTACACGCCGAGGCCGATCTTGCGCTGCAACGCGGGGTAGCTGCGCTCACTAGCCATGTCTTCGGTACGGCTACGGAACAACCCGACGTGGAGCTTCTGAACCGAGATCGCGCCGCGTGCAGAGGCTTGCTCAGTGCACTGGTGTGCCGCGTGGTCCAGGCCACGAAGCAGGGCCGCGTCGTGCCAAAGGCGCTAGACGACAGCTTGGACCTACCCCTACTCACCGACGCGGCCGGGACGCCTCGGTCCGTGCGTCAATTCGCCTTCGAAAAGGCAGTGTGGGTTCTGCGCGGGACCGCAGCAATGCACCCGGATCTGACACCCTGGATGCAGCATGTGCTGTTGCTTAGCGGACAAATCAGCGAGCGCTGCTTGGAGGGCGTGCGTATGCTCGACGGAGGCGGCGAGTTCTTGGAACGCGCGTCCCAGGGCCTAGAGCGACGGCGCCGGTGGCTACAACATCCGCCACTGCCACTTTCGGTCGCCACCGGCGGCGCTGAGTTTGCCTCGGAGTCCGTGCGCATCGCGGACGGTGCGTTGGCTGGGCTGGAAATGCATATCTCGCTCCTGCAGCCCCAAAGTGGCCGGACGAGTCAGATCGTCGTTTGGGTCGACGAGCGCCCCTTCGAGACGCTGACTTTCGCGGACTTCCCGCTGGCGTTGTCCGCAGCCGTGCGTTGGTCGGGCACGCTGGGCCCGGATTTCGACTTCAACGCCATGGAACGCACGACGCAGTTCCACGGTGCCATCGCGGCGGTTCTGCAGCGCGGCGTGTACCTAGCCGACGAGTTGCTTGGGTCCAGCAGCGCCGATCGAGAAGCTCGACGACACCTGGCGCAGCAGGCACTGCGCGCCATCCCCGCCCTGGAAAGACTGACCCACGACTCTGCCCAAGGAATTGACATTGAGCGTCTGGGGCATCTGCATCGAGCAAGCGTCTGGCCCGACGTGCGGCCCAGCAAGTGGTGGTCCGTGCAGCAATTAGCAGCGAGCGCGCTGTCCCGGAAGTCCGTCTGCATCGTTCCCACGGTCTCCACGGGAACGCCCGGGGACGACCGACCCGTACTGGCGCTATCTGCTGCGGACGCGCTCCTCATGCAGCGGCTGCTCGGTCCAGACATCACGCTGGTGCCCTACGCGAGAGGGCTGCGCAGCGACGCCCAGAAGGCACAGGACAACGCGGCTATCGTCAGCTGCCTGGAGCAAGCCCTCAACGCAGAAGGGGTGTTTCGCCCGATGCCTCGCATGCGCTACTCCTTGCCCGACGCCGAAGGGGTCATTAGCATCGCAAGGCGTTCGGTGCTGGTCGAGCTGCACGCCGGCGTACAGCTCGCGCGATCCGACCGCCCGCCGCATTTCGGTGCACGCATTACGGTGCTGGCGGACAACCGTCTCGTTCCAACCCCGGATTGGACCGCAGTACACTGGCGCCCCGGGCGCTATTGGTGGCGCATCGAGAGTCAGTTTCTCTGCGCCGTGCTTGACGCGCTCGAAGGAAACGCGTCCGCACTTGAAGCGCCCAAGTCCGTGGACCTCGGCGATCCGCTGATTCGAAGCTATCTGCTCGACGGCCTATTTCGACTCCGGGCAAGAGTGCAACGCATCGTGGAAAGCGGTCGGGAACACGCCACGCTGGCGGAATCCCGAGCCTTGGACGCTCGCATTGTCCGCATTCCGCTGCTGACGCAGCTGTCCGCTGACGGGCAGGCGCAGCCACTGTGTCTCGCAGAGCTAGAACAGGCCTGCGATGGGGTCGCTCCTATTCCGGTGCTACGCGCGCTGCCCGGGTTTCCCACTGGGGATTTCCGACCGCTGATCGTTCCAGAAGATGACGTGTTGCAGTCTCTGCGACAGCTGTTTCCGAAGCTCACCCTAGCCGACGAGCAACTTGAGCAGGCGCGGCGCAGTTTCCAAGCGCAGCATGCTCTGCGGGAACACTTGGCGAAGCCTCGCGTGGATGACAGCGCCGCTTGCCCGCTCTCCGACTCCGCCTGCCCGTCACTGCATCATGTTCCCGCTGATTCGGAATGGGTCGGCGGCGTGCAAATCGCACTCCCAACGGAAGCCCTAGGTCCGGGCGCGCAATGCGTCGAAGTGACCTTGCAGGGGCGGCATCTGTGCGTCCTGCCGTGGACGGAGTTCGGGATCCCCGTAGCCGCGCGCCTGGACGTGCGGGACGCGCGGCATGGGGTGGACGCGAAGAGTTTTGCGGAGGACGGACTGCAAGAACTCGGGGGCCAGCTGCGGTCGGCAGCGCGAGAGCTATTGCGCGTCGTCTTGACGAGCGAACCACGCCCTTTCGAGGACGCCCGGGTGTTGCCACTGATCGCCGCACTGCTCGACCCGCCTGATGCAGACCTGTTCGGCCTTGTCGAAGCAGCCCCACGCTGGCCCACGCTGCAGGGGGCTCCCGTACGCCTAAAGGACGCCGTCCGAGAGGACGACTCCGTGTGGTATTGCCTATTCGACCTCTCGCCCTGGGTGCCGGGCGATCCAGCGTCGGATCTCGATCGACCCGTGCTGCGGATCTCGGGGACTTCCCTCGGAAAAATGCAGCAGCAAGTCCTGAGCACACTGCAGAGTGGCGCGCGCGACGTCAGCGATGCAGCTGCGGCACTCTTCGCGCGCAGGCGCACGCCCGGCGAGCAGGAGGTGCCTCGCCTGGAGGGCACGGCGCCCCATCCGCGTTTGCGCCGTCAGCTCGTCGAGCTAGGAGTGCAAACGGCCGTCGGCGAAGTGGAAGTGACCGCCGGCGACGAATCGAGCGTTGTGTTGAGTGGGCTCGACGGCGTTTCTGGACGGGTCATCGCTGAAATGGTCATTCCCATCCAAGCGGTCTTGCGCTGGGACAGAGTCGATGACACGTCGGACGCCCGCGAGGCGCTGCTGCGTGAGATCGTGCACGCGATCTCCAGGTACCTCTTCGGCATGAGCGGCGAGCTGGATGCTTTGCCAGCCTTCGTGCGCCGACACATGCGCAGACTGATCTGTCGCCGATTGGCTCGAGAGCAAGCGTTGCTGCCAGGCGCGGGGACCGCGCCAGTCTTTCCCTGCATTCAAGGCAGCTGGCACGCCGTTTCGGAGCTTGAAGCTGGCTTTCGCTACACCACTCTGCCGCCACCGTACCCCGATCGCCGATACCGAAAGCCGGTCCTGTGCCTCGACGCCGAAGAAGCGGAAGCGCTCAATCGCACGCTCAGCGGCAGAGACTGGAGCAAGCAACTGCTGCGCTATCAGGCCGCGGACGAGCGGCGGAATGCGCCGCCAGTGGCCGCAGCCGTCGTGCCTGATGCAGCGCGCTCACAATACCTGACCATCGTCCCCTTCGAGTCACCGCCGGGCGCGCGTCCGGCCGTCCAGTCAGGGCGCGGCGGGGAGGGCCCCATCCTCCGACCCCCGGATATCACCTCCCAGCGCGGGATTGATGTGTGCGTAGGACTGCGCCCTCTGTGCCGCGTTTTCGACGGGGCTACGTGGCCGCTCTACGCCATCGTGAACGATGACAGCTTGCGGCCAAACATGGACTTCACCGGGGCGTCGCCAAAGAAGGAAGAACACGCCATCGCCCGGCAGGTGCGCAAAGCGGGCATGCGGGCGCTGCGCGAGCACCTTGGAGCGAGCGTGCCCGCCGGGGTGCCCGCCCTATGGCTGGAGGGGGTCACTGAAGACGGCTCAACCAAGGTCGTGGGATTCATCTGGCTG
>CALMUT010000340.1 GCA_937872925.1 uncultured Myxococcales bacterium | reverse complement strand
CGGCGCGGGTCACGCGTGATCGATCGGTCGCGCCTGACCGCGGATTTGTTTGGCGAAATAGCGCGGGAAGTTTCCCCGCCGAACCCCTCGCTCCGGGGGCCCCGACCCCCGTCGCCCTGCTCGCGTAAGCGGCTGCTGAAGTGACTGACGCGTCGTGAACGCCCGCGCCCACTCTCGCGGTCTTGGCAAACGCGCACTCGACAATGAGCAACTCAAACAGGACGGCGCCGAGAGTTCACAAGGAGCCGTGAGACCTACGGTAGCCCGCGGATTCTTCGTGACCTCCAGGCTCAGGGACGACGCGTCAGCAAACGCCGAGTCGAAGAAACCATGAAAGCGCTCGGGCGCCCACTCTGGCGCCCTCGCCCACTCTCGCGCCCGCGCCCAAGCCCGCGCCCGCGCCCACTCTCGAGCCCGCGCCCGCGCCCACTCTCGAGCCCGCGCACGCCCACACTCTCGCGCTTGCTCACGCGCTCCCGCTCACTTCTCCACAAACGCCAAAATCGCCCCAAGGGCTACACTGGCGGCCAGTTCCGTACGCAACACGAAGGGTCCCAGACGTACCGGCAGAAAGCCCGACGCGATAGCACTCTGAACCTCTGCTTCGCTCAGTCCTCCCTCGGGTCCGATCAGCACCGTTACGCCCTGCGTCGCGGCGCCGTGGGCGAGGGCGGAAAGCAGCGACACTTCTGCGCCGGGATCCAGCAGCACGCGGCAGCCCTTCGTGCTCGCGTCGAGGGCGTCTGCCAAAGGGACGGGGCCACCTATGTCCGGTATGTCTGGACGGTGGCACTGGCGTGCGGCGTCTTTTGCAATCGCTATCCAACGCGGGGCGCGTTCGCCATCGGCTGGCTTCGGCACGCTGCGCTCGGAGATCAGGAACACCACTCGCGTGGCGCCGAGGGCGGTGGCGGCGCGCACCACTTGATCGCCCTTGTCGCCCTTGCCCAGTGCCTGCAGCAGCGAAACGGGGGGGAGCCGCGGGGTGAGCTGCGGCCGCGCTGCTTCGAAACGTACCCGGGCGCTGCGCACGTGGGCGGACAGCACGGTTCCGTCGGCTTGTAGTCCGGCTTCGGGGTCGACGCCCACGAAGTGCTCGCCGGATTTCAGGCGGTGCACACGCACCAAGTGCCGCGACGCGGTCTCGTCAAGACTGCACTCGCCAGCTCTGAGACCGGGGACGACGACGCGCACGCTTCGGGACACCGTGGCGGTGATAGCACGGGGAAAACCGTGCTACACGAACACGCAGTGCAGGAACGAAGCAAAGGGCTCCTCGTGCTCGTGGGTAGCGCGGTCGCAGCGGGCGTGATCATGGAGGTGCGCCGCGATCGGACGCCCGCTGCGCCGTCGGCCTCGGCGCCCATCGCGCTCAGTGCTCCCGAGTCGAGTGTGGCGCTGCCCCCGCCACGGGTCGCCACCCGTGCGGAGCTGGCGGCGACCCTGGCGACGCTGGAGGCGCGCGCTCGGGGTCCCGCGGGTGACGACACGCATCCCTGGGCGCTCGCCCATGGGCTCGTTGCCTTCGGGCCCCGCTTTCAGACTCAAAGCGGCAAGCGTGCGGTCGACGTGATGGCCAGCTTCGCCGAGCAGCGCGGTGTCGGCGGCAAGAACCTGTGGCTCTTCCCCAGGCGCAAGGACGCAAGCTTGGTCGAGCCACACAAGCACCTGCTGATCAAGACGATGCTCGAGAGCGGTGTGGGGCTCGACGAGAAATTCACCACATCGACCGGCGCGCAGATCACCCTTCGCACCCTCGTACAAGACGCGCGCAGTGAGGCCGCACTGCCGGCCGATGACACCGCATGGCATGACGCCGCGTGGACGCTCTCTGCCATGCACTCTGCCGATGAACTGGGTTTGACTGCGCCCGCGGGAGCGCTTTCGACGGACGCCCTGGCCGTGGCCGCGCTGGCGCGCCTCGAGACCGACAACCACGTCGTGACCTCTTACGCCGGCCCATTGGAAACCGCCTTCGAGCCCGGTAGCAGCCTGCGCGAAGCCAAAGCGAAGAAGACCGGCATCTACGGGCACAGCTGCGGCGGCATGCACTTGGTGCAGGCCGTGCTGTCCACGAACGCACGCGCGGATGCGGCACGCAAGTCCCGCACCCACAAGCAACTGGGCGTCCTGCTCTTCCGCTACGAGTCCGAACGGCTCACCTTGATCAAGCTGCTCCAAGCGCACCCGGATCAGGGTCTGCTCCTTCGCGTGCAGCGCCTGAAACTCTACGGTCACCTCGTCGAGACCCTCACACTCGCACGTAGCCTCGGCTATCTCGACGAAAGCACCGAGGGCGGCAAGAAGCTCTGGCAACTCGCGCTGCATGCAGCCGCGGACCTCGTCGACGTAGTGCGGGAACTCGACGCGGGAGGCGTGTACCTGCGCTTGGACGCGATCCGGGCGGAGCGGGAGCAGACCTATTTGGATCTGGTGGGCGACGCTTGCCACGGGATCCGAGGGTTGCGGCGTGCGATTGCGATTTTGGACGGCAAGGACGGCGGGTAAGGGCGCGGGAGCGAGCGTGTGAGTGTGAGCGAGAGCGAGCGTGTGAGTGGGAGCGAGAGTGGGAGCGAGAGCGGGCGCGAGAGTGGGAGCGGGCGTGAGAGTGGGAGCGGGCGCGGGGTTAGATCTTTATGTAGGCGCGTTGGGCGGGGATGCTGACGATTTGGTTGCGGCGGGTTTCGATGTTGGGGACGCGTTGGGATTCGGTGAGGACAAGGGCGGAGAGGGCGCCGCCGTAGACGCAGCCGGTGTCGAGACCGGTGGCGTGCGCGTGCAGCTGAAGTCCGTCCACTGCGTTGTGGCCGAAGACGATATGGGGCTCGTCCGCGTAGTGATCGGCCCACACGCCACTGCCGCGTTTGTCGCTCGGTTTGCCGTCGCGCAGGCTGCGCATGTGCACCAGCGCCCAGGGATCCTGATCCGCCATGGGCACACCCGGCACGATGCCAGCGTGCACCACGCGGAGCGCATGCGCTTCTAGGTCCAACCAGAGCGGCATGGCGTCGAGGTACGCCCAGTCCGCACTGCTCAACTGTGCCAGTACGGCTTCGTGGCTCGGACCAAGGCGCGGACCTTCTTCTCCGCGGGCGCGGGCGTCCCGCACTTCGAGCACGCGTTGTTCGTGATTGCCGCGCACAGCGCGTCCGCCCAGCTGGCGCACGAGTTCGAGCACGCCGGGGGTGTCCGGTCCGCGTGCGATCAGATCGCCCACCAGCACCAGCTGGTCGTCAGCGCCGAAAGAAACCGCCTGCAGCAGCTGCCCAAGTTCGGCCGCGCAGCCGTGCACATCGCCTACAATTACCGTCCGCACAGGGATGCCCCAGCCTGTCTCCGGGAAAAAGTGGCGTCAATTCACAGACTTATGCTGCCGGGCGGGCGCCTTTCCGGCTCCCGGGGGGCCGGAGCCGCCCCCCTGACCGGCGCAGGAAAAATCCCCAAAGAAGCTGCGGCCTTGCAGCCGCGACGGGGGGCATGATACCCAGCATTTCGTTCGAAGAGGAGGCTCCCCCCAATGCTCGCCACGCGCACTCGCCCGTACTTCACTTCGTCGGCCGCTCTGGTCCTATCGGTCGCCCTCACGGGTTGCGGCCAAGAGGAAGCCAAGTACGAGGCCAAATCCGCTCCCAGCGGCGTGCAAGCCAGCTTGCCTGCCGTGCCGAACGTGCCCCAGAAGCCCATCAAGCAAGGCGACGCATACACGGTTTGGGGCGCAAGCTACTCTCTGCGCAGCCGCGTGCGCCGCAAGGAAGTCGCCGGCAAGAAGCTGAGCGTCACCGGCTACATCAGCAAGACGAATCTGTCGGAAGCTCCCGAATGCGCGGTGCACAAAGGTGGCAAGGCGGATCCGGAAGGTTGTAGCCCGCCCACGCCGGCGTTTTGGCTTTGCGACAAGAAGGAAGACCCCGAAGCGGAATGCATCAAGGTCATGGGTTGGGCCAGCAACTTCGCGCAGCTCTACGACGCCATCGAAGAGTACGACAAGAAGGAAGACGCTGAGCCCCACATGGACACTTTCTGGGGCATCGGGATCCCCAATCCGATCCCGAATGCTGGCGCCAAAGTCACCGTCAAGGGCGACTACTCGACAACGTTCACCCGGGCCAGCACCGGCGCCGATTCCGATCCGATCATGGGCCTCCTGACCTTCGAGGCCATCACCTATCACGAGAAGCCACCGGAAGCCGCCACGCTGCCCGGTATGAAAACGAAATAAGAGCGGCGCAGGTCGCCGTACCGGGGGAGACCTCGGATGCGCGCGACATTTTCGACCATGACAGCACGCACCCGAGCAAGAGTCGCTTGGGTGCTGTTTACGGCGCTCGCTGCAAGCTTGGCTGCGTGCCGTAGCTTGCCCGCGCGGCGTGACGTGGTGACGGACGTGGATTTCGTGGGCACGGGTTCCGTCGACGAGGACGCCCTCGAAGGCGGCCTGGCCACTGCGGGTTCCTCGCGCTTTTTGGGGATCTGGGACGGAGTCTTCTTCGACTACCAAGTCTTCGACGAAAACGTGCTCGCCCGGGACCTAGAGCGTGTGGAGCGCTTCTATCGAGCACGGGGCTACTACGAAGCCCGCGTGACGGCTGGACGCATCATTCGGGTCGATGACCATCGGGTGCGGGTTGAAATCCACGTGTCTGAGGGTCAGCCCGTGCGCGTGCGCAACGCCTCGCTGATCGGCATCGAGCGTATCCCACTAGAAATCAGTGCACAGACCCTGGTGCTGTTCCGTGAACGCATGGAGGAGGGCCGGCTCTTCGACGAAGGCGAGTTCGAAGACACAGCCAAACGCATCACCGAAATCCTGGCGGATGCGGGCTACGCATTCGCGGAGGTGAAGTATCGCGCGAAGGTCGACGTCGCGCAGCAGTCCGCCGACGTCGTATTCGAAGTCAAGTCCGGCGAAGTGGCCCGCTACGGCCGGGTGCGCATCCTGGGGCTTGAAGCCATTCCGGAAGCGCCGGTGCGCGCCAACTTGGATATCCGGGAAGGCGGACGGTATTCCCGCAGAGACCTTGACGATGCCCGAGAAGCTTTGTTGACCCTGGGTCGTTTTTCGAGCGTCGAAATCCGAGAGGACAAATCGAAACCCGAGACCGGTACGGTGCCCATCAACGCGGTGGTGCGCGAGAGCGCTTTGCGCACGATCCGCCTGGGAGGCGGCGCACGCTTTGATGTGCTGCGCTTGTCGAATCACCTACGCGTGGGCTGGGAGCACAAGAACTTCCTGAGTGGCATGCGACGCTTCAACATCGAAGCGCGCCCAGGTGTTGTTTATTTCCCGACACGCATTGGCCGCTTCGACGCGCCGACGCGGCTCTTGCCCGAGAACACCCTGCGCGCGGAGCTGCACCAACCGTCCTTTTTGGAAGGCCGCACCACAGGGTTCGTCGCCGGCGAATACAGCATCGCGCCGCTCTTGTATCCCCTGCCCGACGCAGCTGACTTCGACGTCGAGGCAGAGCGCGTGATTGGCTACCACTCGATCAAGGCGCAGACCGGCATCGAGCGTGCGTTCTTCAGCCATCGCCTGTTCTTGACGCCGTCCTACAACTGGGAGGCGAACTTTCCGTTCACCTACCAGGGCGACATTCCCGACGGACTTGAGACCGTGCGAGTGGCGTTCCCAGAACTCTACGCCGTGCTGGATTTACGCGACGATCGCATCCAACCCCATTCTGGGGTGTATCTGAGCAACAGTGTGCAGCTGGCGAACAAGATCTTCGGCGGTAGTGTGAGCGACTTGCGGATCAAGCCCGAGATCCGAACCTACGTGCCGATATCCAAAAAGGTCACCCTGGCCACGCGCACGACCTTCGGTTTTCTGTTCCCTTTCGACTACGGAAACACGCTGGATCCTGACAACACACGCACACCCACCGCTGCGGACGTGATCCGCGACCAGCACAAATTGCTGTTTCGAGTTTTCTATTCTGGCGGTCCGAACTCCAATCGTGGCTATCCATTTCGCGGCGTCGGTCCCCACGGTCCCGTTGGCTTCTTGGTACCAACGGGCCAAAACTGCGACACCACCGTGGTGGCCGTGGAAGACCTTCCCAGCGCCTGTATTCGGCCCATCGGTGGCCTCACGCTCTGGGAAGCCTCGATGGAAGTGCGATTTCCAATTACAGGGCCGCTGGAAGCGGCGACTTTTGTGGATGCCAGCGACGTCACACGAAACGTGGCCGATATCCGCTTCTCCGTCCCGCACCTGTCTGTAGGCCCCGGCGTGCGCTATCTCACACCAGTGGGTCCCTTTCGTTTCGATGTCGGCTACCGGGTGCCTGGGCTCCAGCAAATCGGAAAGACGGACCTGCAGGTCGACGAAGGAGATCCCGGTACCGTTTTCGGGCTGCCCATTGCTATCCATATTGCGCTCGGAGAAGCGTTCTAGTGGCGCTGCGTCGCCATTTGCGAGCGGCGCTGGGCGCGCTGTTCCAACTCGCCAAGCTCCTCTCGCTCTCGGCAGTGCTCGCCGCAAGCCTGGCGGTGGGCATGGTGCTGCACGTCAACACCCCGCCTGCTCGACGGGTCGCGGCACGGGCCCTCACCAGCGAACTCTCCGACTACTTTCAGGGAACCGTCCAGATCGAGCAGGTGGACGCCATCACCCTGCACGGGGTCACCGCGCCCGAGGCCCGAGTGCAGGACCCCAAGGGCGAAACGGTCCTGGTGCTCTCCGAGCTGCGCGCCAAGGCGGACGTGGTGCAGCTCTTCAAAACCGTAATCTGGGGCGGCGAGCGCATCAGCCTGGTGATCCAGCACGTGCGCGCAGAGCGCGCCGAAGTCTTCATTGCTCCAGAGCCAGACAGCGGGATCCCCACCATCGCGACGGCGTTCACCCCCGTCGACCGCCCCAGCGAGCCAAGTAGCGAGCCCAGTGGAACGCCACGCTACGTTCGCACCTGGCTACCGAACGTGGAAGTCGGTCGCATCTACGCCCGAGGGCGCGTGGGTGGTCTGCCGACGTTGGAGCTGCAGCTGGCCAACGTGCGCGGCTCTGTGTTGGTGTCGCCCAAAGGTGCAGCCATCGACGTGCAACGCTACGGCGTCGTCGTGCGTGGACTCGGAGGCACCGACGCAACGGGCACAGGCGATGTGCATATCCGCGCCCCGGGTGCCGTGTGGAGTTCCTTCGACGGCTTCTTCGGCAACCTGAGCGTCGGCGCGTTCGTGCACGTCAAGGGTGGCAAGATCGAAGCACGACTCGACTTGCCCCAAGCGAAACCCGAGGACGTCCAGGGGCTTTGGGTCGACTACCCGATCCGTGCGCCCGTGACCGCGCACGTGGAAGCCCGCGGCACGCCCAGCGCGCTGCAGACGAGCCTACGGCTTTCCTCGGGTGAATCCCGGGTGACGGCTTCGGGGCCGCTTGTGTTGAGCCCGAACCTCAGCGTGAAGCTCGACGTGGAAGGCCGAAGCTTCGACCTACGCACACTGTTTCCAGACGGACCGCGTACCGACGTCGACCTCGACAGCTCCATAGCTATCTGGGACAAGAATGGCCAGATCGTCGTGGACGCCAACGGCACAACTGCGGCCTCCAAGCTCCTCGACAACGACGTGCCACCTATGGACGTCGGCGGCACCTACAACGAAAAGGGGTTTTCGGGCACAGCCACGCTGCATGAAGATGGCATGCCGCTGAAAGTCGACTTCACTTTCCATCCGGACGGCCCCATCGATCTGACTGCCCGGGCGCGATCCTTCAGCATTGAAAAGGCGCCGCGGGTCAAAGCACTGACCAACGCCCGCGGGCGCGCCGACGTAACGGTGAAAGCGCGCATTGAAAAGGAGCGCTTGGACGCATCGGTCGTCGCCAACCTGCGCACCTTCAAGATGGGCGATATCTCGGTGAGCCAGGCCAATATCTCCGGCCGGGCCCGGGGACCGCTGACTCGGCCGAAGGAGCTCGACGTCAACGCCAACATCACCGGGCAAGGCTTGGCGGCCAGCGGCTTTTCTTTCGGCAAGATGGACGTATCCGCCCGCGGCAATGTGCTCAAACCAAAGGTGAGCGCCAAGTTGACCGACGACTTCGGCCCGAACGTCAACGCCTCAGCCATTGTCGCGATGCAAGACCCACCCCGGCTCGACAATCTTGCGGTCGAGGTGAAGCGCGCGGGCACGTCCCTGGGCGGACGCATCGCGCGGCTCGATCTCGGAAGCCGAGAGATCCACATCGAAGACCTCTCTTTGACGGGTGCCGGGGGCAAGCTGACCGGATCCCTGCGCCTGTCGCCGGAGCGGATCGTGGCGCGCGCCAAGGGCGAAGACTTGGATTTGGACGCCATCGCCCGGGCGCTGGGCCTCGAAAAGGGCACGCTGGGTGGCAGCCTGCGGGTGGACACGGACTTGGATGTGCACAACGACGGTGCCTTCGGACACCTACACTTTGCATTGGGCAAAGGCAGCGTGCTGGGCGTCGGCGGGATCGCTGTGCGGGTGAATGCTGCTGTAGACGGAAAGCGCTTCGACGGGGATGTATCCGGAACCGTCGAAGGCATCGGCAACATTGGCGGCGCCTGGCAGACCGAGCTCAAGGGCAAGATCATCCAGTCTGATATTTGGAAGCGCTGGACGGGGCTGGCGCAAATCCATGCCAGCGAGCTGAACCTTGGGCTACTCACCTACGCGCTCCCCAGCTCTTGGGGCGTGCAGGCAGTGGATGGCAAGGCCTTTGCGCAGGTGCGCCTGGAACGCGGTGACGAAGACAAGCTGCCAAGCGTGTTTTGGGTGGGTGGCACCCAGAATCTCGTCGTCGAATACGGCGAAGACACGAAGCTGGACACCATCGACGTGCAAGTGGGAGGCGGCATCGACGGCGGCACGGGCGATACCAGCATCACGACGCGCTTGGTCGACCCGGGCGGTGCCCTTGCGAGCATCAGCGGCTCGGCCAAGTTGGATCTGGTCGCGCTTGCGGCCTCCCCGGAAACGATGGGCGCGCAACTCTCCGACACCAAGATGGAGGGGGTGCTTCAGATCCCGACGCGGCGACTGTCGCAGCTGCCGGAGCCTCTGAAGGTCACCGCCACCGACGGCAGCATCGACGGACGCGTGACCTGGTTCGGGACTCCCAAAGACCCCGTGATCGGCGCCCGGGTGAACTTCACGGCCCTGCGTGCCGCAGGCAGTCGCCTGGCGCTGCCCGCAGACCTGCTAGTGACGGCCCAGTATGAGCCCAAAAGCGGCCGCTACGCCGGAACGGGAGAGCTGTCCCACGCAAAGACACGAGCGGCGTGGTTGATCAGCAAGGGCAATATCCCCCTCGACGGCAAACCACCCACCGGCGGCGTGCAGATGATCTTCGAGCGGGCGCCTCTCGGCATCGTGCCCTTCTTGGCCGACGGCCGCGTGACCGGCGCGCTGAGCGGGACCCTCGCGTTGCAGCGCCCCGAAGGCGCCGCCTTGCCCTACGCCAGCGCCAACTTGCAACTCTTGGACGTCACCGTCGATCGCGTTCCTCTGGGGCAAGGCAGCATCGTGGCCCGCTCGGACGGCAAGACGATCTCGGCCAAGGGCGAGATGACAAAGAAGGGCAGCCGCCTTTCGGTCACCGCAGGCGCAGGCGTACGCTGGGAAGGCGTCGCGCCCGAGCTGGATCCCGACCGACCGATCCGCCTCGGGCTCGAAGCTCGTTCCTTCGATGCTGTGGTGCTGTCGCCGTTCTTGCGCGACATCTTTAGCCGCCTGGGCGGCGACATTGACGCTGGATTGGCGGCGACCCTGGTCGCGGAAAAGCGCGAAACCGAAACCCACTGGACGGGCAAGATCGCCGGCTACTCGATGCTGCGCAACGGCGTGGTTCAGATCGCTCCCCTTGGCCTGGAGATCCGAGATCTGAGCCTGCGCGCGGACGCACGGGAGGCCGGCCGCTACACGGCCATCGACATTAGCAACGTGCAAGGCAAAGCCCGTTCGGAAAAATACAACGTGCACTCGAGTGGCTCCTTGTACTTTGACGGAGTGCGCTTGGAAAAGGGCACCGCTCGCCTGGCGCTTGCAGACGTGCCGCTGTTGGTACAGGGCGTCAGTCAGGCCACCGCCGAGGGCAATGCGATCCTGACCCTGCAACGCCAGCCAGAACGCATGTTGGTCACGGTCGAGGTCCCGCAACTCGTGGCACGCTTGCCCCAAGCCAGCGCGCGCAGTGTGATCGAACTCGGCGACAATCCAAATGTTGCCGTGCTCCAACCTTTGCGCGAGCCGACAACATCCGACGGTGAGCGGGCACTGCCGTGGCGCTTCGTTGTCCAGCTAGGCAGCGGCGTACTGATCACACGCAATGACCTGAGCGTGCCCCTCAGCGGGCAGCCGGTTGTCGAGCTCGGCAACGACGTCGCCGTGATGGGCTATGTTGATCTGCGCGCCGGCGGGCGTATCCAGACTCTGGGCAAGTCCTTTGTGATTGAAAACGGGCGCGTGCTCTTCGACACGGACGACCCAGCAGACCCGCACCTGAACGCCGTGGCTTCTTGGCGCGCCCCGGACGGCAGTACGGTCTACCTGGAGGTCACTGGCACGCTGAAAGACGCGCGCTTGCGCGTATCGAGTCCGGACCACTCCGAGGACGAAGCCATGGCGTTACTCCTGGGCGGCGGCGGCGACTTGGCAACCGGCGCTGGGGTCGGTGCCATCAACGCGATCTTCGGTGACGCGCTGCTCGGCAAAGTCGAGGTGCGCACGGCGACCCACGAAGACAAGGCCGCACACACCGTCGCAGTGCAGGTGGCCCGGGACATCTGGTTCGAAGGCACGTACCGACAAAGCACCCAGACGGTGCAATCCTCCACCGGTGCCGACAAGGTCGACGTCTCCGGCACTGTGGACTGGCGCTTCCGCAAGAACTGGTCGCTACGCACGGAGATCGGCACCCTGGGCACGGGCTTGGATTTGCTCTGGCAGTACCGCTACTGAAGCCGGGGCAAGAGCCGCCCCGCGGCCGGCTTCACTCCAGCTTGCGCGAACTGGCGCAGCCCACGTTGAGGGACAACTCGAATTGCCCTTCAGACCAGTACTTGTCGATGGCGTCGCGCACGTAGTCCCAAGGCTTTTCCATGTCGACCCCGGGCAGCCAGGTCTGCACTTCAGGCAGCACCAGCAGCCGGGTCACCGGGTCCTCGATGAAGGCGCGCCCGCTGTCGAAAGACAGCGTGGTTTGCCGGATCTCGACGTCCACATCATCGAGACCTGAGCCTTCGATTTCCTCCGAGAGCGTCTCGAGGGTGTGACGGCTAGCCATGGCTTCTTCGACGGCGCTGCCCAGTTCGCCATCATCGAATTTGAGGGCATACTCACGCAGCAAGTCCCCGAGCTCTTGGAAGGATCCGCGCAGTGGCAGGGCGAGCAACGCCTGGCCACCGGGATAGAGCAGGCGGTACATTTCGCGGTAGAGCGCCTCGCGATCTTCCACGCTGCCGATGGGGTGCAGACTCATGGCGTGGGAGAAGCTTCCGTCTTCGAACTCCGTGGGAAGCTCGCGAGCTTCGTAGTACTCGATGGGCACGTCCCCCAGAGTCGCGACCTTGTTGCGGGCAAGCTCCAGCGCTGCGGCGGATGCGTCGAAGCCGACGACCGAGGCGCCTTGGATGCTCTCGAGCAGCTGACGATCCGGATATCCCGTGCGGCAACCGAGGTGGGCGATGCGCGCGCCTTCGCCTGCGAGGAAGAGCTCCATTGTGAGCTCGCCGAAAAATGCGAGGTAACGGGGGACCACGAAGGTCTCCATGACCGCCGCATCGGCAGGGCTGAGTGCACCGATTGGAAGCACGGCGCGTTTTCGTATCAACCCGGGATCTCAGACGCAACGTGAAAGGGGAAAACAGCCGAAAACAGCCAAGGCGTGCCGAGAACCCAGCCACGCCCACTTGTCTTTCGAGCCGCCGCGTCTACTCTGTGGCGGGTGGATCCCCTGGCCAAGGCGACGCTCTTGTGTGCCTCGCTCGCGGCCCTTACCGGGGCGGCGGAGGGTGGCGGCCCTGCGGCGCCCGGCACGGCGCTGCCCCCCGGAGCAGCGGGCGACGCCCTTTCAAGCGTGTGTCCGCCCACGACCCTGCCGGACGGCGCGAGCTGCATCCCCGTTCCCGTCGCCGGCCGCGGAGGCTCGGAGCTCGAAGCCAAAGAAAACCGACACCTCGACCGCCACGGCAATTGGGTGCGCTACGAACAAATCCCCCGCCGTCCAGACCGCCCAGAAAAGTACACGGCCTACCGCTACCCGGTGCCGATCTCCGAGAAGCAACAGTTTGTGTCCAGCGGGTACGATCTGGACATGCCCAGTGCTTCGCAGCGCCGCGGCGCGCATCTCAAAGCCGTAGGCCACGGCGGCATCGACATCGCTCAGCCCCGCGGCACCGAAGTGCGCAGCGTCTCCCTGGAACACCAAGTCGGCGACGCCGAAGTCGTGCTCGTAGGCGAGCTGTTCGGCAACTCCGTCGTCACCCGCCATAGCGTGCGTGAGGGAGGACGGCTGCGCGAATACCTGATCGTGCACGGCCACCTCGACGGCCCCGCCCCCGGGCTGACCCAGGGCATGAACGTGCGCGAAGGTTCGTTGCTCGGCTTCGTCGGCGACAGCGGCAGCCCTGGAGATGTGCATTTGCACCTCGAAGTACGACGCGTGCGCGACAGCATCGACGCCAAAGCGCTGGCCCCGCGGCAGATGGTGCACAACGCCAAGACCGTGGTCTGCGACCCCCGCAACGTGCTCCCCATCGTGGATTGACGCGCCCGGATTCGGGCGCCTGTGGCGCTGGACGCGGGCGACAGCGGCGCGGGGGGGGTCGGGGCGGTGTGCTATCTTCTGCCCATGGCCGCGGACGCAGCCCGACGAAAAGCGACGTACCAGGACGTCTTGGATGCGCCGCCGAATAGGGTGGCCGAAGTGCTCGACGGAGAACTGCATCTCCAGCCACGTCCCGCGGGCCGCCACACTGCCGTCACCAGTGCCTTGGGCGAAGAACTCGGCCCTCCCTTCAAGCGCGGCAAAGGAGGTCCTGGCGGCTGGCTCATTCTCGATGAGCCGGAAATTCATCTTCACGCGGACATCCTGGTTCCCGATCTCGCGGGCTGGAAACGCGAACGCCTGCCCAGTGTCGGCGACGAGGCCTACTTCGAGCTTGCGCCGGACTGGGTTTGCGAAGTCTTGTCGCCGTCCACCGAAAAGCGCGACCGTGCGGTAAAGCTGCCGATCTACGCCCGCGAACACGTCCCCTACGCATGGCTCGTCAATCCGCTGCAGCGAACCCTCGAGGTCCTGCGCCTGCACCAGGACGGTTGGCTCACGGCTGCCGTCCATCATGACGATCAGCGCGTTCGTGCTGCGCCCTTTGACGCGATAGAACTCGACTTGTCCGTGCTTTGGGGCGACTTGCGCCCGACACCGTGAAGGTGCGGCGCGTGACCGACTGCGCCCGGTCCGCCTGAGTTCCTTCGCCGCGAAGCCTGGGCCGCCGATGGCTCCGAACCCCGTTGCGGCCTACAGCACCAGTTTGTAGCCGAAGCCGTAGACGGTCAGGATGTGCTCGGGCTTTTCCGGAGTGGCTTCTAGTTTGCGGCGGAGTTTGACGATGTAGTTGTCGATGGTGCGGTTCGTCGGGTTGGCGTCGAGGCCCCAGACCTTGTTCAAGATGTCTTCGCGGCTAACGGGCTGGCCCGCGCGTTCGTGGAGCAGGCGCAAGAGCTCGACTTCGTAGAAGCTCAGGCTCTCGGGCTCGACGCCGTCCCGGGACAGGGTGTGGGCGGTGACGTTCACGGTGGCGGCGCCGACCTGGAACTCCAGGGCTTCGATGGGGCGGCTGATGCGGCGGAAAAGCGCGCGGATCCGCGCGATGAGTTCCCCCACACTAAAAGGCTTGGTCACGTAGTCGTCGGCGCCGGCGTCCAATCCGCGGATCTTGTCCGCTTCTTGACTGCGGGCGGTGAGCATGATGATGGGCATGAAGGCGTCAAAACGCCGCAGCTCTTCGCAGACCTGGTAGCCATTGATGTCCGGCAGCATCAGGTCCAGCAGCACAACGTGAGGCCGCTCGCTGCGCGCCGCAACGACGCCCTCTTTGCCGGTCGCCGCGGCGACGACGCGAAAGCCCTCGAACTCCAGGGCGTCTTTCAGGCCCAGGGCAATATGCGGTTCATCCTCGATGACCAGGATGGTCTTCTTTGACTCCATCGCGGCGGGGGCGACGCTAGCACGGAAGGGTCGGGGTCTGAAAAGGGCGCCACAACGTAGCTGCAGCCCCCCCCAAAATGCACACAGGGCGCGGCACCTTCCGGCACCGCGCCCGCGCGACGTTTCGACCTTCGACCTACTCGCCCAGGGGCTTGCCCAGGCAGGCGATGAAGATGATCGAGTTCTTCTTCGGAGTATCATTCCCGATGAAGCGCAGCTGACGCTGCGGGTTGCAGTCCTTGACCAGCGCCTCGCTGCCGACCTTCGGCTCACCGAAGGGATCGATGTAGCACCAGCCGATGCCCTGCGGATTCGCATCGTTCTCGCAAGAGGTCTTGGGGTCGGCTTCGCCAATTTCGCACAGGCAGAAATCGGTTTGGCTGCACGCGGGCTGGCCCGCTTCGCCGCAGACGCGGTCCTTGCGCAGACCGTCGAGCACCGGCTTGATCAGCTTCCCGTCGGGATCCCTCCGGTTGGCGCTACCGTCGCAACCGCAGCTGCCGCCTTGGGTCGCGCTGACTTCCACGATCGCGCACTTCGTAACCGTCTTGCCCTGACACACGCCGTTGGCGTCGACCGTTCCCTCGCACTCGACCGTCACCGGGCGCGTCAGACAGGAGCCGCTGAGCTGCTCCTTGAGGCGATCCACGATGGCGTCCACGGCGGGGTTGTAGCCGTAGCTGGGGTCGTTCTCGTTGATGGCTTCTTTGGGACAAATCGAGGCCACGATGGCGTTGTCCCCGAAGTCGCGCAGCACCTCCAGCTGGCGCAGGCCGGGATAGGCTTTGGCGTAGCGCTGGGTTTCCGAGAACTGCGCTCCGTCCCAACACAGCGGGCTCTTTGCGGCGACCCCGGTGCTGGCCTTGCAGTCGCAGCCGCTGGAGATCGCGGCGCAATCCCGAGGCGTCGCCAAGGGGAAAATGCAGGCGTACTGGAGGTCGCCGGGACCCTGAGTGCCCGAGCCGCCCACAATGTCGAAATCATGCCCGTGAACGGCGTCTGTGTTGGGCGCGTTGAAATCCGCCAGGCCAGGGCGGAGATTGAAGGTCTCAATCATGCGCGGATTCGTCGGCTCTGCGTTGCCGGTGCGAGTGATGGCGGCCCAGTCAACGTCCCGGGCAAGTTTGTACTTGAGGGGAGTGCCCGGCGCCTGGCTGTCATCCGTGGCAATGGCCTGCCACGGCACGCCCACGATGCCCGCCAAGAAGATCAGGCTGGGGTCCCGCGAGACGCCGCCACCGGTGGAGAACAGTGGGTTGGGCGCGCTGTTGCCGCCGCGATCCGTGACGCTGGGGTTCTTCAGCGCGTTGACGTAGCGGTTGAGGGGATACAAGAAATCCACGCCGTAGCGCTTCTTCTGGTCCCAGCAACGCAAGTTCACGTGATCCTCGGGGGGGGTGTACGTGCCGCCGTTCTTGCTGCACTCGGGGTCTTGCGCCGCTGGCGTGCAGCCGCTGGGCGTGGGCGCCCCGCAGGAAGTGCAGCACGGGTCGTCGGGATTCTGCGCACAGGCGGCAGTGGCGCGGGGCAGTCCGGGCGTGGCGATAGACACCAACCAGCCCTGGCCGTCGTCCCGGATGGAGCAATCGTTTTCGTCCGTCAGCATGACAACGGCGACCAAGGAGTCGCCCCGCAGGAATGCCTGGCGTTGCGCCAGCACGGTTTTGTCAGAGCAGAAGCCACCGATGCAGATGCCGCCGGCACCGCAGTCCGCGCCTTCTTGGGGACAGGCTTCGACGACGGTGAAGTTGCCTTCGCGCTTGACCGTATCCGGCGGCTGCGGATCCACTAGGAAGCGATACCAAGCCTCGAGATTCGCTTCGTAGCCGCAGCCGGTTTCACCAGCGGCCACCACCTGAGCGCTGAACTCGGAAATCAGCGTGCTCGAGTCCGCCTGGTCCGCGGTGTCCGTGTCGGGGTTCCACCACAAGAAGTCCAGGCCCTCGTGGTTGGTCACGCCCCGCAACGGGCCAACCAAACGCCCCTTGTCGTTCTGGTCTGGCTTGAAGTTCGGGCTGGTCTCGGAGCAGGTCTCACCGCCGTGGGCGCCCAAGCTGGAGGTGATCACGCCCAGGTGGATGTCTTTGATTGGTGGAAACTCTGGCTCGTCGGCAGCGGCGCATCCGGGGAAGTTACCGGTCGTCGGGAGCTTCGTCGCAGAATCGACGCAGCGCGGAGTCACCAAGCGCTCGACCAGCTTGGGCACGGCTTTCTGCAGGATGACCTGCTTGTCCGCCATGGAAATGGAGTTGTCGATCATGAACAGCATGTCGATCTTGTCGACGCCGGACTGGCGGATCTGATCGACGAACACGTTCGTGGTGTTCGGTGAGGCCGGTGAGACCGGGCGGTCCAAACAGCCCGAGGCCAAACCGCCGAGGGTGGCTACGGACGCGATGCCGGCAATCGTGGCCCGAACCACTCGCGCCGAAAGGGAACGCTTCTTCATCTCGAAAGACTCCTTGGAAACCTGGATGCCCGCCGGACGGCGAGCCGATCACCTGAACACACGCTAGATACGAAAGACTGCTGCAATACTAGCCGCCTCTGCTGGCAAAGCGCCAGGGCCGGGCGAGCGTAAGTGCGCGGGACCACTGCCGTCAATCGTGGTGAAGGCGCCCGGGAGAGGACGCAAATCCGGAAAAACAGGGGACCGCACGACTGATCAGAGCAGCAACGCCCGTGCCTCGGTTTTTTCCGCAAAATAGCCCGGATCTTGGAGCCGTGGCCGCCAACCCAGTTGTCCATGGGCCGCCACGGCGCCAACTCCGGTTTCGAGTCGGGCGGGGTTCGGAGCGGGCCGTGAACGGGCCGGCCCCCACGAAGCGGCAGCGTAGCTCGCGGCCGCGAATGTGGGGCCCAGGGCGGGAAGCGTGGCCCCGCGTGCCCCCGCGCCCCGACCCAAACCCCTAAGTGTCCAAGGCCTTGCCCTGGCAGGCGATGAAGACGATGGAGTTCGAAGCCGGGGTGCCCGGACCCACGAAGCGCAGCTGGCGCCTGGGGTTGCAAGTCGGTGGGATCACGGCGTCGCTGCCCACACCCTGACTGGGATCCACGTAACACCAGCCGATGCCCTCTGCGCTTTCGTCGTTTTCGCAGGACGTCTTGGGAGCAGCTTCACCGATCTCGCACAAGCAAAAGTCCTGCTGCGTGCAGCTGGCCTGACCCTCGCTGCCGCAGAGACGATTCTTGCGCAGCTCGCGCAACACGGGATCGATCAACTTGCTGCCAGGCGCGCGGCGATTCTCGTCACCGGCGCAGGCACACGCCTTCCCTTGGGTTGGGATCGCTTCCACGATGGCGCACTGGGTCGTGGTCGAGCCGTCGTCGTTCTTGGTCACCTGGATCGGACGTGTGATGCAGGTGCCGCCGATGACTTCCTTGAATCGGTCGACGATCGCGTCGACCGCCGGGCTGTAGCCGAAACTGGGGCTCTGGGTGTCCGCGGCTTCTTTCGGGCAGATGGATGCCACGATGGAGTTGTCGCCAAAGTCACGCAACAACTCGAGCTGCCGCAGTCCGGGGTAAGCCTTGGCGTGCAGCTGCTGGTTCGTGTATTGCGTGCCGTCGAAGCAGAGCGGGCTCTTGCCGTTGACGCCCGCGGCGTTGCAGTCACAGCCGGACTGCCCCGCCCCGCAAGGCCGCGGCGTAGCCAAGGGAAACGTGCAGGCAAACTGGAGATCACCGGGGCCCTGGCCGGGGAAGGCCGCGGCGACGTCCCAATCGTGTCCGTGTATCGGATCGCTGCCCGCGCCTGCACCAAAAGTGGCCAAGCCTGGACGCGGCGAAACGCTTTCCAGCATATGGGGATCCAGCGGTGGCGCGCCCGTGGTGGGCGTGATCTGGGGCCAGTCGATGTCCCGTGCGGACTTGTATTTCAGCGCGGCGCCGGGCGGCTGACTCGCGTCGGTGGCGATGGCTTGCCAAGGCACACCCACGATGCCCGCCAAGAAGATCAAGCTCGGATCCCGCGAGACACCGCCGCCAGTGGAGTACAGCGGGTTCGGGGCAGGCTTGCCGCTGCGGTCTTGGATCGTCGGATCTCGCAGGGCGGAAAGATAGCGCGTGAGGGGGTACAGGAAATCCACACCGAAGCGTTGCTTCTGTTGATATCTAACCGGCCAATCGCGGTGGCGAAGACTGGGCCCAGCGTCAACTAG
>CALMUT010000339.1 GCA_937872925.1 uncultured Myxococcales bacterium | reverse complement strand
GCATGTGCCGGTGGAGGTGGCGCGGGCGGTTTGGAAGCGCGATGGGGAGCGGTGCACTTTCGTCGACGCGGCAGGGCGGCGCTGCGGCGAGACGCGCTTTCTCACTTTGGAGCATCGCGATCCGTTCGCGCGGGGTGGCACGCCCAGCGTGGAGAATCTCTGTGTGCTGTGCGAACCACACAATCAGCAGGCGGCGCGGCGGGCATTTGGGGCGGAGTTCGTGTGGCGCAAACAGCGCGCGCGGGCGTCCCGGGCACGGTGACGAAGACCGATGGCGACGGGCGTTGGAATCACGCGTTGTGCGCCGCGCGGATGGGAACGGTGGACGTCTCGGCGGCTTGGTGGTCTGGTGGGCGTGTGCTGGTTGGGCTGATTCGCGCTGGGCGGCGAGCGCAGCGGTCGCGCGAGGGGGAGATACTCTGCGCGCTTGTGGCGAGCTTGACGCTGGCGTGTGGCTCGCGGTCGGAGTTGGTCGTGGGTGGCGGCGCTGCGGGGGGCGCGGTGAGTGGCGGCGGCACGGGTGGCGGCGGCACGGGTGGCGGCGGCACGGGTGGCGGCGGCACGGGTGGCGGGGTGAGTGCGTCGCCGTGTCGGCAGCTCTCGGTGCTGATCCCGACTATCGGGCCTGTGGCGCAACCGCTTGAAGATTCCACGCAGCTGACGGCGAGCAGTGACGACCAGTTGCAGTTCACGGCGGCCTGGCTGGGCGGGGGCGGGGGCGGACCGGGCTTCGTCGTGCGTCATGCGACGTTGCGGCCTTGGGACAACTGGCCTCAGAACGGAGCACTGGCGCCCGTGGTTGCGACGGCGATCGAGACAGACTCGACGCACGTGGTCGGTCGATCCGCAGAAGCCCGCTTTGGTCTCGCGGTGCGCGGTCCGATTGGGCCGCGCTTGTACCCGGCCATGCCCGTCGCCGGCGTTGCCGCTTCGCCCATCGAGCTTCCGGGTATTCAGCCGATGTTCGTGACGTGGCATCGCGAGGCGACGTCGCATTTGGTGGGCGTGTTTGACCTGGTCGGCGCGGCGCAGCTGCTGCGCGGTTTTCTGGTGGATGAAAACGGGCTTGCCACCGAAATGGAGTCTTTTGGTTGTTCGGCGGGGCAAGCGCCGCGCGCGGACGCTGTGGCGTTTGGCGATGGGTTTCTGGTGGTGGCGTCGCGGCACAGTGGCTTCGAAAAATGTCCCGGCACGCCGGGCGTCACGCCCCAGTACGTCGACGTGCTGCGGGTGACGCGCACGACGCCGCAGACGACGCTGACCACCACGACGGACGGCTCGACGATCATTGACGTGGCAGCGGCGCCGCATCCGGACGGCGCCTACGCCGTGTGGACGTCGTCCACGGAGGGTCTGCGCACCCACGCGCTGCGCGTGAATGCCGCGACGCAGGCGGTGGTGGGGCCGGTGACACTCCTCGACGACGTGCAAGATCGCGTCGCCGTCGGTGCGGTCGGCGATCAACTGGTGTTGGCGCGCCGGGTCGACTTCGAGCGTATCGAGGTATCGGTGTTCGACCCGGACTTGTCCCTTGCGGCACGCAGCATGATCTTCACCGAGGGCTATCCGCGCGTCACGGCCGTGCGCGGCACACCGAGCGGTGAAGGCGTGGTGGTGGCGTGGACCGCGCTATCGGCCGTGAACTGCTCGGTGCACCTGACCCGCGTGGATTGCGACGCGCCGTAGCGTGCAGGGCGCTTCGCCGGCGTAACGGGCGCGCATGCACGGTCAGATTCTGTCGCGAGCGAACACAGATCGATACGAGAAAAGCCCGGCGAAACGCGGGATCGCTCCGGGGAGCGTCGCGCCGGGGTTCAGGTTTCGCGCGAACTTGCCGCTCAATTCAGGTGATGCATCCGCCGGTCGCGGTCACCGAATTCCAGCAAGACGCCGGGCTTGTCTCGCCGGAACTGCGGGCGGAAATTCGAAGTCGCGTGTACTGGCTCAGTCCTGGCCGCGTGTACGTGAAGGACATCCCGAATGGCAACGTGCACACTTTGCGTGTGCTGTGCGAACGCTTTTTCGAAGTGATCGCTGATCAGGAAGAGTCTGTGCAGGTGCTGGTCAACTTGACGGAAGCCGAGCGGCCTGCAGCACAGGAGCGGGCCCTCTTGCGTTCGTTCGCGCGTGCGTCGGCCTTTCGCGTCGACGGCATCGCGTTTGCGACGGGGCAGAACGTGCTGCTCAACGTCGCGCTCAAGTTCGTGCTCCACGGCGCTTGGCCCGCCTACACCGTTTGCCGTACCGAAGAGGAGGCTCTGGTCGCTCTGGACCATGCACGCGCACATCGACATCGCTGAGCTCGTGGGTTGGTTCTTGGAGCTCTCCCAAGGGCAGTGCTCTGTGACCGAAGAGCGTATCGCCGCCGAAGCGGATCCGCGCCGCGCGGACGTGCTCGCCGGTCTGCTCATGCTGCACGAGGAGCTCGAGTACCGGGAAGCCCTAAGCCGGCAGGCGGCCGCCGAGACCCGCGCCGCGCTACAGCGCGCGGCAGCGGCGCAGCGATTGGAAGCCATCGGTCAGCTGTCTGCCGGCGTTGCACACGAAATCAACACGCCCGTGCAGTTCGTCGGCGACAACACGCAGTTCGTGCGCGACGGTTTGACGCGGCTATTGGGCGTGATGGAAGCGCAAGAGCGGGTCGTCGCCGCAGTTCTAGGAGGCGAGGACGCCCAGAGTGCGGCAGAAGCCGTCCGGCTGCTGGAGAAGAAGTCTCGCGCCGCGTACTTGCGTGAACAGTTGCCCGTGGCCCTGAACGACTCCGTGGAGGGACTTGACCGCATCGCCAAGATCGTACGGGCGATGAAGGAGATCTCGCATCCGAGCCAGGGCCAGCGCGAGAAGGTGGATCTGGCTGCGGTGCTGCGCTCCTGCGTCATGGTCACGCGGCACGAATGGAAGCTCGTCGCGGAAGTCGAGCTGGAGTTCGACCACGACGTGCCGCTCGTCGAGTGCATGCGCGACGAGTTGACGCAGGTGTTCGTGAACTTGCTGGTCAATGCCGGGCACGCTTTGTCCGATGCGAGACGCTGTCCTGACGACGGTCGCATCGTAGTGGGGCTCCGCAGCGTGGGCGCGCAGGTGGAGCTCACGCTTGCGGACAACGGTTCTGGGGTCCCGGCGGAAATCCGCACCCGGATCTTCGAGCAGTTCTTCACCACCAAGGAAGTCGGCCGCGGCACCGGCCAGGGGCTCAGCCTGGCGCATGCCATCGTGCAGCGCCACGGCGGGCAGCTGCGGCTCGAGGAGACGCCAGGCGGGGGCGCGACGTTTCGCATCACGCTGCCGATCACGCCACAGTCCGAAGAAACCGCGGGCTCGGGGCGGATCGAGGGAGAAAGAGTGGCCACTGCTGCGCTCGGCATTTGAGCGGCGGGGGAGTTGGTGCGACAACGGGGCATGGGCAAGGGCGACTGCACCCTGACTGGACGATGCGTGAGGCGTGGATGGGGGCGCCACGGCCTGCGAATGCGCGCGGCGGGCGTTGTGGCGGCGCTGCTCGGGGCTGCGGGCTGTCGTCCGGGCGCAGTGGCGCTCAGCCCGTTGGCGACGTCGGTGCAGCGGCCGAGCAACGTGGCGGTGTACGTGGCGGTTTCTCAGGGCGAGGCGCCGGTGCCGGGGCTGACGGCGGCAAGCTTCAAGATTTACGAAGAGGGGGAGCTCCTGCCGGCGGAAAAGAGTGGGCAGGTGTTGCTCGACCCGCAAGTGGCGGGGGAGCATCGCACCGTGCTGCTGATCGATGTCAGCGACGGGCGCGGCGCCGATGCGGTTGCGAGTGGTGCGGCGGGGTTCATCCGAGAGGTTCGCAAGCGTCAGACGGTGACGGTGTTCACCTTTGATGGCGGCAGCAGCTTGCGCTTCGTTGCGGAGTATCCCAAAACCGCGGCGCCCGAGGGGCCCAAAGCCATGGCGCAGCTGGCGCGCGCGGCGAGCGCGGACGCGTCGCGCAATCTGAATGGGGCGTTGGTGGAGGGGCTGGCGGAGCTCGATCGGCGTTTTGGCGATGCGAAGCAGCCCGTGCGCGTGGGCAGCCTGGTGGTCTTCACACGTGGCGGCGATCTGGCGGGGCGCGTGCCGGACGAGCAGGTGGCCTCGGTGCTGAAGAGCACGCGGCATCGGGTATACGCCATCGGCGTCGAGGCTGAAGACGCGCGTCGCAAGCTGGACAAGATCGCGCCAGCGGGTGTGATCGAAGCGGCGTCGTTAGAGATGGCAAACGTCGCCTTCGTGAACGCCGCGGGCATGCTCGGCCGCGCGTATGAGCAGCAGTATGTGCTGGCGTATTGCTCGCCAGCGCGCGGCGGCGTGCGCGAGTTGCGCATCGAGGTTTCGCTGCTGGACGACCAGGGCAAAGAGCGCAGCGGAAAGTTCGAGACGGCCTTCGATTCAACGGGTTTCGTGGGCGGTTGTGATCCAAAGACGCCGCCGCGCTTCGTGGTGACGCTCAAGCCGGGTCCCAAGGGCGTCGTGGCGGGGATCGCACCGGAGCCGGCTAGGGCGGCGAACGCCGAGGAAGGGGAGACGTCGACGTCGACGGCCGGCGCAACGTCGGAGGCGTCGCCGAGCGCCGACCGGAAAGCCCGGGCGGGCAAGAACCGGCCGGGGGGCAAACGGGGCCCGGGCAAGCCGAAGCAGGCCGCGCCGGCAAAGCCGAACAAACCCTGGCCGCCTGCGGCGCCGCCCCCTGCAGAGACTCCAGCGCCGTCGAAGGCGCCCGAGTGGGAGCCGTGAGGGCGGCGCGCCACCGCCTCGTGGCGACCGTTGCGCTGTAGCGGGGCTTGCAAACGCCACGCAGCATTTCCGTTTGTCGAGTTGATCCCGGTCAGGTTTTGCGTTCCGGATCTCAGTCGCTGCTCAGTCACGCAAGGAAAAGACGGCGAGTTGGGATCCGCTATGCTCCGCCGCCCATGTCCAAGGTCGTGACGCGCGAGCCGCCGAGCCATCTCAACTTCCCCTTCGATCCCCTGGAGCCGGCGGCCGAGATCTTGCTTGAGCAAATGCAGAGCGAGGCGCTGCGCGTGAATCGCCGCTACCTCGAAGAATTCCTGGAGAAGTACGCGTTCTGCCCCTACTCCCGTGGGGGGCGCCGCAAGAACACGGTGCACCAGTACGTTTACTATTGCGACAGTCACGACGCGGCGCCTTTGGTGCAACTCATGGCTGAGGTGGCGCGGGATCCGCAGCAGGTCGTCGTGCAGGTGATCATGCCGGCCATTCAGGTCGCGCCCAGCGACTGGATCCGTTTCAGTCACGACTTGACGGCGTACGGACACGCGCAAATCGGCGGCGCGCCGGTGCTCGCGTGCGCGCCGCTGCATCCGGAGTTGCCCTACAATACCGAGGGTCCGGAAGCGATGATTCCGCTCTTTCGACGCACTCCGGATCCGACCATCCAATGGGTGCGACTCGACGGGCTGGCTGCCATCTACGAAGGCCGCGGGGCCGACACGGTGTTTGTGGAAGCCAAGTCGATCTTGGACTATCTCGCCACCGCCAGCACGCGTCCGAACCTCTATCAGCGCATCGCGGAGACGAACGCTGCGATGGCCAAACGTTTGACCTTTCCCGTCGTCGAGGCATTGCTCCGCGAGATCGCGCGGGACGCTCAGAAGAGCTACGCGCGCATCTTCCTGGCGGCGGACCCCACCGCGCACTCGACGACCCCAACCCGTGATGCCGTGGCGCCCTTGCCCCAGGCGGACGCGGGCCCGCAGCCAGGCTGCTTCGAGGCTATCCCGCAGCCGTGTGGCCTAGTCAAAGTTGCCACCTGGTCCGCACTTGGGGAGCGCAGCCCGGTCGGTGCGGTGGTGGACGGCGTGGAGCTGGTGGTCATTCGCCACGGCGACGCCGTCAGCGTGCTCGAAGGGCGCTGCCCCCATCGCGCGGCGCTTCTTGCCCAGGGCCAGGTGGAAGGCCAGCACCTGGTCTGTCAGGAACATGGCTGGGATTTTCGCCTCGATGACGGCAAGAGCTCCTGCGTCCCAGGCGAAGGTCTGTGCGTCTTCCGGGCAAAGATTGATGCCGCCGCCGACGCAGTGCTTATCGACCCGCAGGACGTTGGCGCCTGGAAGGCCGCGCACCCCACGGCGTTCCAGCGCAGCGAGTTCGGCGAAGATTGAGTCCTGCTTTTTCCACGGATACGGCGCCTGCGAAGCGTCGCTTTGACGCGCGTCAAGGCGCAGGGCAGGGCGGATTGATACAGAGCATGTCGGTCCGTCGCCTGGGGCGCCGCGCCGACGCAGAAACCTCCGAGCGAGCCAGCTCGTGGCAGCAGGCAGGGAGAATCGTGGAATGATTTCAATCGCAGAGTGCTGGGGCACCACCGCTGAAGAGCGCAGCAAGCGCTACCCATGCGACGATCTGGCTGGCGAAGGTTGGTCTGCCCTGTACCGCAGCGTGAGTGTGACCGCCCCGCCAAGGGTCGTATTCCGCTGGCTGTGCCAGTTGCGCAAAGCACCCTACAGCTACGACTTGCTCGACAACTTCGGGCGCCGCAGCCCCCGCAGGTTGACGCCAGGTCTTGAGCATCTGGCGATCGGGCAGTCCGTGATGAGCATGTTTCGCATCGCCAGCTTTGAGCCTGACCGGCACATCACGTTGGAGTACGCACCTTTGCTCAAGAAGGTGATGCCCCCGCTGTTCATCTCTTACGTGGTCACGCCCAAAAGCAACGGCACCCGACTGACGTGCAAGCTGACCATGCCCGCGCCCGCGGGCGTTTCGCGCAAAGCCGCGTTTCGAGGCGTCGCCTGGGCCGATTGGGTCATGATGCGCAAGCAGCTGTTGACCATCAAGGCACTGGCCGAACAGCAAGAAGAACGCAGCGCGGCGGCTTGAGTCTCGCGCCACGCGACCTCGACGGGCGCCCCGGCTGGTTTCGCAACGCAGGGGCCTGGGATCCGGCGTCGCCGACCGGGATCCGGGCGAAAATGGCGCCGCGCGGCTAGTTGATTTGCCTCATTTTTTGGCGCGCCGACCGGGACGAGCATGCCCCCTTCACTGAAGTGGAGGAGGAAACATGCAGCACGCGCTCGATCACCAACGCTTGTATCGACTGCCCTGGAACCTGGCCGACAATCCCATCGTGTGGGCCGAGCCCACGCAGGCATGCAACCTAGCCTGCGACGGCTGCTACCGACAGAACGTGAAGACGCATAAGTCCCTCGCCGAAGTTCGCGAAGACCTCGAGACCTTTGCGCGCCTTCGGAATTTCGACGGCGTTTCCATCGCCGGAGGCGATCCCCTGTGTCACCCGGACGTCGTGGAGATCGTGCGCCACGTTAAGCAGATGGGGAGAAAGCCGATCCTCAATACAAACGGCTTGGCACTCTCCCGAGCGCTGCTTGTGGAGCTCAAGAAAGCCGGCCTGGTTGGTCTGACCTTCCACGTCGACAGCCGACAGGGGCGTCCGGGGTGGAAGGATGCAACGGAAACCGACCTGAACGCGCTGCGACTGGAGTTCGCGGAACTAGCGGCCAGCGTCGGGGACTTGGCCTGCGCCTTCAACTCGACGGTTTACGAAGACACCCTGCAGCAGGTGCCCGACGTGGTCGCTTGGGCCGGGCAGCATATGGACATCGTGCACACGGTGGTCTTCATCACGTATCGCGCTGCCGTTGTTGGCGCCTACGATTACTGGAATGGCGGCGAGTCGATCGACATGTCGCAGCTGGTGTATTCGGCGACCGAGGAGCGCCGCAGCGACATCAGCTCTGGCGAAGTCGTCGACGTGATCCGCAGCCGTTTCCCGGACTTTTCGCCCGCTGCCTACCTGAACGGTACCGAGAAGCCCGATTCCTTCAAGTGGCTCTTGGCCTTGCGGGTGGGAAGTGGGGGCAAGGTCTTCGGCTACGCGGGCCCGAAGTTCATGGAGGCGGTGCAGTCCGGGCACCACTTCGCCACGGGTCGCTACCTGGCCTACTCGTCACCGGCGGCGTTGGGGGCGGGGCGCTCGCTTCTCATCGGTGGGCTCTGGGACCGCGGGCTGCGGGGCGCGGCGGGGCAGTACGCGCGCTGGCTGGCTCGGCACCCCCTGGGCGCACTGCGCCGCCAACACTTACAAGCGGTGATGGTGATCCAGCCCATCGACATCTTGGAGGACGGTCGCCAGAATATGTGCGACGGCTGTCCGGACATGACCCTGCATGACGGCAAGCTGGCGTGGTCCTGTCGCCTAGAAGAGCTCCGGCGATTTGGGCGCTTTGTGACCACGACGCCGGGCAACGGCGCCGCGAAGACTCCGGCACCCCGGGACCCACATCCGCCGGCTTGAGCCCAACGGCCTACGGCTTAGTGGCTCTTCACGTCCAGGGTCACCGCGCGACTCGTGACCGGAAGCGTCTTCAGGCTCAGGGCGAATGCGCTCGTGGTCGTGGGCGCATCCGGGGACGTGACACAGCTGGCGGACGACGTGAACGTCAGGGGTTGGGCGCTGAGTCCACTTGCGGGCGCGAAGTTGATGGCTCCGTTGGCCATGGGCACCTCGAACAGCCAGTGACCTCCTGGCGCCGCTTCGGTCACCGTGGTGGTCGCCGCAACTAAGAGCCCGCCCTGTTGCGTGATGCGCGCCGTGGCCGGCCCCGAGGTCGTGCTGCCACCGTACGTTTCGAGCCAAGCGAAGTGGCCTGTGGAGTCTGCGCCTGCCACAAACACGCGGTTGTCGGGGGTCTTGGCCCAGCGCCCCGTTACGCGCAGCTCGCCCGTGGAGAGCTGAATCACACTGCTTGGCTCGAGGCCGAGGATGGGCGTGATGGACGTCTCCGTGGCCCAGGCCGGCGTTTGCTCGCTGCCCTCGGCGCTGAGGCGCAGCAAGAGCGCGCGCGTGTGGGTCGCGTAGTACCAGCCGCTGACGATCAAGTTTCCGTCCATGGTTTCGGTCGCAGCCGTCAACGTCGGTTCACCGCCGGCGCAGCCTTCGACGTGCTTGGCCCAGCGCAGGTCGCCATTCGGCTCCGCGCGCAGAACGAAGGAGCGCGAGCTACCCGTAAAGGTCTGCGCTTCTCCCACTAACAGCGCGCCGTCGGCCAAGGGCAAGATCCCCCGGATCGCCTCATGGTAGTCCGGCGAGCCCCAGGTCCAAGCGCGCTCGAAGGAGCCGTCCTTGCTCAACAACACCAACAACGCCTGACGGTCTCCGGTGCCCCCACCGGTTTTGGGACGATACGCGCCGGCGAGCCAGATCCGTCCATCGATCTGTTTCATGGCGCGGAAGCCGTTTTCCACCGTGTCACTCTGCAGCGCTACGCCCCACAGCGCTTCGCCACTGCTGGTGAGCTTTGCCAAGGCGTTTTCGTGGGTGCTGACCAAGATCCCCGCGTCCAACATGGGCACCGCGTGCCGCGGCCGCAGCGGCACGCTGCTCGCGCCCTCTTGCCGCGCGATTTCTCGCGCCCAGGTGGGCGTGCCGTTCTCCTCGACCTTCGTCACTAGCTTGCTTCCGGTGCTCGTCAACAAGAGCCGCCCGTCGTGGGCTAGCTCTAGCTGCGTGGAGTCGTCGTCGGTGCCTGTGGTCCACACGCTCTTTGCGTAGCTCTTGGACCATGGCGTGATCTTGGCGTCTGTCGGCGGTGGGGTTGGGGGCGGCTTGCATGCGCCGGACGCGAGCTCGACGGGATCCCCCAGGGCGAGCCCCGGAACGGCGAAGGAGGCCAAGGTCCGTCCGAAGACGCCGATGCTAGCGCCCGCACCCGCTTCGAGACCGGCCTCGAGCTTCCAACACGGCGTTCGGTTGCGATCGAGATCCACCTCACCGAACGCGCTCACGGAAGCGTAGGGCCCAGCGAATCCGAAGAGCATCAGTCCAAGACGCAACTCGAGCTCCGCGCGAATGCTCGCCAGGGACGAGACTGTGGCCGAGGGTTCGATTGCGTCGAAGGTCGGACCGGAAACGAAGGGATAGGGAAACCCAACGTCCGCGTCGTAGTCAAACCCAACGCCCACCTTGGCGCCCACGCCGAAGCCCATCTGCAGCTCACCGGTGATGCCACCGCCGACGGTACTCACCAGGCTGACGGTCGGAAGGAATACCAGCGGACCGATGCTGATGGGCGGCGTGACGGTAAAGTTCGCCAGCTCGTCTTCGCGCTCGATCTGAAGGGCGGACTTGCCGACGATGTCGAGCAACACGTCGAAGTCGCCCTCCACCTTGAACCCCGTCTTCAAGTTCAGCAGCTCTCCCAAGCTGGCATGACCCGTGAACAGCCCCACCACGTCTTCCAACAGGTCATCGAGAGCCGAAAGGGCCTCGGCCGCGGTCTTGTCAGCCCAGTCGAAATTCAACCAGAACTTAAAGGTGACCGTGGCCACCATCTTGCCGTTGGCTTCGACGCGGTCTTCGGTGCTTCCCTGACCGTCTCCGTCGGTCAACACCTTGCTGAAGGACGCGTCGCCGAGAGGCAGCGTGACTTGGATCGGCTGCTGGGACGTGCCCACGCCGGGACCGGGCTCCGCTGCAACCGGCACGGCCTGTTGCCCGCGTCCGTCGAAGGGCAGCGTGGTGTCCAACGCAAGGCGACGAAAGGCGTGAAACACCGTCGCGGGTTTGGTCGCGACGATCAGATCTGGCCCGCTGGCGTCCACGGCCAGCACGCGCCGCAGGATCCCGTAGGGCGCGGCGGGTGTCACGCCGCCGAGCAGGAATTGATCCGGGGCGATGCCATCGAGCTGCGACGGAGCGCCCTCAAACACCAGCTGCCCCGCGTCCGCGCTCTTCAGTGCCGCCAGGGTGGCGTTGTCCAACTCCACGGTGTGTTCGAATAGCTCGTATTCGAGGGTTGCGGGTCGCTGGGGCGTGTCATCCGACGAACAGCCCAGCGCAAAAATTGCGAACACCAAGAGCGAACACCAACGCACCCACTGCGCGCCAAACACATGCGTCACTACGTGTGTCGAAGCCACGGCAGCTAGGTAACCACCGCCTCAGTGCTCGTCAAAACGATCGATGCGCTGACGCGCTCTGCGTCACCCTTCAGCATGACGCTCGTCAGCCAGGCGTCTCGAAGCCGGACAAACTTGCGAGTCGGGCAATTGCTCACGAAATTTTAGCGCGTTGACGTTCGGGGAGGCGGAACCAATCGTGTATCTACGATGAACGACCAGGCCGCATTGCGTTGCTGTCCGGCGCCAAACGAGGCGCCCGATCTGCAACCCGTTGAGGGCGGACAGGCGGACGCGGAGCTCGCGGCGCTTGCGAAGGCGATTGCACATCCGGCCCGGGTGCAGATCGTTCGCATTCTGGTGCGCAAGACGAGCTGCGTCTGCGGCGACATCGTTGACGAGATGCCCCTCGCGCAATCGACGGTCTCGCAACACCTCAAGACCTTGAAGGAGGCTGGGCTCATTCGAGGAGAGATCGACGGTCCGCGCGTTTGCTACTGCATCGAGCCGCGCGCACTGCGGCGCCTCAAGGCGCTCGTGGGGGGCCTATGAACGTGTATGTCCCGATGTCATCGCTTGCCGATGGAAAGGAAATCTCATGTCACTGAGCATTGTCGTTTTCGACCCAGCCATGTGTTGCTCCACTGGGGTCTGTGGACCGTCCGTCGATCCACAACTTCCTCGATTCGCCGCGGACCTCGACTGGGTGAAGAGCCAGGGGGGTTCCGTCGAGCGGTTCAACCTGTCGCAGCAACCCGCGGCCTTCGCGGGGGACGAAGCCGTAAGGCGCGTCCTGGAAAGGGACGGCGAAGCAGGGCTCCCCCTCGTGAAGGTAGACGGCGAGGTCAAATGTAGCGGCCGGTATCCTTCCCGGGAGGAGCTGGCCGGCTGGGCGGGCGTTGCGCTGGCGGACCCAGGGCTCGCCAGCGCTCCTGCGGTCGAGGCGGCGCCTCCCGCGAAATCGAGCGGTTGCTGCGGCGCGGCGAAAGCCGAGACGTCCGCGGGCAAGAAGTCCGGTTGCTGTTGAAAGGAACTGCCATGTCCACACTGATCCAGAGTCCCACTCGCATCTTGTTTTTTACTGGCAAGGGCGGAGTGGGCAAGACGTCTGCGGCGTGCGCGACCGCCATCGGCCTCGCGGACTCGGGCCGGCGCGTGCTGCTCGTCAGTACGGATCCAGCTTCAAATCTGGACGAAGTGCTTGGCGTAGATCTCGCGGCAACGCCGACTCAGGTCCCGAAGGTGACGGGCCTTTCGGCGCTGAACATCGATCCCGAACAAGCAGCGCACGACTATCGCGAACGTGTCGTCGGGCCTTACCGCGGCGTGCTGCCCGAGGTGGCCATCGCGAGCATGGAGGAGCAGCTCTCCGGCGCCTGCACGGTGGAGATCGCCGCGTTCGATGAATTCTCGAAGCTGCTCGGCGACGAGGTGGCGACAGCCGAGTTCGACCACGTCGTCTTCGATACGGCGCCCACCGGGCACACCCTGCGATTGCTCGAGCTGCCCGCGGCGTGGACGAGTTTCATCGACGACAACGTCGGAGGAACCTCTTGCCTCGGCCCCCTTTCCGGACTGAACGAGCAGAAGGCGCTGTACGCCAAGTCCAACGAAGCACTTCGGGACGCCGGGCGGACGACGTTGGTTTTGGTCGCCCGACCGGAACGCTCTTCCCTGCGGGAGGCCGAGCGAACTCGCGTGGAGCTTGCGCAGCTGGGGGTCGCTAACGTCCGACTGATCTTGAACGGAGTATTCGAGGCGCGGGATCCGAGCGACGCTACCGCGGTCGCCATGGAGGCTCGCGGACGCGCTTCCCTCGAAGCATTGCCTGCGGGTCTACGCCAAGTCCCGCGGGTCGATGTGCCCCTGCTGCCCTTTGGGCTCGTCGGGATCGATGCGCTCCGCAAGATGGGCACGCCGACAGAAAGCTTGCGCGAGCCGGCGCCAGTTGTGGCCACGGGCAACCTTCCCACAGAGGGCATCGACGCGCTGGTGGACGAGTTCGCCAAACGAGGCAAAGGCGTCGTGATGACGATGGGCAAGGGCGGCGTCGGCAAAACAACCGTCGCGGCCCGCGTTGCCAGCGAGCTAGCACTTCGGGGCTTTGCAGTGACGCTCACGACGACCGATCCAGCCGCGCACGTTGAGCAGGCCGTGCGTGAGCTGAGTGCGGGCGCGTCGGGCCTGCGTGTGGCGCGCATCGATCCGGAGCTCGAGACCCGACGCTACACCGACGAGGTGATGGCGACAGCGGGAGAAAGCCTGGACGCCCAGGGCAAAGCGCTTCTCGAAGAGGACCTGCGCAGTCCGTGCACAGAGGAGATCGCGGTATTCCGCGCTTTCGCCGAAACCGTGGCGCAGGGAGAAGACCGCTTCGTCATTATCGACACGGCTCCGACAGGGCACACGCTGCTCTTGCTAGACGCGGCCGAGTCGTACCATCGCGAGGTGCTGAAGAAACCGAGCGGTAGTCCGCAGGCCGTGCAACGACTGCTGCCCCGCCTGCGGGATCCTGCGTTTACCCAGGTGCTGCTGGTGACGCTGCCTGAGGCGACGCCCATCCACGAGGCGATGCAGCTGGAGCGCGATCTTGCACGCGCGGACATCAAGCCCTACGCCTGGATCGTGAACCAGAGCCTCACTCCACTCTGCGTAACAGACCCGGTGCTCCGCGCTCGGCGCGCGCAGGAGGCGCGGCACCTCGAGGAGCTCGTCGGCCATGCTGGACGCATCGTGCTGGAACCATGGAGCATCGGTTTTTCACCGCGACCCGCCACGGGCACATCGACGGGGACTGCAGCAGTTGCGCTCTAGCGGTCTTCGAGTCCGACCCGCGCCCGGACACTTGGCACGATGGCTGCTTCCTTGGCGGTGATGTCTTCACAGGATTTCGGCCAGAACCTCAGAGTGTGTCGCTGGGGCACATTGCTCTCGCTTTTCAGCATCCTCTTTGGTTTCGGTATGGGTGGCGTGTTCGGCGCTTTCGAGGCTCCGCTAAAGGACGGTTTGTCCCAACGCGCCGAGGCGGTTCGCGATGTCGTTTACGCTGGCGACGCCGCGAAGGTGAAAAGCGTCGTCGACAAGAGCTGGAGCTACTACAAGCGCGCCCACATGCACGCCGGCGGCATCGGTGCGGCTGCGCTGGGCGCGATCCTGTTGCTGGCGACGCTGCGACGCCCGAAAGTCATGCTGCGCCGGGGTGTGGCGCTGGCGCTGGGCTTGGGTGCGCTTGGCTACCCGCTGTTCTGGATGCTCGCTGCCCGCATGGCACCGGGATTGGGCAGCACACACGCCGCCAAAGAATCGTTGTCCTGGCTGGCCGTGCCCTCCGCAGGATTGCTGTTGCTTGGGTTGATGGCCGTGATGGTTCTGATGGCGATCGAGCTGTTCACACCTCGACAAGCGCCCGAGTAGGTCGTCGCGCAATTCCTTCGACACCCACGACCGCCAAGTCGAGAGCCCTTGCCAACGCGATGGCATCGCTGGCGACAAGGTCGATTCGAGGTAGCGGTGGTCGCCTCGGGCGGGTACGACGCTTTCATGTCGATCAAGAAGCTCCTTCTGCCGGTTGATTTTTCGCCCGGATCCGGGATGGCCACCCAGGTAGCCGCCGATATGGCGGCGAGACTTGGAGCGGAGGTTGATGTGTTGCACGTCTGGGATCCGAAACGTCGAGATCCGCGCGAACAGTGGACCGAGCTGTCTACTAACCTACCGGGCGAGCAAGGTGTGGACGAGTTCGTGACGGGACATGTCGTCACCTTGCTGCGCGAAGTCGTGGCTCGCCTACGGGCTGTCGGGCTCCAGGCTCGAGGGCGTTTCGAACCGGGGGACCCTGCTACGACGATTGTGGCGTTCGCAACGACCGGTGGCTACAGCGCCATCGTGATGGGTACTTTCGGGCGCACGGCAATTAAGGAGGCGCTAATTGGGAGCTGCGCCGAAAGAGTCGTTCGCACATCCCCAATCCCCATCATGGTCGTGCCCACTCAACCGGACAAGCGCGGCGTACCGGAGGTGGGTGGGCGTTGGATCGCAGATGAAGGGCCACTGCAAGAATGACTTTGGGCGGAGATGGGCCTGGGGCCCGGGGCGGATTCAGCTTCTACTCTTTGTCCGTGTCGTCGTTCCGCTTCGCCACGGAAATGACGCCAAGATCGCGCGCGCGCTTTTCCCAGATCTGTCGTGCCAAGAGTTGCATGTCTTCGATGGCATCGGACTCGTCGAGAATCTCCATTCCCAGAAGCGTCTCGATGACATCTTCCATTGTCACGATACCTGCCATGCCACCAAACTCATCGACGACCAGCGCGATTTGCTCTCGTTCGGACAAGAACCGCCGAAACAGCTCGGGGATGGCAAAGGTGTCTGACACGACGAGTATTTCGCGAAGAAGCGAGCGCAAGGATTCTTCGCCGCGCCCATCTACGATGGCGGCAAGCACGTCGTTCTTCAGAACGTACCCCACAACATGATCCTCACCGCCTTCGGACAACGGGATCCTCGAGAAGCGAAGGTCGGGATTCTGACGGTGGAAGGTGGCAAGAGACCACTCGACCGGAGCGGTCTGCACCACCATCCGGGGCGTCATGATGTGCCGGGATTTGATGGTCCTAAAGCGAAACAGGTTTCTGATGATTTCCGACTCGCCGCGTTCAATCACACCTTCTTGTTCGCCGAGTTCGGCCATTGCAAGGAAATCCCCACGGGAAAAGACCGTCATTGAAGCGTCCTTCTTCAGCAAGTTGGTCAGCAACTGACTCAACCAGACCAACGGAGCGAATAGAGCCAGGAGAACCCGCAAGGAGCTTACGGTGAAGGGCGCAAGCTCTCGCCAGTAGACTGCACCGATGGTCTTGGGAATGATCTCGGACAGAATCAGAATGCCCAATGTCATGGAGACGGGCACCGCGACGGACGTAATCATCGGATGAGTGTCGGACCAGATGAGAGTCGCTTGCTCTCCCACACCGATAGCGCCTGCGGTGTGTGAGATCGTATTGAGGGTGAGAATCGCAGCCAGGGGACGGTCGATGTTTGTTTTGAAACTGCTGAGGTGGCGGCCGAGGCTTGCTCCTTCAGACAGTTTGGCCTGCGCATAGCCGGGGGTGATTGAGAGCAGGGCCGCTTCCCACAAGGAGCACAGAAACGAAAAACAAATGGCCAGAACGAAAAAGGATATCAATAGGCTCAGCATGAGGTCCTTGAGGCTTGCGTGTTTCTGAACGGCCGTCGCTCACTTCTTGCCGCCTGTGCGCGAAAGGTACGACATGGTAGTGCCAAGCGAGTGAGACCATGACCGTCATCGTCGGCACGACATTGCGCCAGGAGGATGCGCCGCTGGTGGAAGTGGCGGCGCTTCTCGCCTCACGGCTCGAGGCGCCCCTTCGGCTGGTGCATGTTTGCGAGGATCCGCGAGCTCCACTCGTTCTGGGTACCGGGGAGGAACACTTGCTCGGAGCCGTGCGGGAGGATCTCAGGCTACAGGCCGAGGAGCTGCAGCGCATTACGGGCGCCACCGTGCAGCCGCACCTCGACGCCGGCCCAGTCGTGGATGCCCTCGTGTCGGTGGCGCAGCTTGAGCTCGCCACGGTGCTGATCGTCGGACCCACGACCCGCCGGCTTCGGGATATCGGCGCGCGGGTGGCCCGACGCAGTCGAGTGCCCGTTCTAGTTCCACGTGCCCTTGAGCGACTCACTGCTTGGTTGCGACACGGCAAACCACTGCGCCTACTGGTCGGCGCCGATCTCGGGCGTACCGCCGAAGCGGCGCGGCAGTTCGCCGTGTTGCTCGGATCCCTTGGCCCGACCGAGGTCGAGGTTGCGCACGTCACTTCGCCCGAGGAGACGCACTCCCGGCTTGGCCTTGCCCCTCCGGAGGGAGGATTGTCATCGGAGGCCGAGTCTGCGCTGCTGTGGGAACTGTCGGACAATGCCCCGCCCGACGAGGTTTCCGTTGCCCTTCGCGTGGTTGCCGGTCGTGGGCGAGCCGACGCCCACCTCGTGGCGCGAGCGGATGAGGGCAAATTCGACGTCATCATCGTCGGCCAGCGGGGGCATTCCTTGGTCGAACAGATCTGGCGGGGCTCCATCGCCCGCGGTGTCCTGCAGAGTTCCCCTGTCACTGTGGCGACCGTCCCCATTCCCATTGGACAGGTCGACACCTCGTTCCGGCCACCTTGGGTCGTAGTGGTCAGCATCGGCTTCACGGAGACCGACCACCGAGCCTTGGCGCACGCCATCGGTTACGCGGCAGAAGGCGCAACCGTGCACATCGCTCACGTCCTGGGGCCATACGATCTACCTTCCGAGCTGCGCCGGGCCCGCGAGGATGCCTGGCACCGGCTATCCAAGCTCGCTCGCGGCGTTGCGGTCGAGCGATCCATCTCGATCGAAAAGCATGTACTCGCGGGACTTCCTCCGGAGCAGCTGCTGGCTCTGTCCGAGCGGGTGGGGGCAGATCTGCTGGTGTTGGGCTCTCGCAGGCGCACCGCCGTCGGTCGTGTGCTGAGAGGATCCCTTGTCCAGGCAATCATCGAAGAGTCGCGCTTTCCGGTGCTGGTCGTTCCGGCAAGAAGTGTGTGAGTGGTCTTGTGCTGAGGTTGGAATGACGATCTGAAGAGTGCTGGTTTCGCAGAATCGTTGAATTGGTGCTGAGTTCGCACGCGGGTGCGGTACGCTCCCGCCGGGATGGGCAGCGCTAAACGAATCGCGGTATCCGCCGCGATTCTGCGCGTGGCGGTGGTGGTGGGGTTCGGCGTTGCGATTGGCGTTGGACTACACACCTTTCGCTACGCAGAGGGCCTTGCGTATCTGAAGACAGATCCGAAGGCCTGCGCCAATTGCCACATCATGCAGCCGCAGTACGACGGCTGGCAGCAGGCCAGCCACCACACGGGTGCTGTTTGCGTCGACTGCCATTTGCCGCAGGCATTTGTGCCGAAGTATCTGGCCAAGCTCGAGAACGGCTGGCGACACGGTGAGAAATTCACAACGCAGAACTTCGCCGAACCCATCGTACTGCAGCCAACAGGCTCACGTATCTTGGAAGCCAACTGCCGCCGGTGTCACGGCGCGCTGATCCACGAGAGCTTTGGCCCGTCCTCCGGAAGCGGCTTTTGGCCGCAGCTCGGTGGAGAGCCGCGCGACGAGAGTTTTAGGTGCGTGCATTGCCACGCGTCTGTGGGGCACGGCGAGCGAGCGCTGATCGGTGGTCCCAAGGCGAGCAAGTACGAGAGAGACAAAGCGAAATGAGCGACGAAGTGACGAAACTAAAGTGGTATCAGCGAAAACGCGTATTGGCGGGCCTGCTGCTGGCCACGGCGCTGGCATCCGGAGGGACCGCAGCGCTGCTCGCCAACATCTCCGAACGTCGAGCCGAGCAGAAATTCAGTCAACCACGGCTGGTGGAAGTCACCGACCCCAGGTGTCAGGATAGTTGCCGCATGACCTGATGGCAGAAACCAGGGGCGAG
>CALMUT010000338.1 GCA_937872925.1 uncultured Myxococcales bacterium | reverse complement strand
CGAGCGCCACGCGACACCTATCTCAGGTCGCGCATAGCGCCGACTTCGCTTGGAATGCCGCAGGAGATCTGCTTTCGAGAACAGATCCCGAAGGCAACGTCGCGAGCTACCAATACGACGGCCGCGGCAGGCGAATCGCCGTGGTCGATCCTGATGTGGGTAAGCGCGGTCTGGTCTGGGACAAAACGGACAACTTGGTGGAGCGCCGCCAACCCGACGGAACGGTGTTGCGGTTCGACTATGATCTGGTCGGTCGTCTGATCCGTGAGGACTGGGGCGGCGACGGAAAACCCGATGTCGAGAATGTTTGGGACGTGCATCCCGGCCAGCCTGGGGACACGAGCTTCCGCGGCAAGTTGGTGCAGACCAGGGATGCGTCTGGAGTCACCGACCACTCCTACGACCACCGTGGCAGGAGCAGCGCGACGCGGCTGAATATCCAAGGGCAGCTGGTTTCGACCGAGAGCCACTTCGACGCCCAGGACCGCGAGTACCTGCATGTCTACCCCGACAAGTCGTCGATTCGCATTCACTACAACGCACGGGGTCAAGTGTCCGCTTACGGCAAGGCGGTGGAGTTTCACTATGACCCCGACGGAGTGGAGCTACAGCGCACTTTCAACACGGGAGTTGTGCAGCACGCTGGCTACGACGACGACCGAAAGCTACGAGAAATCCGCGCGCTCTCCGCTAGCGGACAAGTGATCGAGCACGTGCGTCGAACCTACGATCTGGCTGGAAACGTCACGAAGATCGAGGACCTCCGTCCGAATGTGCCAGCGGCTGAGAATCGTAGTGAGAGCTACAGTTACGACGACTTCTATCGCCTTGTCGTTGCCGAGGGCAGTTGGGGCAAGGTCACGTGGCAGTGGTCACCGAGTGGGAACCTGCTTTCCAGAACGAGCAACGTCGCCGCTCTGAATTCTCCATCGACTACCTACGGAACCCACATCAATGACGGCGCCGGGCCCCACGCGGCGGTCAAGCTCGGCAACCGCACGCTGACCTACGACGCCCTGGGGCGAATGAAGCATGACGGTGTGCGTAGCTACACTTGGAATGCGGTCGACCAACTGCAACGCGTGTCCCAAACCGACGGCGCGAGCTCCGAGAGCATCTTCGACGCCAGCGGCGCGCGCCGAATTCGCATTGAGCGCGACGCAGCCGGGAAGACCAAAAAGACGCACTTCGTCAGCCGATGGAGCGAAATCCGAGAGGGCAAGCTGGTGCGTTTCATCGTGCACGGAGGCCAGCGCATCGCGCGTCTCGCGCCTTCCACCGGACAGGTCAAGGGCGCAACGGGGGCGGGTGTCGCGCCGACCGCTGCCGACGAACCTCCACCTGCGTCCACTATGGTTCCGCTTTTCCAGCGCGCGGCGTGGCCCGCGCTGGCGCGCGCCCTCGCTGGCGGTCAACTGCCGCTGGCGCTGCTTCTTCTTCTTCAGCTCGCTATGGCCCTGACGCTCAGGCTCCCGCTGCGAGCGTGCTGGGCTCGTCTGTCGGCCGCACCCGTTCAACTGCGCCGCGCAAGCGCTCACTGGTCGAGTTTCCGAACGTTCGCGATGACGCTGGCTGCGCTCGGTTTCGCCGTGGCGTGCGCGTCCACCGACTCCGAGCCCCGCTCGGTTCCACCCATCGAGGATGGAAGCGTCCAGCTGCTGAGCGAAGCCGACACGCTCCTGATCAACGATCCGCTCGGCTCCTTGCTAGCCGAAACAAGCGGCAGCGGCACCGTGCAGGCGCGCTTCGCCACGTATCCCTTCGGCAAGACGCGATTCAGCACGTCTTCCGAAACCGAGCTCTACACCGGTGCAGCGCGGGATCGCGGCGTAGAGCTCGACCTCATGGGCGCCCGCAGCTACGCGCCCGACCTCGGCATCTGGACGATCGGTGATCCGATTGTCGTGAATTCCCCCGAGTCCCTGGTGGACTCGGTGTTCGCGGTGGCGAATCCGTACGCGTATGCGGCGTTGACGCCGTTGGTCGCGGTGGATCCGGACGGCAATCATCCCGCGTGGGTCGTGGTGGCGATGGGCGCGCTCGCGGGAGCATCCGCGTCGAGCGGCATCGAAGTTGTTTCGCAGCTCCTCGAAAACGGTCGGGTCACGCAGCCAGGTCGCGTCTACGCCGCAGCCGCCGGCGGAGCCGCAGCGGGCGCCTTCACCGGCGGAGTCGGCGGCCTAGTCGTCGGCACCACCAGCAAAGTGGCCCTAGGCGCCAGCGCAGGCGTGATCCAGACGGCCACGACGGAGGTCGTCCGGACCAGGGGTAAAAGCGCCGGGACCCCCACCCAAATCGCCGCCGGAGCCGCCACCGGCGGCGCCATGGTCGGCCTGAGCGTCACCGTGATGCGCGGCGCCACCGCCCCGAAACCCAGCTTTTCCGGCTGCAACCAGATGATGTGCTGGGGCGACGGGACGTGGAAGGTCAACAAAGGGGCGGGGGATGCGGTGGCGGGTAGCTCGGTACCAGTTTCGCCAAAGCCTGGCAAAGCCTCGCCCATTCGCTACAACAGCGAGCAGTCAGCGCTGATCCAAATGGCCAAGCTTGACAAGAAGCTGGGAATCTCTCGCGCGGATGCGCAGGCGTATGTTGAACTCGGTCAGGAGGCGCGCGTACCGGTCAGAGGTCCTGAAACGCATCCCGGAAGGCCACATGGCAGCAAGCCGCACATGCATGTTGGTCCGGTCGATCACATCCCAGTGGAGCCGCAATGAGTCGCAACAGTCTTTCTTTTGAGAAGGAACCACGAGACCAAGACTACCGTGCGCTGGTTCACGCGGTTGGTCGAATGGCAGCATACATACTGGTTGTGGTGCGAGATGAACTGGGTCTTACCGACTCAGGCAAGGGCGTGGTGCGGCAACTTGAGGCACTCGGCGCCGTGGGAGTCCGACGCGACAGTTGGCCAGGAACCAAGTTGGAGGGCGGTCAGGCGCAGGTGTACAGAGTCCCCGTCACAGTGGAATCGTTGACAGCGGTCGCTGGTGCCGCGGATGGGCTGTATAGCTGGTGCCAACCCGAACTCCCCGAAGATCTGGCGCTCGTTCGAATAGACGAGTCCCCGCTTCTCGCATCCGTTGCCCACGAGCACGACGCGTGGCTCGAGCTGTCCGCCGAGGAAGAGCTGCAGCTGGAAGCGATTTTTTTGGGGAGACTTGGTCATCTTGTCAAGAATCTACGTCGTGGATAGCCGCGTTCGGTCCGCACTACCGAATCGGAAATGCCTCCGAAGAGAGTGGCGTGCCGTTTGCCAGAGGAGACGCACTGTTTTCTTCGTCGAGACTGACGGAATGGACAGGTTCTGCGCCCGGTTCGCCGCTCGTCTATGTCTTAGCGCCGTCCCCCGTCGCAGATGCCTCCGCGTCGCGCGCAGGCCGCATGTCCTGAAGTGACGCGCTGAGTCGGCGGCCGAGCACGACGCTTGGGGGCACGGGCCGCGCGGAGCGAAGCGAGCACGGCCCGCCGCTAGCGACGCTAAATCACGGGGGGCAACAAGACCCCCGAGTCCCTCGTGGACACGATGTTCGCGGTCGCGAATCCGTACGCCTACGCGGCGTTGACGCCACTGGTGGCGGCGGACCCCGACGGCAACAACCCGGCGTGGGTAGCGATGGCCGTCGGCGCCCTCGCGGGCGCATCCGTATCGAGCGGCATCGAGGTGCTGTCGCAACTCAAAGACCACGGCCGTGTGACCCAGCCAGGCCGCGTCTACGCCGCAGCCGCCGGCGGAGCCGCAGCGGGCGCCTTCACCGGCGGAGTCGGCGGCCTAGTCGTCGGCACCACCAGCAAAGTGGCCCTAGGCGCCAGCGCAGGCGTGATCCAGACGGCCACGACGGAGGTCGTCCGGACCAAAGGTAAGAGCGCCGGGACCCCCACCCAAATCGCCGCCGGAGCCGCCACGGGGGGCGCCATGGTCGGCCTGAGCATCACCGTGATGCGAGGCGCCACCTCCCCGAAACCCAGCTTTTCCGGCTGCAATCAGATGTTTTGCTAGGGCGAAAACGGCGGGAGCGTGCGCAAGGGGGCGGGGGATGCGGTTCCGGGGGGGAAGACGGCCACGTCGCCTACTGCGGGCAAAAGGGTCGATGCCAAGACTCGACAACGCATTCTTGACCGCGACCAGAAGAAAGATGGTTCATGGGATTGTGCGACCTGCGGCCAGAACACGAAGAACCCTGGTAACATCCACACCGGCCACATTAAGCCGCGCTCACATGGGGGTGATCTCTCAGATGGCAATCTGAGATGTGAAGGAGCTGCATGTAACCTCAGCCAGGGCAATCGGCCCGCCCCGAAGCCTGGAAGCACATGTGCGGAGCGCGGGAGCTGCGGCGCTCCGTACGGCAGAACGGACTAAAGCACATGGCGCATGAACACGTCAGAATAGCTGTCAAGGATACGACACGACCTGGTGTCGAGCAGGTTCCCGCTCGCCGCATCAGGGACGATGAATGGCAGCTCCTACGCTCCCCTCTCTATGCAACAGAGGTCGCGGCTGGGGACGTCATTCGGGTAACCAACCACGATACGGGCGAATTCGAGATCGTCGTGCGCGGCGGTAACGTGTGCGTGCAGTTATACCTGGGAGAGTCGGATATCGATGATGCCGAGGCAACGATGAGGGTTGCCTGGGCGCTCGCTCGGGATATTGAGCCACTTGGTGGCTCAATGGACGCGCAGACGCCGGGGCTGATCGCGTTCACCATTCCAGTCAAAGTCGGTTTCCCCGCGATCGAGCTGGTCTTTGCGGCCGCTGCTGATCGACACCCCGGGGCGGAGTGGCAGTATTCGAATGTCTACGACCCAGCGACCGGCGATCCTCTTGGATGGTGGGAGTAGCAGTCTGAGTCGAAGATCACCGCTGATTGCCCTTGCCATCTCGCCCACGGGTTGCCGGCGAAATTGACGTTGTAGCCACCACAACCGGCGACCGAAAGGGTCGCAGCGGCTTGGACGCGAAACGGCCGTTGCCGCCGTAGCGCTGGTCGACGCTACGACGGCGTTGACTGCCCTCGCGGAGCGCTACTGCGGCAGGTCGACGTCCTTGCGCCAGTGGGCCTGGAGCAGTACGCGATTGATTTGCTTGAGGTCGACGGTTTTGGTGCGGTCGCGCACGGCCTCTAGGAGGGCGCTCAGGTACAGATTTCGTGCGCGACGCTGCCGAACCAAGAAGGCCTCCAGTTTCTGGTGCGTGTCCGAGACCTTCTTGAGAGCGTTGGGTTGCGGTTCAGTTGGCGATGCGACGGCTAGACACACGTCGGCGACCTGCTTCGGAATCTTCACGCCCGCCGCCGTCGATACCTCCGCGGCGCCCCCCGGTCGTTGATGCCTCCGCGGCGCGCGCAGGCCGCTCGTCGTAACGCACGTTGAAGCGTCGGCGGCCGAGCACGACGCTTGGGGGCACGGGCCGCGCGGAGCGAAGCGAGCAAGCCCCGACGTGATGCGTCGGTAAAGACGGGGGGCAACAAAACCCCCACCCAGCTCGCCGTGGGAGCCGCCACCGGCGGCGCCATGGTCGGCCTGAGCGTCACCGTGATGCGCGGCGCCACCGCCCCGAAACCCAGCTTTTCCGGCTGCAACCAGATGATGTGCTGGGGCGACGGGACGTGGAAGGTCAACAAGGCGGCTGGGGATGCGGTGCCCGGGGGAGGTGGACGTGGTCGCAACAACCTGCGTCCGATTCCCACGGCCGTCGGCGCTCACAGTACATTCAAGCGGAACCCCGCTACCGGAGAGCTAACTGGACATGCCGAGTGGAAACCGAATCCGCGCAACCCGAATGGTTTCGACCAAGTGAAACGCGTCGACACAAAGGGCGATCCGCATTTCAACAAAGTGACTGGTGAAGATGTCCCCACTCCACACGTGCACGAAAAGTACGACCGGCGAGATCTGACGAGGTGCCCAAGTGAATTGCTTACCGGATGAATGCACGCTGACTTGGCTTTCGTCTTGGTACCGGCAGCAGTGCGACGGCGACTGGGAGCACGAGGGAGGAGTTCGAGTTACTACACTCGACAATCCTGGATGGGCGCTCGACGTTGATCTCGCGAACACAAAGTGGGTGAACTGCGCTGTGCCGCCGAGACTCTCGGAGAGAAACGAACAGGATTGGGTGTTTGTCGAGGTGAAAGATGGGCTGTGTCGTGGCAGAGGAGGCCCGGAAAACCTGACAGAGATGATTGCGCTCTTTCGAGGCTTCATCGAGGAGAACCAAGACGGGATCTAGCGCGGGGCATGAAGGTGGCTGCCAGTCCCCAAATGAATAGCAAAACCGTCCGCGCATCTGTTCACAAGGTTGGCTTGGTTGTTGACCCGCATTTCGGCGAAAGACTCGCGGAGCTTGCGGTTCAATTCCATGTGTGGATCGTCGCGACAGCGGCCAACGTGCCGAAGGCCGAACAGTTTTGGCAGGATGAGGTTCCAGGCGCGGCGAGCGACTCGCTCGCGACTGGGATAACTCTGTATGAAGCTGACCCCCAGGAGTCACCCGCGGAAATCTGCGTGAGGCTCTCGGAGGAACTGGAGGCACATCATGGTGAGTTTGCGCACGACCCGCCGTGGTCGGAGATCGAAGTCTATGGTGTCTCGCTGAGTCCAGAGCTGGAATCGGTGTTCAGAGAGCTTGGGGCGACCGCGTTTGAGTCAACAATAGATGGCTTCATCTGTCGGCGCTCGACCGCAGGCTGACGCACGTTTCCGGAACGGCTCGCCGCCTGATGCCTCCACGGCATCCCCCGCCGTCGATGCCTCCGCGTCGCGCGCAGGCCGCATGTCGTGAAGTGACGCGCTGAGCCGGCGGTCAAGCACGACGTTTGGGGGCACGGGTCAAGATCCGCAAGGACGGCAAGTCAGCCAGGGCGGAAAAGCAGGTTCGCGACGAAACCCGAAAGAGCAAGGGCACAAAGGTCTACTCTTCACACATCAGGCAGCGTCAAGGCGGCGGCAAGAACGCGCGAGGGAAGATCTTGGATTCGGAGAAGAAGTGGGTGAAGCAGTATCGGGAAATGCACGGCGGGAAGAGGCCCGAGGGGAACAAACTGCCATGAGGCTTCGAGATTTCCAGATATCTGATGAGGCGTGGCCCAGCGTCAAACAGACCCTAGAGGTCACGACACCGAGATGCATAGCGCTCCAAGTGGTCGTGTTCTATTTCCTACGCTCGCTGAATCCTCGCATTGAGGCTCCCTTTGTGAAGCTCCTCGTTGAAGTCAAAGAATCGTCCGGGCCATGCGGTGATGAGGAGGGAGATGTCACTGAATGCCTCGGCATCTGCACCGTGACGGTGGTGGAGCCGTTCGCAGGACTTCTCGGCGACGAACGCCGAGCGCACAGTGTGCTCGTGGAGGCTGTGCTACGTGCGCTCGGCCACGTGAAGCGCGAGATGCACTGGGAAAGTCCTGAGCTCGTGACCTTCGTCGAGTCGCTACGCGGCAAGTATCCGCCACTTGAGCATTGCCTTGATCGGCTGACCAAGACTGAGCGGCGCAGCAAGCATCGCTGTGAAACCTGGCTTCAGATTTCGCCGGCTGGGACGACCGTCGAAGTGCGTGTCTCGACGAACGGAGCCGAGGCACTTCGGCACACAGTGTTCCAGCAGTCGTGCCCGGATATTGTCGATGAGTTCGACGCCCGCTCCGCCATCATCAAGGACGGTCACTACACCTTGCGTGACCGCAACAAGAAGGAGCTCGCGCGCGTTGCTCTGAGCTGAAGGCGCGTTGGTTCGTTGGTTCCGTTCTTCGCGGTCCGACGTCGCCCCGCGACGCCAAGGTCCCTCCCTGCTGCGCGCAGCGGCGGCTGCAGTGACGGGCCGCGCCGTTTTCCTCTGTGCGACACGCGAGGGCAGCCGGCGCGAGCCCAGCTTTGGGAGGGACCGCGGAGACGCCGCGACCCATCGCACCACGATGTTGCGGTGTGCGCCGCGCCTCGCGGCGGCGACGCGAGGGTGGGCACCAAGACCTTCGCCAACGATCCCGCGGAATGGATCCTAGGCCGCACCGCCACCTGTGGCCCGCGCTGGCGCGGTGGCGCTCCCGCGACGCTTCCCATGCTGTCCCATGCCGCAGATGACTCCGCGTCGCGCGCAGGCCGCGTGTCGTGAAGTGATGCGCTGAGCCGGCGGCCGAGCACGACGCTTGGGGGCACGGGTCGTCCTCCGTCGGAGATTCCGCAGCGTCGCGCGGAGCGTAGCGAGCACGGCCCGCAGTGATGTGACGCTGAAGCACGGGGGGCAACAAATCAACAAGATGGCGGCGGGCAGTGCGGCGCGCGCGGGGCGGTCAGGGTCGGCGTTGGTGGGCGGCAGTGATCCAATGCTGCGCCATTGACCAGGGAGGCCAAACCCGGGGAGACTGGTCGGGATGGCGTGGAAAGGGTTCACCGTCTTGGCTGTGGGCCTGCTGCTCGCGAGGGCAAGTGGCGCTGCGGAGCCGGAGGTTGACCAGGCAAACTCCGATGCGCCTGCCGCGCAGGGTTACCCCGCGCCCGCGTACTATCCCGTGCCGAACTACGTGCCTGTTTCGGAGCCGCCGCCGTGGCAGCCCGGTGATCCAGCGCCGCCGGGGTTCTACGTGCAGAAGAAGCCCAACTGGAAACTGGTGCGGCGTGGCGCGGGCATGTTGGTTGGGTTTTGGGCCGTTTCGGTGATTGCCGCGGCGGCGCTGAACAAAGCCGAAGAGCCAGCCGAGGAGGACGGCGACGACATTGAAAAAGGGGATTGGTCGACGCTGTATTGGCCTGTCGCCGGGCCGTTCTTGACGATGAAGAACACCAGCACCGACGAGGCCGGCTGGGCGCTGCTATTGCTGGATGGCGTTCTGCAATCCGTGGGTGCGATCCTCGTTGTGGCTGGATTCTCGGATCAACAAGAACACCTCAAGCGCAGCGCCAGCGGAACGCGGCGAATCACCGTGGCGCCGTTGGTCGGCCAACACCTGCGTGGCATCGGTCTGAGCGCCACGTTCTGAAGCGCGGCGCTCAGCTGCGCGCCAGTAGGGCTTTTGCGGCCTTCTTGACGGCGCCGCCGCGTTGGGTCGTGCTCAACCACTCGCGGGCCTTTGGATCGGAGCACTTCGCGTTCAGTTCGACGTGCAGCTCGTGGCAGAGCGTGAGCAGCTTGCCGATGTCCCGCGGCGATGCTTCTGGGTCGCCACGCAGCCCTGCGAGGATCGCGACACGAACCGCATCGGCGTGGAGCGGCGATACAGCCGCAATCTCGGTCAGCTCCTTCGCCCAGCGCGCTGCTTTGATCATCCCAGTGGGAAGTAGCATCGCGAACGCCGCGCCCAGCGCTGCTGGCTGTAGCCGGCCTGACTCCACGTGCTCGATGATGACATCCCGCGCGCTGAGGTGCAGTGAGGAGGCGCGCGCGCCGAGGGCGGTTGCGAGTGCGATGTGCCCGTTTGGACCATGCGCGACGTTCGGATTGCGCCAACAGAGCAGCACCGCGGGCGGCGTGGCCTCGTCGAAGCGGTAACCGCCGAGGTCGAGGGCTTCAGCTGCAGCGGTCCATTCCGGCGCGTGGGGCAAAGACCAGATCACCCAGTCGAGGAGCCCGCCGACATCGCTATCGAGAACCAACCTTGCAACTAGCTGTTCGCCAAAGCAGGTGGCGTTCTTCGGCGTGGCTTTTGGTTCGGCGAACACTTTCAGGCGGTGCCAAATATACGGCTTCTCGCCGTAGGCAAAAGAACCGATGACCAGCCGCGTGGGATCCAGAGCCGCTGCGGCGCTGACGATCGCCGCGGCGTCGCTCACGCGTTTTTCCAGCTCGGTCATATGCTCGGCCGCCGCTTTGGGGCCGAGTCGATGCAAGGCGAGCACGGCGTCCACGGTGTCGAGGGGCGCGGCGCGCGCGCGGATTCGCTGCTTCATCACGCCGGGGTCGACGTAGCCGTAGCGGTGCGTGGGGGTGGACAACAGCTGGCCGTGATCACCTTTGAGCACACGCACAACAAGCTCGTCGGTACGAGCGATCAGGAAGCGCTCCACGACGGAGCGCTCGTTCTTGTCGTAGAAGTCGTTCTTGAGCTTTTCGCCTTTCGTCCACGCCAGCACTACGCGGCACAGCTCGACCTGGAGAATGTGCTCCACGGCGAAGCGCTTGATGAGGGCGTCGCCCCGTTTGGAAACGGGGCCGGCGAGCTTCTCGAATTCAGGGTGCTGTTTGGGATCCGTGCGACTGATGAAGTCCAGCGCCAGTTCGTATAGCTCGACGTCCGTCGGGTGCTCGAAAGCACGCGCGATCACGTCGAGCCCGTCCTCGAGGGTTTGCGGGTGCGCGAGCGCGTGATCGGAGCCAAGGGGATTGGACGGTGTCCACGCTGCAGCCGCTTGGGGCGCGGGCACCTGTGCCTCGTCGGTGCCCAGCTCGCGACGCACGGTTGCGGCTAGCGCCGGCGCGACGTCCTGTAGCCGCGCGGCCAGGTCGGGATCGGACTCGCCACCGGCGGCCCGAAACAATGCCACCGCGTCCTGCTGGACGGCCGCTTCCGGATGGGTGAGGGCGATCAAACAAAGCTCCGCGATCGCATTTGCAAGTTCGGGATCCCCCTTGAGCAATCGCTCCAAGATCTTGAGGGCGCGCTGCACCGTGCCCTTGGCAGGTGCGGACATCACCGGTTCGACGGCGTCGACAAAGGTCGACGCTGCAAGACGTTTCTTTTTCGCCAGCACCTCAAGCGCCTTGAGAGCCCATGCAGCGGTCTGCGGAACCATCGCGCCCAGTAGGCGCTCGTAGCCGGCTTGGCGCGACGCACGCTCGTCCAGGGTCGGCTTGAGCGATTCGTGGAACCGACTGAACCAGCCGGCGCGAAAGGACGCGTAGTCGCGGCTCAGCACTTCGAGCGTGAGGTCGAGCATCTCGGCGCGCTCCAGGTCGCCGCGCTCGATCAGCGCTGTCAGCGTGGTCGCCCAGCTGCCGCCGTATTTGTCGAGGGCTGCTAGGCTGCATTCGCCGCTGCCTTCGATTTCGAAGACAAGCCGCAGATCTTCCTTCAGCAAGATCGGGCGTGCGTCGAGCCACTGGAGGAACGTTTCGTCACGACGGCGCCAACGCCGCGCGGCCTCGATGAGCTGCAGCTTGTACCAAGAACAGCTCGGCTGCCGACACAGCCCGCCTTCGCGGAGCTGCACGACTAGCGGAAACGAAAACTTGTTTGCCTCCAAGATCTGGTCGAGGCCGCCGTCCGTTAGCCAGCTCGGCTTGAAACGCTGGATCGTAGCCAGTGCTTCCTCGCCATAGCCGACCGAACCCTTGCTGCGATCGGGAAGTCGGCTCGCAAGGCCCGCCGGGGTTCCCAGCACCAGCGCGGCCAGCGCCGCACACTCGCGCTGTCCGTCCTGGCTTTGCCACACCCAGTGATAGTTGCTGCCCGTCGGACGTGGTTCGTAGTCACCGACAAACCACTTATTGCAGCAGGCGATCGCCACATCGAAGGCTTTCGAACGCTGCGCCTGCGGCATGTCCTCTATGGCGCTCAGCGTGGCTTCGAGTTTGCCTGCGGTGAGCAGTTGCTCAAATGCTGCACTCATGGGTTTCTCCGTTCGGCTTCCAGCTGGAGCGCCAGCACGTGTTTGCACGCGCCGCGGTCGCCGCCGTGTTTGGCGAACCACGGACAGGTGCAGCGTGAAGCATCTGCGTGCACTTCGGAGCGATGAGTGATGTCGCCGCTGCGGATCTCCCCAGCGAGCGCGCCGTCTACATTCGACGTCAGCTGAACGCAGCCGCCCTCCACCAACTTCCGCGCGGCCTTGAGGCGCGGCTGCTGCTTTTCGATTCGTTGACGTGCCGACGCCAAGTCGACGGGCAATACGCGGTGGAACCACGCCCCGCGAGTCAGGTCGAAACCCACCGAACCCCAGATCCCAAGCTGGGCTAGGGCGCGCGACGCGACCTCTGGCGCGAGGGACGCCGCGCGGGCGATCGTCTCTGGGGTGAGCTCGGACTGCCATTTGAGCTGTGCGCGTACTTCGGCGACATGTTCCGCTGGCGATGCCAAGAGGTCGAGCGCTTGCCCTTCGCCGGAAAACGCGCGCCAGGTGTCCGGACTCAACGCTAGGGTGAACCGCGCCGACTGCTGTTCGACCTGCCATACGCTGGCACCTGTTACGGGGTCGGACCAGACGTGCAGCTGTTTTGCCTTCGGCAACAGAGCTTCGAGCACGCGCAGCCGACCGAATCCAGCGAGGCGAATCGTTTCCGACGACCCGTTCGTCGTCAGGCGCAGCCCGCCGCGGGTTGGCAAGACATGCGCGGCATCGCTGGTGCGGCGAGTCTTAGGCAGCGAACGCAAGAAGCGCAGCGCCGCCAGCGCGGGCACTTCGGTACGTTTCTCCATTCGAGACTGCACGATCTGAACCTCGAGAAAGCTTTTGATCCAACGCAGCGGCAGCCGCACTCGGCGCTCTTGAACGACCTGTTCATTCTCAGCTTCGACGACTGCGAAGTCGACGCCCGCCTCTGCTACCACCATGCGCGCCTGGTCTCCGTCACGCACCCGTCCAAGCGCTGCGCGCATCGGTTCGTTGAAGTCCACGTTCGTAGAGCCCGGCTGCAACTCCGCGCCGTCCCAAATGCTCGCATCCAGGTCTGCGCGCGCGTACAGACCGCAACACGAGCTGAAGCCTTCCACGCGAAGGACATCGTGGTTCACGGTGAACACCGGATCGCTTTCTGCGAGGATCTTTTCCAGCATCGCCGATGGGATGTGGTGGCGCGAGCGCACCACGTCACTCACGCTGCGTAGCAGCAGCGCTACTGTGCGCGGCGATTTGGCGCGCGCTTCCAGATACGGATGCCCCGCCTCGTCGGTGCCACTCGCCGCCAGCGCCAGCCCGCGACGCGGGTGGAACCCAGAGGCAAACGGATATCGATACGCGTGGTCGAGCGCCTCGGCCATGATTGCGATACTAGCCGAGTCGCGACCGTCGCTATTCGAACAGCGGTTTCGGCGCGGCTGCGGGCTTTGCGGGCGTCTTTGGTGCCGGGTCTTTGCCGTCTTCGGTGAAGATCGGTTTGGCGGCGGGGGTTTCCGTGGCGACGGGCTTCGGCGCGGCGGAGGGGGTCGCGGCGGGCTGCGGCGTCGGCGGAACGGGCGTGACGACCTTGAGTGCCAACCCGGGCGACGCAGGACGTGCGACGGGCTGTGGTGTACCGGTACCGGGCTCCTCGGCAATGGTGGCCAGCGCAGGCGGCGCAGCGAGATCCACTTTGCCCAAGGTGGGCTCAGCGGGTGGCTGCGTGGTGGAAGTCATCAGGACGACCACCAGCATCAAGAGCACGCCGGCGATCAGGGCCACGGCAATGCCACTATTGCGCTTGGTCTTGGACGGCGCAGCCGCGGGCTGAACGGCCGGGGGCATGCTGCCCTGGCCGGCGTCTGGCTCGCTTGCGCTGGCCGGGCGCTGCTCCTTCTCGAGGGTGCGCAGGTTTTTGATGGTCAAGGCCTTACGCGGGTCTTCCTGCGGTTTGACCTTTACCGTCTCGATTTCCATCGTGCGGTGGTCACTGACCTTGGGCAGTGGACGTGGCGCCGCATAGTCCGCAGCGCGGTCGGGAGTCGGCCCGACCAATGGCACCTCGGCCACGGACGCGTCGAGTTCGTCAAAGCTGGGCGTGCCCACTTGTGGGGTGGGCGCATCAAAGGGCTTTTGCTCGTCGTCCTGACTCATGCGGGGGCTGCCGAATGCATCGCTCATCTTCCGGCCGTGGGCAAGATTGCTGCCCGCGGCGGACCGGGGCACAAAGCGTACACCCCTCGGTCGCGACCGGCGACAGTTGTGGACAAAAGCGCACCCTTGCCCGGAAGTCGGGCCGGCGGTGAGAACACCCAAGCTCATGCCGCGGAAAGCCGAGGGGACCGCTGTCTCTGGTGGGGCCGGTGGGGGTAGCCGATGAAAAAAAATACTTAGCATGCATATCAATTTTTCTTCGAGCGAACCCCCCCCAAGCCGGAACCCCCCCAAGCCGGACCAACCCCAGGCCGCAAGCCGGGCGGTTCGCGATCACCCCCCGGGCCGCGCGAGCGTGTGTCCCGTGGAGGGCCCGGCGGGCGACGATGCGCGGGGGCCCGAGCGCCGGGCGACCCGAGCCCCGGGAAAATGCACTCCGATTTGGCGTCGACGGCGTCCGCCGCGTGCCAGTTTGTTGAATGAAAACCAGCCAGTCCGAGTTGTTGAGCAGATATTGCACAACTGGCCCACTTGCACGGCCGAAGGGGGCGGGTGCTAGATCCTCTTGGGCGATATTGTTGGTGCGGGTGCAAACGGTGATGGAGCGATGGCTGGGCGCAGTGGGCGCTGCGGTGCTGGTGGTTGCGGCTTGTTCGGATACGGAGTTCTCACCGAGCCAACCGTCGGACGCCGGAATCGACGGTGGGGCTGGCAGTGGTGGCGGCGACGCGGCGGTGGCGTGTAGCAAGAATGCCGACTGCGACGACGGCAAAGCCTGCAACGGCATGGAGACTTGTGACGGAGACTTCTGCAAAGCCGGCGCGCCGTTCTGCAGCAATGCCGATCCCGCCAACTGCGACGCGGTCTGCACCGAAGCCGCGAGCGGTCCGACCTGCGCCACGGTGGCCAAAGACGCCGACGGCGACACCCACGGCAGCATGCTGTGCACCGCGGCTCCGGGAGACGACTGCGACGACACCAACAAGGACATCTTTCCTGGCGCAACCGAGGCGTGCGACGGCGTGGACTCGGATTGCGACGGACTCGCGGACATCGACGACGGCTTTGGTCTGGGTGGCGTCGAGACGGAGATCGTGTCGTTGGGCGATCCGGAACGACCCGCCGCGGCGTGGTCACAACCCGCGACACGTTTTGGCGTCGTGTGGCAGGACACACGCGACGTTGCTGGTGACGAAGAGATCTTTTTCGCGGCGGTTGACGACACGGGGAAGAAGGTCGGACAGGACGTGCGCATCACCAATGCGGCGGACGGCAGCCTGGCACCCCGGATCGCCTGGGGTCACGACGCGTTTGCAATCGCGTGGCAAGACGCCAAGGGAGGCAACGACGATGTGTACGTACAGCTTGTGGATGCGGTTGGCACCAAGAAGGGGCCAGAGACCAAGCTAACAGTCGCGGCCACCGACGATCTTGCGGTGGATATCGCTGCCACGCCGGGTGGTTTCATCGTGACGTTTACGGGGATCGAGTCGGGAGGCTCCGCGAGCGTCTATGGCCAGCTGTTGACCAAGACCGGCGCCCTAGACGGCACTCCGAAGCTGCTCAGCACGAGCGGCTTCAACATCGGGGCACGGCAGGCCCAGCTCGCCAATAGCGACGTGGCGGTGGGGTTCGTCAACGCTCCTCCCAACTCAACCGGCGGAGGAGACGGTGTCGTGGTCAAGCGGCTCAGCCAGTTTCTGGACGTGCTTGGCGAAGAGACGGTGTCGACGCAGCCGCCGGTCCGCAAAACGGAGTTCTACATCGGCATCGCCCCGACGAGCGCCGGCTATGGCGTGTTGTACGGCCTCGAAGGTGCCGGGAACAAGCTTGCGTACACCGAACGCAAATCCGACGGTTCGGTTGTATGTGCGCCGGTGGAGCTCACCGATGTGGTGCAGACTTCGTCGCCGGCGGTGGTTTGGGTGTCCGCCCTCGTGCCGACGCCAGGTGGCCTCGTCGGGCTCGCATTGGACGGTGGTGGCACCAGCAAGATGATTCTGCTGCGCCCGGGCTGCACGCCGGGCAAGGCAATTCCCCTCTCTTCGGGCATTGCCGGTGGCCCCTTTGGTGCGTTGAGCGCTGGGGATGGCAAGATACTGGCCTTGTGGAGCGATCCTTCGGGATCGAAGCGCGTACTGAAGAGCCGGGTTTTCGGAGAGGCACTATGCAACTGAAGTTCATGCACGCGGCAGTCGTTCTGTCGCTGCTCGGCGGTGCGAGTGGCTTCGCGGCGTGTTCCAGTTCGTCGAGCCGCAGCACAACGCCCAAGGACGGTGGTGCCGACGCGACGACGGGTAGCGACGCAGCCAAACCCTGCACAGTGGACTCGGAGTGTGACGACGATGACCCATGCAACGGCACGGAGACCTGCGATACCGGCGCCGGGACCTGTAAGGCTGGCACCGCCCTGTGCGACAATCCCGATCCCGCCCACTGCGATGTGACCTGCGACTTCAACCCGGGGCTCACTTGCGGAGTTGTCGCTCGCGACGGGGACGGCGACACGCACGGAGACGCATTGTGTCAGCAGGCGCCGGGCCTGGATTGTGATGACGCCAATCTGAAAGTATTCCCTGGCGCGAACGAGACTTGCGACGGGGTGGATTCGGACTGTGACGGCAAGGCAGACGTCGACGACGGGTTCGCCCTGGGCGGAACCGAGCTGACCCTCGTGGAGCAGGCGGCGACCCAAGTGTACGCGCCGTCAATCGCGTGGGCAGCCACTGCTAAGAAGTTTGGCATGACGTGGCGCCAGGGCGGCCACGTCTGGTTTGGCCTGCTGGACGAAAGCGGCACGCTTTCCGCGGTGAAGCAGGTGTCACAAGGCACAGAAGCACAAGGCGCATCCATCGCCTCGGACGGCCAAAACTTCGCCGTTGTGTATGACGCAAACGACGCGGGTCAGTTCCTTGCCGGTCGCCTCTACGACTCGGAGGGAAGCCCCACGACCGCACCGCTGAAGATCACGCTGCAGAGCACGAGCACCGACAGTCGCCCTCAGCTCACGAGAATTTCGGACGGTTGGTTGCTTTCGTTTCATGCATTCGATTCAGTCTGGGTGCGAAAGCTGAAAGACGATCTGAGTCTGGACCCCGCAGCCGAACTCAAGCTGAGTGTGGCTGGACTCGCTCAGTTCGTGGCGATCGCGGCCGGAAACACGGAGCATGGGCTCGTTTACCTGCCCGGCTACCACCCGCACGACGGAATCAGTTTTTCTCGCGTCGACGCCACCCCGACACTGATTAAGACTGTGAGCGTCGACAAAGCGCTGCCGGCTACAGCTAGGTTCGATGAGTCGAGCATTGCCTGGACGGGTGACGGTTGGGTGGGCGCAGCGAGTGGCAACGGCGCCAGCGGTAGCATCGCGCTGTTCGAAGCCGCCGAGAACGGAACCATTCGCTGTGGCGCGACGGCGATCGCCGGGCCCAAGGGGCCCTTCCGGCTCGGGAACCTCGCGCTCAACGGCAGCGGCCGAATACTGCCGGTCGTGGAGAGCGCCGGCCCGTCTGGAGTCGCAAAGCTCGTCCGGCTCGACGAAAAGTGCACGGCGCTGCCGAGCCTCGAACTCGGAGCGGCAGCCATGCCTTCCTTTGACGCCTTCTTCGACCGGCCTTTTGGGCCAGGGATTTCCACGGCGGTCGGGGACACCAAGATCGTTGTCGTCTGGCAAGGTGCCAAAGACGGATATTTTCAAGTCAAAGCTCGGATCTTTGGTAAGAACTTCTGCGACTGATGCGCATGCTCCACCTACGACCTCTATTGCTTGCGACTGCGCTCTCTTGCGCGACTGGTTTGGTTGCCGTACCGGCGCTGGCGGAGCCCAGCGCGGCGGAGATAGCTGTCGCGCGTAAGTTGTTTAAAGAAGCCACTGAGCTCGAGAAGGAAAAAAAGTGGGACGAAGCGGAGCCGCGGCTGCGCAAGGCGCTGGCCATCAAAGAGACCCCCGGCCTGCGCTACCACTTGGCGTTCTGCCTGGAGCAACAGGGCAAGCTCGTCGACGCGTTGGTGGACTACGACCGGGCCGACGAGATGATCAAGGCCGGAACCAAAGCTCCCGACGTCGCTGAGCTGGTCGTTTCCGCACGGGAGTCACTCAAACAGCGCATTCCCACCCTCACCATCAAGTTGCCCAGCGGCGTTACCCTCTCGGAACTCAAGCTGGACGGGCGCGGGCTTTCGAGCGCCGTAGCAGGTCAGCCTCTGCCGCTGAATCCCGGCAAGCACAGCGTGCAAGTCAGCGCGCCGGGGCACGAAACCTTCGTGCAGGAAGTGCGGCTCGCTGAGAACGAGAAGCGCGACCTGGACGTCGTGCTGAAAGAAGCGTCCGACAGTGCGGCCGCGCCGGCGGCGGGCAGCGCGGGTAACGGTTCGCCGCAGGGCGACTCGGGAGCGGTCAGCACGGACTCCTCGGGCTGGTCCCCACGCACTTGGGTGCTGCTGGGTGAAGGCGCGCTTGCGGCTGTGGGACTGGGCGTCGGGATCTTCGCGACGCTGGACAAGGGCAAAGCCCAAGACGAGCTCGAAGCAGCGGAAGCGGAGCGCGACCGCCTTGGAACGCGTAGCGGCGAAGGCGCGTGCACGAACCCGGAGCAAGAGGACGAGAACGCTTGCGAGCAGATCCCGACCTTGCGCGATCAGGTGGACAGCGCTGGTACGTTGCAAAC
>CALMUT010000337.1 GCA_937872925.1 uncultured Myxococcales bacterium | reverse complement strand
CCGGCGAGACGGTCACGCGCCGCCTGGACCTGCCCGACGCGCCGGGCCTGGCGCACGGCCTGGCCGAGAACGTGGCCGCGCAGGGCCGCCGCCTCTACCGGGTCGTGCGTCACCAGCATCAGCGGCAGCTGGAAGCGCTGGGTCACGGCGCGCATGAACAAGATCAAGCGTCGGCTCAGCGCCCGTTCCAGTCCGCCAAAGGGTTCGTCCAAGAGCAGCAGTTCCGGTGCTGAGCACAGCGCGCGGGCGAGCGCGACGCGACGCCGTTGCCCGCCGGAGAGTGAATCGACGTCGCGCGTACGTAGATCGGCTATGTCGAGGGTTGCCACCACTTCGGCAGCCAGGGCGTCGGGATCGAGTCCGCGCCGCCGTGCGCGTGGCGCGCCCGCGCGGAGGTTCTTCTCGACGCTGCCAGGGAAAAGCAGAGCGTCTTGAGGGACCCAGCCGACGCCCCGTGCAGCGGTGGCCAGTTTCACGTTTGCGGAAGAGTCGAAGAAGACTCGGTCCTTGAGCGCCACGCGGCCCTGTGCACTGCGGATCCCGGCGACGCTTTCGAGTAGGGTAGACTTGCCCGCACCCGAGGGGCCGAATACCCCGACCGTCTGCGCGCTCACGTCGGCGCGCAGCTGTAGTCGGAAGTTCGGCAGTAAAGTCGTGACATCCAGGTGCAGCATCAGTCCCTCGAAGAAAAGCGCTCTGCCAGGAGCGTTGCCACGAGCCCGATGCCAAGCGCGACGCAGAGCAACACGCGCGCCGCGGAGGCCTCACCGGCCTGATCGGCGGCCCACATAGCGGAGGCGAGGGTCTGCGTCTTTCCCGGGATGTTGCCCGCAACCATGACCGTTGCCCCGAACTCACCGAGGGAGCGGGCAAAGGCGAGCAGGGCTGCGGCCACGAGCCCACGCCGGGCGGCGGGCAGTACGAAGCGCCAAAGCGCGTGGGCGCGGCTATAGCCGAGGGTCTGGGCGACTCGCTCGTGCCTCGGATCCAATCCGTCGAAGGTGACCCGCGCCGTGCGCACCACTAGCGGCAACGCCATGAACGCCGAAGCCACGACGGCGCCCTTCCAGGTTAGCAGTAGGTCCAAATCCACACCTAGGGACTTGCGTCCCAGGGGCCCGTTGTCGGCGAAGAGCTCCAACAAAAGAAAGCCCACGGCTGTGGGGGGCAGCACGAGGGGCATGAGAACCAGGGCGGACAGCAGCCGCTTGCCGGGAAATCGAAACCGGCTCAGGACGTAGCCGGTCAGCGCCCCCGGCACCATCACGACAAGCGTGGCAATGAGCGCCACTTGCAGGCTCACGCTGAGGATGTCGGACAGAGTCCCCACCATATTCAGCTCGGACTCGGCGCGAGAAAACCGAGTTGCAAGTAGCGGTCGCGTGCCTGGCCGCTGGTGAGATGCGCGACGAACGCCTCCGCGGACGCCCGGTTGGGACGGTGCTTGAGGATCCCAGCGATGTACTCGATCTTGGGGCCCGAGCGGGAGTCGGCTTCGGCGATCACTTTGACCCGCGGCGAGTGTATCGCGTCGCTGCGATAAACGATGCCCAGTGCCTGGGAGCGACGCTCGACCTGCGTCAGCGCGGCGCGGGCGTCGGGCATCGGCGAGAGTCGCTTGTGTAGCTCGCTCCACAAGCCGGGGCGCAGGCTTTCGAGCCAGGTACGTGAGTAGCGGCCGAGGGGCGCAGCTGCGGGATCCGCGACGCTCACGATGGACGTGCTGCGGGTCAGCGCGGTCACTGCGTTCATCGGCGTGAGCTTGGAGTCAGCGTTGGCGATCAACACCAGACGGTTTTCGAATAGCGTACGCGTGCGTCCACCCTCGAGCAGACCTGATTCCCGGAGTTTCGCGATATCTTCCCGACCGGCGCACAGAAAGACGTCGCCTTTGGGCGCGGCAAGCAGCTGCCTGGCCAGGGTCGCCGAGCCCCCCAAGTTCAAAGACACCTGGGCCTTTGGCTGCGGGACCTGGAACTGCAAGATCATGGTTTCCAAGAAGGGGCCCAAGCTCGCGGCCGCGAACACGAGCAGCCCGTGCTGGCGGCTGCAGGCAACGCTTGCGGATAGTCCGAATAGGAGCAGGGCCCGGCGGGTCGACACCGCGCTTACCTGCCCAGGCGGCTTGTGCGATGCTGCGGCTGCCATGGGCTCGTTTTACATCAAGCAGCTACTTGTGGGACGGGATGTTGCAGTTGGCGACCAGATCGCCACCGGCATGCAGAACTTCGTCTACCTGGTCGGGGACGGGGACGCGAAAGAGTGTTTGATCATCGATCCCGCGTGGGACGTCGCGGGCGTGCTTGGCATCGCCCAAGCCGAGGGATTTCGCGTCGTCGGGGCCCTCGCGACGCATTACCACCCGGATCATATTGGCGGATCCATGTTCGGCTTCAGCGTGGAAGGACTCGCGAAGCTCCAGGAGCTGGCGCCCTGCCCGGTGCATGCGCATCGCCTGGAAGCTGATGGCATCGCCCAAGTCACCGGGCTGTCGAAATCCGATCTCACGGCCCATGACTCCGGCGACAAGATCACCGTGGGCGAAGTCGAAATCGAGTTGTTGCACACCCCTGGGCACACCCCCGGGTCATCGTGTTTTCGCGTCAAAGAAGCGCTGCTCGCCGGAGATACTCTGTTTCTCCAAGGTTGCGGTCGCGTCGACTTGCCCGGCGGAGATCCGGAAGAAATGCGCCGTACGCTGACGCAGCGACTCGCGACGCTTTCCGACGGCATCGTGCTGTATCCGGGGCACGCTTACGGAGGGCAGAGCGCGCCCCTCGGTGAGGTTCGGCGCACGAATCCGTCTTTCCCGCCTCCCACGCGATAACGCGGCTTTCGGCGCCCCTAAAACCGCGTGCGTGTCACATCCAAATTCGGACGGCTGGGAAACCGTAGCGAGCGCACCTTGCGGGCAACGCAGCTGGAAATGCGCGTGCTACCGGGTCGCGTCGTGACCGTGACTCCAACGGCGCGGCCATTTTGGATCGCCGTGCAAATGCTGACTTGAGTGCGCTCCGGCACGCCGCAGCCGGCGAGCACTGAGCCGTTGTTGAGTACGTTTGAAAGCGCCGCGCGTGGCAGGTCGGGAGCACGCGTCTTGCCAATGACGATTTCCTGGCCCTGGGTGGCTTGGGCCTGTTCGCAGCTGGGGCCTGAACTGACGGCGATGGGTGGTGAGTCAGCGGGAGCCGGCGCGGGGGCCGGCGCCGGGGAAGCAGGTGGCAAGCTAACGACTGGTGCTTCGGTTGATCGCTCCAGGGGGCGTGTGGTCGCGACGGCCGGAGCCGGCGCGGGTGGGGCTGGCTCTGTCGCAACGGGCGGCGCCGGCTCGAAGTCAGCGTCGCGGGCCGCGACGGAGGGCGCCGCGGCGGACTCGGCGGCCGCTGGTTCGTCCGCCTGGAAGCTCTCCGCCTTGAGCGGCGGGGGGAACGCCGGCTCCAAGGTCGTCGGCTGGACGGCCCTCCGCGACGGAGCCAAGGTGGCGTCGTGTGAGCGTGCGGTTTGAACCTGGGGTGCCGACTGGGCCAGGGCTTGATCCAGCCAGCGCTCCACGGGCATTCGGTCCGTGCCGAGCGCCCAAGCACCTCCAGCCAGCGCGGTGTACGAGAGCGCGCCCATTACCGACACGGAATAGCGCCGCCGCGTGCGAGGCTCGGGCTCGAGGCTGTCCGGGGGCAGTCGGACGCGCTTCTTGTAGGGCAGGGGCCGAGTCACGTCCGGCGGGCGTACCGAAGATCCGGTGCCGCGTAAAGTCAGCGCAAATCTGGTGGTTTGCCTGCTGGGGGTGCGGGGCGGCTGGGAGGCAGTCTCCGCGGGGGAACGCTGATCTTCGGGCTGGCCGTGACCTTCGCTCGGGTGGGCACTCGGTACTGCCGCTTGGCGATGATCTTGTTGGAGCGCAGGCCGTTTGCCTTGCGGATCGCGCGCACGGTGGTGCGGTACTTGCGCGCCAGCATGCCCAGGGTCTCGCCGGGTTTCACCCGATGCATCACATAGTGCACCGGGGGATCGATGGCGCCCAGCGCCGCCAAAAGTGGCATGGCGCGACGCGCGCTCTCTTGGGCGACTGGGTTGAAGAAGCGGATGTGCATGTGCGTGGCGTGACCGCTGGCATGCACGATCAGCGGGCGGCGTTTTCCCGGCACACCGCGAAACACGCTGTCAAGCCAAGCCGGATCTTCGCCGAGGGCCGAGGCATGTGCGCGCAAGAGTCGCTGGATACTGTGATCAATGATGATCAGGTTCACATCGGTGAGCTCAATCAGAGCGCGGACAAACGCCCAAGTCTTCTCGACGTCGAGGGTCTTTTTGGTGGCGCGGGCGTACCAACGCGCACTGTCGCCGACGTAGTAGTAGCTGATGTCGACGTCTCTTCCGGATTGGTGGCTTCGATGCGGACTCAGCGGGCCACCGTGCTTGGCGCTAATGTGGCCCAAATACAGGGGATGCGCTTCGGGAAACTGCGCGCGGACGGATGCTACGGCGCTCTCCAGAAAGTCGACGGTCTCTTGGGTGCCCCAACTATGTTGCGGGTCCACGAGCTGTATGCCCGGCACCCGAGGCATGGCGACGCCTCCAAGCAGTCTGCCTGCATTCGGCCGGCCCAGGGAGAGTGACCCCAGGGCTGCGGGGTCCTGTCGAAGCGCCGCTTGTAACTCCGCATCACTCTTGTCGTCCAAGGGGTGGGCTTGCTGCGGGCCTCCTGCCGTCGCGTCGGCAGTCGTTGCGTCGCCGTCCGCGGCGTCATCTTCGATGACGGCGCCCGAAGGGTGTTCGATATGGGCCGGATCTTGCGGTTCGGGGCCAACCTGCTCCGAGCCGGTGGAGCCGTGGCTTGGAGGGGGGAGCTGCGACAGCGGCGGGGACTGCGCGTGGCTGCGTTCATGGGCCCCGGCCGCGCCGGCCGCGCCTCCGCCCGCGGCACAACCGATCAAGGGCGCGGTGATCACAGCAACACGGAGCCAGGGAGTCAGATGCATGGGCAAGAGCGGGCGCTTGGCGCGTCCCGTGATACAGTCGCACGATTACCATGCGCGCGCATTTTCCCTCGGCTCTCGCATTCACGCTGCTCGTCTCAGCTGCGGCTGGCGCCCAAAGCGAACCGGCTGCCGCAACGGTTTCGGCGCAATCCGATCCCTTTGATGCTGCTTACGAAACCGCAAACGCGCTGGCGGCGGACGGCAAGTGGCCAGAGGCGGCCAAGCATTTTGCACAGGCCGCGTCGCTGCGGCCGACCGCGGTCACGGTCTTCAACTGGGCGCAGGCGGAGCGAAACGCCGGCAACGCCGGGGTTGCCAAAGCACAATTCACGCGAGCCAAAGACCTGGCGAAGCGAGAGGGCGCCGAGGAAGTGCAGCGTCTTTCAGAACAGGCCTTGGGGGAGCTGCAAGACCAAATCGGACGCATCGCCCTGGTGCTTCCACCGGGCAAACGAGTGAGCGTGTCGATTGACGGCGATCCTGTCACGCCCAGCAACGGTCAACTGGACGTGAAACCCGGCGAGCATCGCCTTGTGGTGACGTCGCCAGGGGAGCCCACGTTTGTGCGCGTCGTGCGCGTGCGGCCAGGTCAGGCGACCGGAGTCAGCGTGCACTTTCGCGGCGTCGGCTCCGATGTGCCGAAAGACGCTGCAACAAATGCGGGCCCCGCCCCACGGGGGAGTGGGCCGCCGACCCTGTCGGTGGTGCTCGGTGGCGTCGGTGCCGCGGCACTGACGGGTGGCTTGGTGTTTCACCTGCACCGCAACAACAAGCTCGAACAAGCTGCGTCGGAATGCACCCGCAAGGGCGACGCATGGGCGTGTCCAGCGGGGGTTCAGGCAGATCCGCGGCACCAGGATGCTCGCGACGCAGCCGATTCCGCGCTGCTGATCCGTAACGTACTCTTTGGCGTGGGGGGCGCGGCGATCGCCTCCGGCGTGGCGATCTGGATCGCGACACCCAGCAAGGAAAAAGTGCAGTTGGGCGCGGTGCCGCTGCCTGGTGGCGCTGCCGGCAGCGCGCGCTTTCGCTTCTAGACTTCCCGCAGAACTAGCGGCGACACTTCATCTGTCCACTGGCGGGATCAAAATACACCAAGTTCGGCGGGCATTTCGCGCCCGGTTTTGGAGCGAGGGGGGGCCACCGGGGCTTGGGCTTTGGGGGCGCGGGGACGACGCTGGGCTGGGCCGAAGCGCTGGGCGCGGCGTCGGCTGAGGCCGCAGCCGGCGTCACTACCGAAGCCATGGGAACGGGCACGGGGGATGCCGCTTTGGGTGGCGGCCCGGTCGTGGCAATGGGAACGGGCTGCGCCGTGGGCGTCGCTGTGGGCTCCGCGGTGCTGCTGGACGAAAACGAGATCAGCAACGCGATGGCGATCACGCCCGTCAAGGCCATGGCAAGCACACCCACGATGAGCGGAATGGGAAGCTTCGAGCCGCCAAGAGTCCCACGGGTCGTGACGCTTCCCGGGGCCAGTTCCACCACCCCGTTGGGCTGCCCCTGAAACCCGGCGGTGACCGCGGGCATGGCGTCGCTGGCGTCCGGGTGCACCGGGCGCACATAGGCTTTGGTGGCAATGACTGAGTCCTGCCCTGGGCGGACCTCTGATGGGGCTTCTCGCGCCAGCGTGGGTTCCTCTTCAAGGTCCTCGAGCACGGCTTCCGCGCTGGCCGGCAGCAAGGTCTCGAGTTGCGCTGCAAGCTCCCGAGCCGTCGCGAAGCGGGCGCCGCGATCGCGCAACAAGCAGCGTGCGATGATGCCGTCAAGTCGGGCGTCGGTATTGAGCGCCCGGGCCGAAAGCCGCGGGACGTCGCCGTGCAAGATGTTGCCGACAATCGCGTAGACTGTGTCGCCGTCGAAAGCGGGCGCGCCCGAGGCAGCTTCGAGCAGCAGTACTCCCACCGACCACAAATCGCTTCGAGCGTCGATGTCGGGAGCGCCGACTGCCTGCTCCGGGCTCATGTAGGCGGGCGAGCCGATGGCCGTCCCGGTCGTAGTTGCCGACGCGTTTTGATCCGAGACGACCTTGCTGACGCCGAAATCCAGTACTTTGACCACGACGCCACGGTCCGGGTCGTGATGCAGAAAGATGTTCGCTGGTTTTAGATCGCGGTGGATGATGCCCGCGTCGTGGGCGGAGGCCAACGCGCGCGAGACTTCGACGCCGATGGCACACGTCAGACTGACGGAGAGCTGCCCTTTGCGCTGCAACAGCGCCTCCATCGTCTCTCCGCGGAGTAGCTCCATGACGAGAAACGGGTCGCCCTCGGCAGTTTCACCTACGTCGTAGACCTCAATCACATTGCGATGGTGGAGGCGCCCCGCCGCACGCGCCTCGCGCATCATGCGCGAGCGTAGTTCGTCGCCGCCAACAGCCATGCGATGGATGAGCTTGATGGCAAACGAACGCTGAGTGAGTTCGTTGACGGCTTCCCACACCGACCCCATGGCTCCGTCGCCGAGGCGATTCACGAGGCGGTATTTGCCGGCGATGACGGTGCCCGGCTTCATGACAGCATTATTCGGGCGCAAGGCTAACACCGTGAGTTACGGGCAGCTAATTTGGGCGCGGTGGATTTTTGCGCTGTGAGTGCCATTCCGCGCGCCGTTATGGCCATTTCGCCGGGGAAAACTCCTTGCGTAAACTGAAATCACCTTCATCTTTAGTCAGCATGGCGCGTCCTGTTTCACGGATGGTGCTTTCGGTGTTCCTGACCCTGGCAGGATGCACCACATCTGATTTTGAGTACCAAGAAGGGACGGGCAGCCAAGCTGACTGCGGGGACGGCTGCGCCCGGGAATGCCCAGTCGGCAGCGTCGACGTCGGAGGGCAGTGCGTGCTTGCGTGTGGGCCCTGGAGCGCCAGCATTTCGGCGGGCGGCCCCGTGGCTGCGATCCTCGTTGACGACAGGGTCGTGGCTGTCGGCACCAATCCGCTCGAATCGGGTCGAGTCGGAGAAAGCTGGGCAATTGCCGTGGACGCCTGCCAGGGGGAGCCCGTCGCGGGCGCGCAGCCTTGGGCCGCCGCTCGGGCGCAGATCCGAGGCGCCGCGCTTTTCCAACAGACGGTCTATGTCACGGGCACGGTGGCGGAACCCGCCGGGATCTTCATCAGTCGCCTGTCCAAAACAGATCTGTCAATCCAGCACGAGGACACCTTGGTCCTAGCCGTGCCTGAGCCCCGGGTGCACGCAGCCGTCGCCGCCCCGAGCGGCGTATGGCTCGCCGGTTCGAGTGCCACGACTGCCTGGGCCGCAAAAACTGACGGCAACGGCGCGTGCCCGATCCTGCTCAACGAAAGCGCGACAAGCGTGCAGGTCGCTGTGGCTGGAGACTCCGTTTGGGTTGCCGCATCCGATGGCCACGCACTCTTACTCTTCGAGACCAACGATGCGAGCTGCAACACCACCAGCTGTGGTTGCAGCACTCAGCCCGGGATCGAAGCCCAGCTGCCCGCCGGTCTGGTGGACCTTGACGTACTTTCCGTCGCCGCCGATGCCTCCCATGTCTACGTGGCCGGTTCCGCCGGAATCGGTTCGGCCAAGCGCGGGGTGCTTCTGGAGTTGGCGCCCTCCGGTGCGGTGCAGAAGCTGCTTGAGTTGGACCTCGCGCCTGGCCCGGACGAAGTCGTCGCTACGCTGCTATTGGAAGGCGCGCTCTATGCCGCGATCAATACGCAGGTGGATTCGGCTCAGGACGCTCGCACTGTCCTGCGGCGTTACCCACTGCCCTTGGCGGATGCGCCTGCAACGGATGTGGTCCTTGGAGCATTCCGCGCAGCGTCGATCTCCGCAGGCCCCGACGGCGATGTGGTGATTGCGGGAGACGCCTCGGGTGGCGCATCCCTTTTCCGCTGCGATTCCGCCGGCATTTGTAGCGCGAGCCCGATGCCATCGCCGATGCCTCCGTGAGGCATCCGGCGCTAGGGTCATACGCCAGAGTCAGATAGACTGCGACCCGCTGTGCCCATAGTCATCCCGGACGACGACGTCGATTTCGCGACTCTGGCGCGCCATGAGATCGTTTCGTCGCGGCCGGGCACCCACTACCGCTTGGGACGCATGCTCGGCGCCGGGTCCATGGGCTTTGCGTACTTCGGGATGCGGGCAACCCCGCAGGGCAAGACGCCCATGGTCATGAAGCTGCTGCGGCCGGAGTACGTGCTGCAGAGTGGGCGCACGGGTGCGCTGATCGTTCACAAGGAAGTCGAAGCGCTGACCCGGCTCAACGCGCGGGTGCCGCCCACGCCCTTTGTCGTTCAGCTGATCGACGCGGGCACCGTCGCGTTGGAAAAAGGCGGGCGAGGGTTTGACCTGCCCTGGTTGGCTTTGGAATACGTGCACGGCGGCGCAGAGGGGACGACGCTGGCCGAACGCGTGGTCTACAGCGTGGAGCGCACGGACTACGCGTTCGATCGCGAACGCGCAGCGCACGCGGTGGAATGCATCTCGCAAGGCATCGAGGCCATCCACGAAGTGGGAGTACTGCACCGGGATTTGACACCAAACAACGTGCTTTGTTGCGGATTCGGCAACGACGAAATCTTCAAGATCACGGATTTCGGCTTGGCGCGCCCCATCGGCGTGGCGGCAACCTTTGGTGGCATCGTCGTGGGCACCATCGGCTATGCGCCGCCAGAGCAGGCGGCGCTTGACGACCGCCGCATTGGATCCTGGAGCGATGTCTTCACCTTTGCAGTGGACTTCTATTTCTTGCTGACGGGGCGCAGCTACTTCTCGGTGTCCACGCCTTCGGAGATGTTGCTTGCGACCAAGAGTGACAAGCGCAAGTCGATTCGTGACTCGCCGCTTCTGTCCCCGGAACTTGCGGCGGATGCGGACGCCTGCTCCGCCCTCGACCAGGCGATCGCTCGCGCCACAGCACTGCGACCCGAAGAACGGCCGCAAACGGCAAGCATGTTCGCCAGCACGGTGTTGCCGTGGCTGCGGCGGCCCGGGCGACGCATTGGCGCCGTGGACAGGCGCATCGAAAGTGTCACTCCGACCGGAGAGCAAGCCCGGGCGGGTTTTCATTGGACGTTGCGGCATCGGGCGAACGGCGACCGCGTATTGCGCAGCGTGGCCTGGGACGGCGACGGTCGGTGTCTGGCGGCGACCAGTGAAGGACTGACGTTCTGGGACGGCGCCGAGTGGCGCGAGGCGCCCACCGGGGACTTGCCGTCTGCGGAGGGGATCCGATTCGTACACCGCCGTGCCGCGGGGCGTTGGATCGTCGGCGGGGATCAAGCCACACTGGCTACGTACACGTCACGGGGGGTTCGGGACGTGGTTCGTGGGCCGTCCGGCACTGAGACGTTCGTCGCCGCGGATGGAGACTTTGACGATCTGGCCGTGATTGTGGGCACGCGACCTGAAGGGCCGCCGGTTTTGTACACGCTCAGCTCCCGCCGCTGGCTCAAACCGTTGCCGTTGGCCAAAGCGGTCAGCGTTTCGGGATTGGCGCGGATCGCAGATGATCGCTGGCTCGTCACCGGGCGGCGTCACGACAATCGCGGCTTCGTTGCCGAGGTCGCCCCCCTGCAGTGGGATGCCGTGGAAATGAAAGTGCCGCGGGTGCGCGCAGTTGTGGCCTGTGCGGCTCGCGCGGACCGCAACTATGGTCTCGCGGTGGGCAGCGAGGGCTTGGTCGCGCGGCTGGTGGACGGTCGCTGCGACGCTGAGACCCTAGGTGGGCAACCGGATCTTTCGGCGGCGGCTATCGACGTCGCCGGCAGAGCGTGGGTTGCTGCAGCCCGGCGCATCTGGATGCGGCCCTTCATCGGAGAAGCGGAATTTGTGCCGGTGTGGGACGAGCCGAGTCTGGTGGCACCCATCGTGAGTCTCTTCGCCGACGTCGGGCGAGTGATTGCGATCACGGCGGACGGTTCCGTTGTGGAGGGGCGCATCGAACTCTAGCGCAGCCCCTTTGCGCCCCCTCAGCCGTTCTTGCTGATCAAGACCGTCGGCGCGGTGATCCGCGCGGCGATCTGCCGGGTGATATCTCCCAGCGCCTTTTTGCCGCCGACGCGCTGGGCGCCCAAGATCACGAGGTCCGTATCTTCGGCTTGTTTCGCGACCGCTTCCACGAGGTCGTGGGTGCACACAACCACGGACTCGCTTCTGCCCGGAGCCTCGTCTTCCGCCAGCCGTTGCAGTGCGCGTTCTGCGTCGGCCCGTACTGCCGGCGTGGTCTCCTCTGGCATCACCCGCAAGAACCGGATCTTCGCGCCGCCGTCCCTTCCGATACTGCCGATGAGCCGCGCGCGTAGTTCGTGCTGCACCCCACGGCCGGCAACGGGGACCAGCACGCGATGCACGTCCTTGAGAGCGAAGCCCGGGCGAGCGCGCAGGATGGCAACGTCGCACTCTACCTGGTTGAGCAGCGGCTCCAGGTGTTCGTTTACGTGTGCGTCCGTGAGCTCCGGCAGACCAAGGAGCAGACTTTCGCTGCGATAGGTGCGGGCGACTCGGGCGATTTCCGGCCAGGGCGCGGCGGCGTGGGTGAGCAAGGCCTCGGGGCGATGCCCGCGTTCATGCGCCCGCGCGAGGGCTTCGGCGAGCACATGTTGGGACCGTTCGAGGGAGTCGGCCAGTGCACTCTCGTCGGCACTGCGGATCACGCTCAGCAGGAGCACCCGCCCGATTTCCGGGGGCGCCAACGCGCCGGCGAGCTCGACGAGCGCCGGCGCGTTTTCCGGGTTTGCGACGGGCACGAGCACGAAGGGCCGGAAGCCCCGAAGTCGGGCCAGCTCCGGGTCGCGGGCTTGCACGGAGGCATCGACGGCCTCGGCGCCCCGGGCGAAGAGGGAGAAGTAGAGCAGGACACCCAGCCCTAGCCAGACCCCCGTGATTGCGCCTGCGGCAGGTACCGTGACGGCCTGGAAGATGGCCAACGCTGCGCAACACACCCCACCGACAATGTGGGGCAGGGGGAATAGCGGAACTTTGAAGACCTGGGTCTTGATGCGCAGGCGCGCCAAGAACGCGGTGCCATGGGCGAGGGCAAAGCAGATCAAGAAGATCAAACTCGCGGCCGCGCCCGCGGATGCGAGATCGGGCACCATCATCAGGATGGCCGCAAGGGCGAGCGCCGTGGTGTAGATCGCCATCACCGGAGTGGCGCGCGTCTTGTGCTGTTGGGCCAGGACCCGCGGCAGAGTGCGATCGGTCGCCATGGTCAGGGCGACCCGTGACGCCGCGAGGATATTCGCGTGCAGGGCAGAAAGAGTGGACAGCACCGCAGCAATCAACACAAGCCAGTAGCCGATCGGCCCCATGAAATTCCGGGCGCTGATGGCCATGACGGTTTCGGGATTGGCCGAACCCATGGCGCTGATGCCCGAGCCCACCGGTGTGCCGACCGTGGAGACTAATAGCAGGAGCGGCAGGTAGATGATCAGCCCCAAACCAAGTGAGAGCAGCATGGCGCGGGGTAGGTTGCGTGCCGGATCTTTGACCTCACCAGCGACCGCCGCGATGACTTCGAAGCCCTGCAGCGCAATGAAGGTGAAGCCCATCGCCGCAACCAGGCCCGCACCGCCGTGGGGTAGGAAGGGCGTCATATCCTTTTGCACGGAGCTGACGCTCTCGTCGCGCAGCGCCCAGATCCCGGCCAGGATCAGCACGGCGAAGACGATGACTTTTCCAATCGTCGCGAACTCACCGCCGCCGGTGTTCTTCCGGATCAGTGACACGGTGTAGGCGCCTGCAGAGAGGAGCGCCATGGCCAATACGGTTCGGCGACTTTCTAGCCAGTCCGGTGGCGCGGCGCCGGTCAGTCGCCAGATTTCCGCAAGGGTCGCGACGCCGTATTCGGCGAAGCCCAACGCGTACAACACACCAGCAACGATGTAGGCAAACCACAGGATCCAGCCCACCGCGAACGCGGCGCGGACGCCCAACACCTTCTTGGCGAAGACGTAGGCGCCCCCGGACTCGGGGAAGGCGGTGGACATTTCGGCGAAGGAAAGCGCTGTGAGCACCGCGACGAAGCCATTGATCGCAAAGGCCAAGACGGCGCTCGGGCCCGTGGCACGAAAGGCGACGCCCGCCAGCACCAGAATGCCACCCCCGACGATTGCACCGACACCAACGCCCGTCGCTCCCCAGAGCCCGAGCTTGCGGGAACTCTTCGTGTCTTCGCTCAAAGCCGTGTGTTTCGTGGCTTGCCCGGGCCCGGGCTCACGGTGCAGCGAGCTGCTTGAACGCAGGGTCCTTGTCTAGGTACTCGTTCGAAACGAGGTTGATGTGTGTCCCGTCGGTCGCTCGCTGAATGAGCAGTTTCATTCCCGAGAGCGTGCCTCCGGTGATGTCGCAGTAGTGCTGCGCCCCGCCGTGTTTCTCAGCGATGACGGCAGCGGGGCCGAATGCTTCGCACTTTATCGGGGCAGGAGCGATGCTGAAGAATTTGTGCGCCGCGGGTGTTTCTTCCCAATAGCGGACCTTCACCGCGTACTTGCCCCCGACGGATCGCTCTCGGAAGCACCAACGCTCTTTTGAGTCTTCGGGACCATCGCATCGAACGTTGACAGCCGCGCGTGTCGGGTCGGCACGGTGCTGCGTGACCCACTCGCTGAGCAGCTTGACGAGCTGTTGTGCCTCGCGCTCGGTGGCTTCCTCGTCCGCTTTGCGCCGTGCTGCGGCGGCTTCCTTGTCGGTGATTTCTTTGTCGGTCGCGCTGAGCACGTTGGGGTCGGCGCAGTGCGTGTATGCGTAGTCTCGCCACTGACGCGCGAGCGCAAACTCTTCGCTCGCCAGAGCCTTCTGGATGACCGACTTGGCGTTGTCGCACTTCGCCGGGTCCTTCTTTTTGCAAGCAGGCGCGGTGGTGAGGAGCAATAGGAACGAAACGTACGGCCAACGGGGAAGGGTCATGCGCCGCGCAGTGTACACGACGACCGCGCTTCTTCATGCTATTTTGCGGAAAATGGTGGGTTGGCCAGAACCGCATTGGCGCGCCTCAGGCGGGCGACGGTCAGGCACAGCAGCAGAATGCCCGTTGCGGTGAGCGCCTGAGAGGCGCCGACGGGGAACTCAAAGAAGAACGCAAACAGGTAGCCCAGGCCACCGGACGCCGCACCCACCGCGCCGGCGACTGCGATGGCTCCACGGACGCGTTCCATCAGGGCCAGCGCGGCCATTGCAGGAAGGACCGCGAACGCAAATACGGGGAGTGCGCCGATGGCGCGCGTGGCGACGCTGGCTGTGACCGCAACGAGCACCCAGAGTAAGAGTTCCAACAGGGCTACGGGGAGCCGGTGCACCCTTGCGCCCTCTGGATCGAAACCTGCGAAGAGAAACGCGCGGTGGAATAGGAAGGTCAACGCCAGCACTGCGCCGCCGACGGCAAGCACCAGGATCAGGTCCTCGTGACGCACCAGTACAGCGGTGCCGAACAGAATTGCCGTGATATCGTGGGCGTCTTGGGTGATGCGATCGCCAACCAAGACTTCCGCTGCACTGGCCGCGAGGTAAGTCAGACCGACGAGGGTTTCTCGGGGCAAGCGCAGGCGATCCGTTTGCACACTGAGCACCGCCGTCGCCGCGAGACTCAAGATGACGGCGCCCACGACCGGTGGCGTGTGCACGCCCCCGTGGATTTCCAGCAGGAAGGCGAACGCGACGCCCAGGCCAGCGGCCTGGGTGATCGCAGCGGTGACGAACACCGCGCGGCGTAGCACTACGTACACGCCCAGGATCCCGAGCACCGTTCCCGCAAAGACGCCGACGATCACGGGATCGCGATACAGCCCCAGGGACCAGCCCTCGCGGAAGTCCGCAAAGGTGGGGGCGTTTTCGGATTGGATCACCGCGCCACTCTGCTGCACGGGTGCGCCCACGCCGCCAGCATCTGCCGCGGGCGCCGCGCTGGGCACTGGCGTTTCTGCCGCCCCCGGACCTTCCCCCAACTCCGAGCCGAAGGCTTTTTCTAGTTCGCCGTCGTCGAAGAGCTCCGACGGCTTCGCACCTGCGTCCGTCATCCGCCTGACTCCGCGGCGGGAGGCGGGCGTTCGGAAAAGCGCGCCTGAAACGCCTCGTGTTTGAACACGGTGGCGGGCGCACCCACCACGATGTGCTGGCTATCCCGATCGAGCAGCTCGGCGTTGTCCGCGTAGCGCTTCTCCATTCCGAGGTAGTGGCTGACCACGATGATGGTCAGCCCGCGCCGGCGGCGTAGCCCGTCCAAGAGCTCGAAGGCTTCGCCCTCCGCCACTTGATCCATGGCGCTCGTGGGTTCATCCAACACCGCCAGGTCCGCCTGACTCACGCTCAGGCGTGCAAATAATACTCGCTGCTTTTGGCCTTCGGAGAGCTTGCGGTACGGGGTGGAACCGAGGGCGGCCACGCCCATTTCCTCCAAGGCCTGATCGATCTCTGCAGGCTCCCGACCAAAGCGAGGTCGCAAGAACGACCAGCGGCGCTCCAGCCCCATCTGCACCACGTCCCGGGCGAGCAGGGGGTATAGCTCATCAATCACCTTGCGCTGCGGGAGGTAAGAAAGCTTCAGGTTTGGCGCGAGGGGCTGGACAGAGCCGGAGACGGCCGGCAGCAGGCCGAGCAGCGTGCGCAGCCAGGTCGTCTTGCCAGAACCGTTGCGGCCGATGACGGCCCAGAGCTGTCCTGAACCGATTTCCAAATCGATCGCAGGCAGCAGCGCTTGCTTCTCGAAGCCGACACGCAGCTTGTCGCAGCGCAACAGCGGTCGTCCCACTTCCGCGGCCGCTTCTTTCGCCTGGGCGGCCATCATTCGTAGGCTTTGGCGAGGGAATTGACGATGTTCCGCATATGAGATTCGTAGGTTTCGCCGTCTCGAAAGTGGGGGGCGGCCTCGACCCGAACCAGCTGGGTACCGGTTTTTGCCGCGATCATCTTGGTGACTTTCGACGGGTAGAAGGACTCCTGCAGGATGACCTTCACCTTGTCGCGCTTCGCGACGGCCATGACGCGGGCGATGTGATGCGGATTCGGAGGGATGCCTGGTTTGGGCTCGACGTGCTCCACGATGGAAAAACCGAGCCAGTCCGCGAGGTAGGGAAACGACTTGTGGTAGGCGATGACCTTGGCGCCACGCAATTTGGCGAGGCGCGTCTCTGCAGCCTTCGTCATCTTGCCTAGGGACTGGATCAGCTGGATGGCGTTCTTTTTGTACGCGGCTGCATGGGACGGATCGAGCTTGGCCAAGCGCTCGGCAATGCCCTTGCTCACCCGCGCGGCCTGGCGTGGATCAAACATGTAGTGCGGGTTGCCGCCCGGATGCACGTCGCCCTGAGCCCGGTCGACCTTGCCCTTAGGGGCGTCCCGGGTCTTCACGAAGGCGGAGCATTCTAAGTAGCCAGCCGATCCACGTTGGATCTTGCCGTTCCGCGAACCGGTTTGCAGGGTCGGTAACCAGCCGATCTCAAGATCGAGGCCAACCACAAGCAAGAGGTCTGCCTTCGCCAGTTCAAGCGCCAGATGTGGCCGTGCGTCAACGAAGTGTGGGTCTTGGCTGTGCAGCGCGAGAGCGGTGACCTCGACATGCTGGCCGCCGATCTGGGCGGCAATGGCTGCGAGGTCGGACGTGGTCGCGACGACCTTGAGCTTCGCCGCGGCCAATGGGCTGATCAGCAGGATGCCGAGCAATGACAGAGCAAAAATAAGCCGCTTCATGACTGTTCCTTAGTATGCGTGCGCGCCGTGGGCGCCCACGGCGATTCGGCGCTTAGGAAAGCGCTGTACTTCCGACTGGACGCTTACCTGGTGTCGCGTTGTGGTGTGGGTTGCTGCGAAAGACAGCGTGTAGAGGATCAGGGGTATTCGGCGCATGGATGCTCAGGCTCACGGAGAACCCGCACGCGGGTTGGCGCACGCGCGCGCGGGTTGACTTGATCGAGAGACGACAAAGTCACCAAAACTGCACCGGCCGAAGACCGGGTTTTACGCCGTCAACGACAAGGATGGCAGCCTTGGTCAGCTCAGCGGTGGTGGCAACTTGGGCGCGAGTGCCAGGAGATCGATCGAGGCGGTGGCTGCGGCGGCGAAGACAGCGCTGTCCACTGGGTGCTGCTCCGCGGGCGTCGCAGCCGGCAGGAGGTGGACCACGGGGGTCATTTCGTCGAGCCGGACCCAGCCATCGCAGTGGTCGTGGTCCTCAATGCTCGCCTGATCGCCGGATGTGATCCCAGCTACCGGGGCAGGGGCACTGGCTTTTTCGCCTGATGCGTCGGTGCTGTGGTGCACGTCGCCGTGCTGTGCGCAGACCGTATGCTGCACCAGCAGCAAGTGGCCAAGCGCGAAGAGCTGCCCCAGGCTCAGCAGCGCCGACACACACGCCAAAAAGGCGCGGGAGCGGGCCGTGCTGGCGGCAGAGCGGGACATCGCGGGGAAATGTTTCACGGCGCACCGGGTTTCGCAAGGGGAGCGCCGGAAACCCGCGGGTTGCACGACACGACGGCGTGGAGGGCGACACACACCTCTGCTTCGATAAGTCCTGCTTTTAGCTGGAAACTTGGATGGTCCGCCCCTTGCTCTTAGGTTCTATGTCGGCGCCTGACTCGTCCGACAGAAGGATCCATGAAAGATATGAGTAGCGAACGAACCACCCGTTTCACCGCCCTCGGTGCCATCGTCCTCGCCTCGCTGGCGCTGGGTGTTTCCCTGGTCAGCCTCGGTTGCCAGCGCAAAAGCGACGTCCGCGCAGAACAACTGCGTGCGGACGAGGGCTCCCGGACCACGCCGAAGGAAGGCGCGCGCATGCCTTCCGAACCCCTTGCGGAGGCAGACAGGCCGTCGACGGTTCCGACGATCCAGACGCTGCCAGCGCAGCCAGCCCCTTCGGATGTGCCGGCGTCCACCGGGCACACCGCCAGCGCGCCGACAGAGCAGTCCGGTGCGACCGGCGCGGCGACGGCTGGCCTGACCATCAAACGCCTCGTGCTCACCAACGCCATCGAGGATCGTGAGCCAGCACCCGCCTCCGGCTTCCGCTCAGGGGACGGACCCGTGGTGGCGTTCATCGAAGCGCAAAACGCTCACGCGGAGAGTCAAAAGATCGTCGTGACCTTCGAACACGCTTCGGGCACGAAGGTCGGATTTGTGAAGCTTGAGATCCCCGAGAACAGCGCACGCTGGCGCACGTGGGCACGTAGCACCCACATCAACAAGGCCGGCGAGTGGACCGCGGTCGTGCGTAGCTTCGATGGTCAGGAGCTGGCGCGCGAGAGGTTCAGCGTCCAGGGCTGAAAAGCTGAGATCAAGCGACCGCGTACAGCACGCCTAGCAACACCAGCCAAACGACCGCCAGGTAGTGAAAGTACTGGGCCATGAGGTTCACGCCGCCCGGTCGTGAACTGGAGTAGTCCCCACGCGCTGCGCGGCGCAGGACGATGCCCAGGGCGATGAGACCCCCCAAAACGTGCAACGCGTGCAGACTGACGAGCAGCACGAAGCAAAACAGGGGAAGGGCATCAGCCGCCGGCGCCATGCCGGCGAACTGCCGGTAAAAGGCCAGTGCTTGCGCTCCAAGGAAGGCCAAGGCCAGAACGAATGCGGCCCACAGCATGCGTTGCAGTCCTAGCGCAGAGTTGCGTCTGAGCTGGGACCGCGCGCGCTCCATGACTGCTGAAAGCAAGAGCAAGATGGCGCTGCCCGGGATGAGGCTCAGAAGCGAAAGACTATCGGAGTTCCAAACCTTTGCGGCGGCACGGGTGACCACGACCGCCACCAAGCCCGCTCCGAACAGCATGGAGAGTGATAGGAGCAGGATCACCATTCCCAGCTGCGCCGTGGAAGTCTGAGAACTCGGCGTTTGCTGCGAGGGTGGTGTGGAGGGGGAGGGCACGGGCTGTCGCGCTCTTTAGGGCGTCGCCTCCTGCAGCGCCAGGGTCATTCGCCCGGGTCGCGGAGAAAGCGCTGCAGCACGCCCGCCAACAGCTCCGGTTGATGGCGCTGCAGCATGTGGCCGGCGTTTGGCAGTGTGACCCGTTCCACGTGGTCGAAACAAGCGAGGCGGCGGTCGACCTCGCGCCCCAGGGCACGATAGCTCGACTCTTCTCCGTCCACGTACAACACCGGGCAGCGCACCCGGCGCCAGAACGATTCGGCGATGTCGACGCGGAAGGGATACGGACCGCGGGACAGGTGCAGCAGATCGTGTTTGAACACGCGCTCGCCGTTTTCGAGTTCGGTCGTTCCCGTCTCGGCAAGGCGCAGCGCACGCTGTTGCGTCAACTTGGGATCCGTCGCCAGCAATCGCTCGGCAACCGCGCCAACCGTTGGGTAGCTGCGAGGCACATCAGCCAACCGACGCTTCCAGGCCGCGGCCCATGCACGCACGCGATCCGGAACGTCGGTGTCGTCCTCGGGCGGACCGATGCCCTCCAGCAGCGCCAAGTGTTCGACGCGCTCGGGAAACGTCCCGGCAAAGTAGCTCGCGAGGGTGCCGCCCATCGAATGCCCAACCAGAGCGAGGCGCTTTGGTGCTAGCCCTTCGACGATACCGGCGATGTCCGGCAAATAGTCGAAGAAGTGATAGTAGCCGCCGGGGCCGACGCGATCGCTATCGCCATGCCCGCGCAAATCCGCCGCGACCACGTGGAACCCTTCGCCCAGCCCTGCGCCCACGGCTGCTTCCCAGGTCCGGGCGGTGTCCAAGAAGCCGTGCAGCAACAGTAGCGTCCGCTGCGGCTCTGCAGAGGCGTTCCACTCGAGGAGGTTGAGTTCGAGGCCCGTGCCGACTGCGATGCGGTGGGCTGATGGCGGCGCGCTCAGCGCTTGATCTCCACGCTCCAGGTCTTGAGCGTGCCAATGTCGCCGCCCGCCTCGTCGCGCACGATCAGGCGCCAGGTGCCGGAGGCCTCTTCGCCGATGAAAACGGGCGCGCTGAAGGTGCGGCTGCCAAACGCGCCGCTCGATGCGTCGGCCTCGACCAGCGTGACTTGAGTGAGTCCGAGCTTCTGCAGAATCACCGTCAGATCCCCCTTGGCAGGGTGATCGATCTCGACGGCGACGTTCAAGCTCTTGATGGGGCCAGCGTCAGGCACATCCACATCGCTTGAGATCCCGGCGGAGTCGTTGTCCGGGATGCTCTGGCTCGTGCTGTTGGTGTAGGTCTGGGCTCCGCTGCCGCAGCCGGCGCCGCTGCAGGTGGTGATGTCGAGTTGCCAGCTGTTCAACTTGCCGGTGTCGGCCCCGGCGCGATCTGCGACCACGAGCGTCCACGTGCCCGCGGCATCCTGGCCGTCGAATGCCGTGACGCTGAAGGTCTTCTTCAAGTCGTCGGCGCTGCCACCATCCCGCTCTTGAAGAACGACTTCGCCCCCGCCCTGGCGCACGAGCTTGACGATCAAGTCACCCTGGTAGGTGTGCGTGATGTCCACGCCCACGCTGAGTGCGGAGATCGCGCCGGCATCCGGCACGACAATGTCGCTCGACACGCCTGCAGCGTTGTTGTCCGGGATGTCTGCGGCGGGGGACGCCGTGTAAGTCTTGCCGGTACCGGTGCAAGCTGCATCCGTGCTGCAGTCCGAGTCTGCACAGTCCTCGTCACCATCGTGGTCGTTGTCTTTTCCGTCGTTACAGAGTTCAACGACGGGTTCCAACTTCGGGAGGTCGCTCGCGTAGACGGTTCCTTCCTTTTCCACGTACTTGTAGGAGAGGTAGCCGTAGCCCTTGCCGTGGGGATTATCGATGCCGAACTTCTCGGTGCCCCAAGAGTTCTTGAATACGAAAAAGCCCTTTTCCTTAATGGGATTGCCGTCGGCATCCACCGCCGGGTTGCCCTCGGCGTCGAGGGGCTGCACTTCGGCTTCGTCGTCCCAGCCCACGAGCAAGATGGCGTGCCCGGCACGTTTCGCGAGGCTCTCACTGCGGTCCTTTTCGTTGGGGTAGGGCACGTAGCCCTTGCGCCACAAGTCGTTGCTGGTGGGCAGGGTGGAGCCGCGGTGGTTCCAGGCTTGGTAGTAAAACGTCAGCCCCACCGTCGCGGCCTGCCGCTTCGAGGTCATGTGCGCTTTGATGCTGTCTACCTTGGAGTTGATCCAGCGACCCTTGGGCAAGAAGAACTGCAACCCGTTCTTGGCAGAGTCCGGAGGACTTCCGTTGGTGTAGCACTTGAGCGGCTGGCTCTCGCCGCCCACGCATTCAGCGTCATCGGAACTGCTCCAGCGCGAAGTCTGGTAGGGCCAGGCCGCTTCCACGGGGATGCCGAATTTGTTGATTGCGTCGAGATTGCTCTTTGCATTCGAGCCCTCGGTATAGGTGAAGGCGCCTTGTTGTGCTTTCACCGACCACTGCAGGTACTGCTCAGAGAAGTCGGGATCCGGCGTCGACCCCTCTTTGATGTAGAGATTTTCCATCAGCCCAACCGTCGCGAAGATCGAGCACACGCCACGGCTCGCCTGGTTGCGCACGGGGGACTGATCCGCGATGAGTTCGAAAAACTGCTTCGGGTAGACGGCGTCAGCCTTGCCCAGTTCGTCGAGCTTGGCGTTGTCCGGCGCGTCTTGAAACAGTGCGTCGACATCCGAAAGCGGCGCGTCGTTATCGACGACCGCTTTGGACGGCGAGGCGCCATCCTCGCTGGAGCAGCCGAAAGCGGCCAGGGAAAGGACTAACAAGTAGGGGGTATGGCGCATGGGGGAACCTTTGACTACAGTGTCGTACACTATCCTACCGGGAGCAACGACAGACTGCAGGGTAGCGCGCCAGCCTCTCCTCGGGGAGGGCGTTTGATGTTCCAACACAACCGTAGATTTTCAGTCTCGGCGGCTCACGCCAGGGACTTTCGCCTTGGCGATGGAAACACCTTAGACTTGCCTACGTAATAAGGATGGTGACCGTGAAACGCTTCTTTGCTTGCTTGCTGCTTGGGCTGGGTGTTGCGACGTCTGTGGCCTGTTCGTCGGATGACAACCGCAACCCGGTGATCGAGCCGATCAATGACCCGTGGACCGCCGCAGTCGGCGTGCCGGTCAAGATCCCAGTCGTGGCGACGGATCCCGACGGTGACGCCGTATCCTACGACTACAAGTCGGACCGCAAAATCAACGCCAACATGCAGACGGTGGGTGGCAACGGGATCTTCGTGTGGACCCCAGTGGCCGCCGACGTCGGTGAGCACATCGTTGATTTCATTGCGAGCGATAACAAGGGTGGCAAGGGCAAACGCACCATCGTAATCAACGTCAATACGGCACAGGGTTCGGCTACGACGCCGGTTTTCCGCCAGCCGCTCGGCACGGGGACGACGTTCGCCGTGACGGACAACCCGCCCGTGCCAGAGTGCATCCAGCTCGCCATCGAGGTGGACGATTCCGACACACCCAACGTGGATCTGGGCCAAGAGGGTCAGATCATCGAAGGCTCGAACGTACAGCAGACGGGCGGGCACGAAGGCGTCTGGGAGTGGTGCCCCTCCACCGAGCAAAAGAACGCCAAGGATATCTACCAGTTGCAGCTCTTCGCGGACGACGGCACGAACTCGCGGGTTATCAAGCCGTTCAAGATCATCCTGCAAAAGCCATCGAAACCCGACTGCCCCGGCGACGCCCCGGTCATCACACACAATCCGGCGGATCATAACTCCGTGATCAATCTAACCGTCGACGCATTGGTGAGCGACGACCAGGGCCTGAAGTTTCCTCCCCAGGTCCAGTACGCCACCACTGACCCTGGGCCGAATCCCGATGTTTCGAAGCTCACTCAAGTCGAGATGATTCACATCGACGGCGATACCTACGCAGCGGACATTCCCAATCCAACGGCTTCGCAGCCCGTGGGGTCTTCAACGGATTTCTACTATCGCATCGTAGCTACCGACAACGATGACGCCGAGGGCAGCTGCGACCACATCACCTATTCGCCCGACCCCGGATTCCACAAGATCAAGGTCAGTAATCCTGGGGGTGCCGGTGGCCTTGGCCCCTGCAAGACCTGTACGAAAGATGTGCAGTGTGGTGGCGCCAATGACACCTGCTACGTCGAAGCGGGCACGAAGTCCTACTGTGGGAAATCCTGCACCTCCCCAAGCGGCTGTCCGCCGAACAACGACTGCACCGAAGTGACATCCGTCGACGGCGTCAAGAGCAAGCAGTGCATTCCCAGCGCTGGTGCGTGCGTTCCAGTCGCCACCTGCACCGACGACAAGTACGAAGAGAACGATTCGCGCAGCGCCGTCGCCACGGCCGCGCCGCTACCGCCGGGCACCTACTCTCTGCAGAGTTGTTCGGATCCGTTCTGGGACGACGACTATTATCCGATCGAGATCACGTCACCGACGAAGATCAAAGTCACCCTGGCGTCGAGCGCCAGTGGCAGCAACCTGGACGTGCTCTTGTTTGACAAGGACGGAAAGCAGGTTGCCGCGTCGGAAGGCACCACCTCCAACGAAAGTTTTGAGGTTTGCCTGACCGACCCCGGTCGCTACTACATCGCGGTCTGGGAGCAGCTCGAGGCCAATGCAGCCTACACACTGACTTGGTCGAAGCTTGGCTCCTGCTCGGTCTGCGTCGAGGACAGCCTTGAAGAGAACGACACCATCTCGCAGGCCAAAACCGCGAGCATCGCGGCAGGCGCTTACAAGAGTTCCCAGCTGCAGATTTGCACTTGGGACGATGACTACTTCAAGGTCTTCCTGCTCAAAGACGAGACCGTGCGCGCCACCCTGAAGTTCACTCAGACCAAGAGCTCTGAGGACCTCGATCTGTACCTCTATGACTCGACGGGCAAGGTACTAGTTGGCTGCGACGAGTTCGACCTATTCAGTTGCGATCCGAGCAACGGGCAGAGCAGTACGTCCAACGAGAACCTGAGCTTCAAGGTGCCCGCAAGCGGCCAGTACTACGTCATCGTGCACGGCTGGGAAGGGGCCGAGAATAAGTACGATCTATGCGTCGACTACACCAGCACAAGCAAGCCCAGCAACGGGTGCCCCCCTCTATGAGTGGGGGCTTTCGGCGATTTCTCGGCGTTCTTTTGGCGCTCGCGTTCGCCGCTTGCGGAGGGGGCGACGGCGGCGAAAAGCCACCGATAGCGGTTCAGGACTTGGTGATCTCGGACGTCTTGCCGGACGTGCTGCTCCCGGGGACACGCGTGGTGGTGGAGGGCTCCTTCGGTGACATCACGCTGCCGCTGGTGGAGTTCAAGGGCGCTTTTTCGGGTAGCGACGTCAAGCTCTTGCTCCCTGCGGAACTCGTTAGCAGCAGTCGCCTCGAGTTCCTTTGGACGGGTGGACTGCAACAGGGGTTGCCAGGAGACTCTGGAACACTGGAAGGCTTGGTACGGGTCATCGCGACGGGTCCCATCGACGGCCGGAACCACACGTCGCTCCCCGCCGTCGTGTCGTTCAAAGTCGCGACCAAGCTAGAGCCGAAATTCTACGGCGTTTCCGAGGGCAGCATCTTCGTCAACGATCTGATCGGTCTGGACGGCCAAGACTTGCTCCTCGGGGGTGCAGAGGGCAAGAGCATCGCAATTCTTGAGGGGTGCTTCACGAAGTTGGGAAGCAGCACTTGTGCTCCGATCGGCGACGTAGAGATCCCGATGCGCCCCCGGAGTGAGTTTTCCCGGGACAAGGCCGATTTCCCCTTCGCGCCGAAAATCGCAGGCGTCGAACAGGGCCGGTTTACGGGGACGGTCCGCATTCGTAATGACGCCGCCGATGGCAGCAGCAGTATCGAAACCCAGCAGATCCCAGTGGACTTTGACTTGCTCAAGCCCACCATCTTCAGTTTCGCGCCGGAAGCGGCGAGCTTGGGGCAGTATGTGGATGTGTCGGGCGGAGGCTTTGTCGGCGACGACCCGGAGGTCGAGGATGCGACCCCGGCGCTGACGACGGTGCGCCTCGAGGGTACGTTTACCGCCAAGGGCGGCAGCAGTGGCGTCGCGGTGTCCTTCGAGATCATCCCCCAGTTCTTCGAGGGCAAGCTGATCCGCTACGTGCTGAACGAAGAAGACGCACTGGGTAAGCTGGCAGACCTGCGCACGGTGACCGGAACGTTCACCGGAACCGCGACGCCCTTGATCCGCTACGGCGGCATCAACCTGACTGGAACCCCCGGACCCTTCACTCTGGGCATCGCGCCGATCAAACAAGTGGTCTGGGTGCAGTTTTTGCCCACCTTTGTGGAAAGCCTGCGGCATCTCGGCATGCGCGCCGTAGAGAAGCGCGTGCGGGACCGGGTGCTGCAGGTGCTGCGGCGCGACTACGCGGGCGTGAACGTTGAGTTTCGTGAAACGGAGCCGACGGATTTCGCCTTGTACGCCCGGGTCGATATTGCCGGTCCGGATCCGAACGGATTGGGGCTGCTTGGCTACGACAACACCCCAGGCAAAGACAAAGGCAATTTGCGGCTGCATGACCGCATTGGCGGAGTGAACGCGGTCACCCAGGAAGACAATCAACCCGGCTACGGCGGCGTGTTCGTCGAGTCACTGCTCGGTTTCAGCGAGCACCCAGGTGGGTTCGCGGAAAAGCTCGAAGTTGCCAATCCGCTCTTCGATCAGATCTTCGACCCCTTCCGGCCCGACCGCAAGGGCTCCCCCGTGTTGGCTGAAGACCTTGCCAACGATGGAGTGCCGACCCTCGAAGAGAGCTCGCGCTGCCCCGCCAAGGGTCGCTCGGATCGCATCGCTTGCGCGGTCTGGGTCTTCGGATCGCTGATCGGAACCACGACGTCACACGAAGTCGCACATTCCTTGGGGCTTGCGGATCCCAAGGGGAGCCTGACCTCCTATCACAACCCCTCAGACGAACCGAACCGCCTGATGGACAGCGGCGGCGCGCGCACGTTCCAAGAGCGTGCGGAGCTGGAAGGGCAGGGGCCAGCGGTTTTCTGTGATGAGGAGTATCAGTACCTTCAGGAAATACTGCCGCTGGGGCAGCCCGATCCGCTGTCCTTCCGTCCCGGCTGCTTCTGAGCGGCCGGGCCTGGGCGGGGTGGGTTCGGGGCTAATGCACTGAGCTGCCGTGCGGGCAGGAAATGGCCTATGCTCCGGCCGCTTTCGAATTGGGTAACCTTCGCGCACTCGACCGTGCGGCGCGCACCGTCGTTGCCGCGACCCTGACCGGGCTGCTGTTCGTCGCCGCTGACGCATTTCGGCGCGCGGGGGGCCGCTTTCTGCCGGCAGGGCGGCACTTTGTGTACGCGATCTTGCTCTACGTTGTGGTGGCGGCTGCTGTGGGGGCCTTGCTGTTCGGCTTGGGAGAACTCGCGGATCGCGTCACGCGGCGCCTGAACGAGCGCGCGCGCCCGTGGGCCGTCGCGCTGGCCATGGCAGCGCTGGTCGCCTGGGTCGCGATCCCCACGGCGCGCAGCACCTTTTCCGGAGCGAAGGCCGAGCGCATCGCGTCTTGGGCAGTGCCGACCATGTGCGTCAGCATCGGCCTCTGCGTCGCCCTGCTGTTCGGACTCTCGCGCTGGGCCGTGCGGCGCGTGGAGCAAGCGCGGCCGCGTCTGGCGCTTGGCTTCGCGCTTGTCGCCCTTGGGTTGGGCGCAGCGCTGTCCTATGTCGACCTCACCGTCTACGTTGCACTCTATGCCAAGCTGCATGCGTTGTTGGAGGTGCTGGCCGCCCTGTGCTGGCTCTCCGCTTTTGTGATCGTGCTCAGCGCTTGGGCGGTGCCATGGCCGCGCGGGCGCCGCGTCCTGCGCGTTCTGAGCATGTGCGCCGGACTGTGTGTGGTCATCTTCGTGGCTGTGCCTCCGGCGCGGGCGCAGCTAGAGGTCTCTCTGCGTCACGTTTGGCTCGAGCCTGCCTACGTGGGGCGGGTGCTCGGCCGCACCCAGAGCGTGCGCGCGTTTTTGGCCAACCCGCGCGGATGGCGTGGCGCGGAGCTCTCGCGCATGGACCAGTTGAAGGAGCGGTTCGACCTTGCCACGACGGCTCTGCACCCGCATTGGGACGAACCCCATACGACACCGCCTGCGGTGCGCGCCCGACTCGACGCATTGCGACCGCGCAAAGACCTCTCCGTGATCGTCTTCTACGTGGACACGCTGCGCTTCGATGCGGCGACAGATCCCACCATCATGCCCAACCTGGCGCGGTTTTCGTCCCAGAGCGTGACCTTCACGAATGCCTACGCGGCCGGGTCAGATACGATGCGCTCGCTGCCGGCGCTGACAGGCGGCAGCTACGAAGTGGGCGCTGTTCGTGACGAGGATGTGCTGCGCGTCGCGGAAAAGAACGGCATGAAGACCGCCGTGACCATGGCGCTCTCTGCCCACGAGTTCTTGGCCAAGCTCCGCCCTACATTCCGCTTTCAAGAGAGCCTCACCGTCGAAGACTACGCCCGCGAACGCACCGACGTGTGGGGCTACGGTGCGGATCGGGCGACCGCGGGACCGATGGTGGATCGCGCCCTGGAGTGGCTGCGCCTTAACAAGGACGAGCGCTACCTACTCTGGCTGTTCAACTTTGATCAGCACAATTGGCGCGAGATTGAGTCGAAATGGGTCTATTCGGCCGCTGAAAAGTACCGAGTGCCGGACGAAGCCCCCATGAACTGGCGCTACCGAGTCGTGGCACGTGCCATCGATGCCGAGTTCGGTCGTCTGCTCTCTGGCATCGACTCGTTGGGGTTGCGTGATGACGTCGTGGTGCTTTTCGTCAGTGACCACGGCGAGGCCCTGGGCCGTGATGGATTTTGGGTGCATTCGATCTTCTTGTGGGAGTCCTTGGTCCGCGTGCCACTGTTGATGCGAGCCCCCGGGATCCAACCCAAAGTGGTGTACGATCCTGTGAGCTTGGTGGACGTCGCGCCGACCCTTGCCAACTACATGACGGCCAATCCGCCCACGGCGTATCACGGCGAAGACTTGCTGCTGACGCTGATCCCCAAGCGCCCGCCGCGGCGGCTTCCCATCGTGATGGCGAGTGCAAGTCACGAAAACCTACTGCGCGTGGGGATCCGGGATCTGAAGTCGCCCTTCAAGCTCGTGCTTCCACTGGAAAGCGGCGCTCCAGAGCTATACGACGCAACCGACCGCGATCCGGACTGGGTCAACGTCGCAGACGAACATCCGGAAAAAACCCTGGAACTCCTGGGGCAGCTGGTGCGATCGCCGGTCTTCCCACGATCTCAGGCGGATCTCGACGTGCGGGCGCAAGCCCGGGCCGCAGTGGAAACCGCGCGCCGCCCACCTCCTTGAGGCTTGGATCGGTCTTGAATGAAAGGCTAGAGACTGTCGATCCAGGCTTTGACGGCGGCGTGTCCGGTGGCGTCGACGTCTTCGCTGCCAAGGGGAGGCATTTGCGTGAGTTCGCCGCGCTGTCCCATTCGGATCCAGATGTCACTTTCTGCGGATTTGCCCGGCACGATGCGCGAAGTTCCCGTGCTTGGGTTGGCCGAGGTCAGCGCCTTGTTCACGGAGGTCAGGTAAGTGGGGGTGTCGCTGACTTTGCCCAGGGCGCTAGCGCTGAGCCATAACCGCATGTCGACCACCGAGAAAACAAAGGACTGATCGTTGTGGCATACGCCGCAGTTGGCATGCATGTACCCGAGGGCAGCGCGCTCGGTGGCGTTGCCCGGCACCACCAGGGGCGATGTCGGAGGGTTCGTGAGGGCGCCCTCTTTCGCCAGGGTATCCAAACTCACCTGAGCCCCGGCGTGGGACAGCTGGATGGCGGTGAAAGAAAGCCCGCGGTCCTTCATCTTTCCGTGGCAGGTGTCACAGTCGATCGTGCTCGGAATGTCGTGCTGGGTTCCCGACGCGTTCTGCACGCCATTGGGCACGCTCGTGGCGTCGGTCTGGTCGTCCTTCCAGTGGTACGCCACCATGTCCCAGACGTCGGGGGACGCCGTCTTGACGATCAATCGCGTCTCGATGCGTTTGCCATCGCGCGAGAATTCTTTCCACAGCTTCGTTCCCACCGGATAGACCCAGTAGTCCATGTCGCTGGTGTCAATCTTTTGCCCTGGCGGCAGGTACACCCAGCGCTTCTTGGTTGCACCGTCGGTCCACAGCACGAATTGCGGCGTGTAGGCACGGACGCCGGACGCCAGCGTGCCTTGTTTGATGTCTGCGTACAGGCCGGTTTGGCTCAGCATCGCGGGCGCACCTGCGGCTCCCCCTTGGCCGCCGCTTCCAGCGGTGCCGCCGCTGCCGCCCTGGCCGCCGCTTCCAGCCGCGCCGGCTGCTCCCGCCGTGCCGGCGTTGCCGCCGCTCGACGCGCCTCCGGTGCCCGCCTTGGGGTCGTCATCCGAGGAACAGGAAAGCGTGAAGGCCAATGCGAAGCAGAGAGAGCTTGTTAGACGCAGCATCTCACAAGCATAGCAAAGGACGCCAGCGGCGCGGGCGTCAACTTGCGCGCCATGCCGCGGCCGCGTCGATACCGAAGCGCGCAAAACGCGGCGTGTAGTCCCGCTCGAGCACTTGCTCCAAGATCTGACCATATGCGGCGGTCGGCATGAGGCCCCAGGCGCGCTCGTCGTCTGGGATCGTGAGTTCTCTGTCGGCGCCGACGGGCGCGTAAGACGCGCGCAATCGTTTGAACATGCCGGGCAGTTCCTGCTTGGTGAGAGCCACGAGTTCATCGCCCATGGGGTGCTCGCTGAGCCACTCGAGCATGGACCATCCGAAATCTCTGTGTCGGACCTCGTCGCGCAGGATGCGATCCAAGGCGCGCCGGGCTGCGGGCACGGCGCACTTGCTACGCAGCTCGCGAAACAAACGCACGGCGACGGTTTCGCCCAGACAAAACACCTCCACAGACGCTCGAAGCACATCGTGCTCGAGCGGCGCTTTGGCGCGTCGGTGGATCCCGAGGGATTCACGCACGATCTGCGGCGGCGCCGAGCCGCCGCCCGCGGTGTAGACGATGTGACTGAGCTCTGCGTGTTTCAGTTCGTCTTTGACGATGCGCAGGCCGTCAAGGATCAAGTCCGGGCTGGCCGCGATGCGTATCAACCAGAGCGTCAACTCCTGGGTGATTGCCGCAGAGCGATACTCGGCTTCGACCCGTCTGAGCCACTCCTGGCGCGCACGCTCAGTGGCGGCGGGCGACCGCTTGCGTGAGCCGGGCGTCTGCTTTCTGGCCATCGTCAGGGCTTGGGCGGATCTCCGCGGGGCCGGTCGTTCGCTCCGGCGAGACCTGCGAACAGCAGAAATCCGGCCGCTATCAGACCTACAATGATGGGGCGCTTGGCGTGACCGACACCAGCTGAGGGCACGTCCGTCGGCGGCGCAGTGCTGCCCGAAGTGTCCGCCGCCGGCGGAGGGTCGTCGTTGGGCACATCCGCAACAGCGGTGCTGACGCCGTACGCCAGGAGCGCTCCGAATAAGGCACCGCGATGACGGCTACGTCGCACGCGCATAACTAAGAGCGTCTTCCGCGCAGCGTCAAGAGTGCAGCCTGCAGTTCGTGCTGCACGGCGGGATCTGCCTCCTGAGTCTGGGCAGACTCCAGGCTGCGTTCCGCGTCCGGACCGCCCAGCTTGCCCAGGGCCCACGCGACGTGCGCGCGGACCAGGGGGCTCAGCTCCGACGTGAGCGCGGCGCATAACGCCGGGATAGCCCGAGGGTCCCCGGAATTGCCGAGAGCGACTGCGGCGTTGCGTTTCAGCTGGTTGCGGCCAGCCCGCCGCATGGCGCTGCGGCGCACCAAACGGCGGTTGTCGCCGGAGGGCTGAGCCAGCCAGTGCAGAAGGTCAACCCTGGACCGCTGCGGCTCAGGAGCCAGCTCCGGCGCGTACCCTTGAGGCGCTGGGGAGGCGTTGTACGGGCACACGTCCTGGCACACGTCGCAACCGAATACACGACGACCCACGCCGGTACGCAGTTCCGGCGCAATCGGTCCGTGGTTCTCAATGGTGAGATAAGAGACGCAGCGCCGCGCGTCGACCTGGTTTGGACCGACGAACGCTTTCGTGGGGCAGGCGTCGAGGCAACTCGTGCATGTGCCGCAGCCGCCGGGTGTGGGCGGGCTCGGTGTGAGGGCGGTGTCGATCAACAGAGCGCCAAGCAAGAAGTTGGTGCCAATGCCGGGGATGATCAGCATTGCTGACTTGCCGATAAAGCCCAGTCCCGCCCGGCATGCCGCATGGCGCTCCAGGAGCGGAGCCGTGTCGACGCAAATCCGAGCCCGCACTTGGGTAGCGCATGCATCCGCCGCACTGCGGGCAAGCTCCCATAGCTTGGTCTTGATCACGAGGTGGTAGTCCTGGCCCTGGGCGTAGCGAGCCACGCTACCTGACAGCAGCGGCGCGGCTCCGGCTGCCCTGCGCAAAGGCACGAGGTCTGCCGGGCGGGGGTAGCACAGGGCCACCGCTACGAAGCTCTGCGCGTCCGGCATGAGCCCGTGGGGGTGGCTGCGGGCCGGGTCGTGCATGTAGGCCATGTCGGCGGCAAAGCCCGCGGCGAGCCACTCGCCGAGGGCCGCGTGGGGATTGCCCCAGTCGCCGACGCTGCCAACACCAGCCGCCGCAAATCCGAGTTGCCGCGCGGCACGAAGGACTTCGGCGGTGGGGTCCGTTGGCGGCTCCGCGTTCGGGGGACGACGCGGTTGGAAGCTGTGGATCGCGCTTTGCTGCAACGGCGCGAGTATCCACGGAAACGACGCGCCCGGCGCAGTTTGCAATGCGGCCCATGGGCCGGAACAGGGGCCGCGGCCCCCGGATCTTGCTCGTGTCAGCGGCGTTTTGTGGTATCGCGCGCCCGTGATTGAGATTCGAGACCTCTACAAGTTCTACGGCGACAGGCGCGCGGTCGGACCGGTGAGCGCCCAGATCGAAAAAGGCGAAATCGTGGGTTTGCTCGGCCTCAATGGTGCGGGCAAGACCACGACGCTACGGGTGCTCGCATGTGATCTGCTGCCGACCAGCGGCGGGGTCCGGGTCGGGGGCATCGACGTGGTTGAGTCGCCCCACGAGGTGCGCAAACGCGTCGGCTACTTGCCGGACACGCCACCGGTCTATCCCGAGATGACGGTGGCGGAGTATTTGTCCTTCGCAGCACGTTTGCGCGGCGTGACCAAGAGCGGCGTGCAGAAGCAAGTGGGCGAGGCGATGGAGCTCACGGAAACGGCCGGAGAAGCCGACACGCCCATCTTCGCGCTCTCGCACGGTTTCCGCCAGCGTGTGGGCATCGCACAGGCGATCGTGCATCGGCCGGAGTTCGTCGTGCTCGACGAACCCATCTCGGGCCTGGATCCGGTTCAGATCGTCGAAATGCGCGAGTTGGTTCGTAGCCTCGGCGGCGAACATACGGTGGTCGTTTCCAGCCACATTCTCTCGGAAATCAGCGAAACCTGTGACCGCATCTTGGTGATCCGTGATGGGGAGATCGTTGAGAGCGGGACCGAAGCCGAACTTTCGGCGCGACTACTCAAAGGCATGCGATTGGAGATCAGTGTGCGCACCGGTGCCAGTGTCGAGGCAGGGTTGGCCGCGTTGCGCGGGATGCAGGGGGTCGCCTCTGCCGAGGAAATGACGGAAGAGACCGCACCCGCGGGTGAGACCCACATCCTGGTGGTGGCCGACGGCGACGTGCGAGCGGAGGCCAGTCGCACGTTGGTAGAGAGCGGCTGCGACCTGCTCGGCATTTCTCGGGGACAGCGGGAACTGGAGTCGGTCTTCCTCGAACTGTCCCGGGGAGATGCGCCCGCCCGGCCTCGCCGGCGCAAACGTCAGAACAAGTCCAATCTGGCCGACGCGCCGTCCGCTGAGACGCCGAGCGCAGCGGAGGACCCGTCATGACCCAAACGCTGCTCATCGCGCGTCGCGAGTTGTTCGCCTACTTTCGCTCGCCTTTGGGAGCGGTCGTGATCGCCGGCGTGCTGCTCATCGACGGCATCTACTTCTACTGGAAAGGACTGACCGAAAAGCTCCTTTCAGCGCAGGTACTGCAAGAGTTCTTTTTCGGAGCCAGCGGCACGACCATGATCGCAGCGATCGTGCTTTCGATGCGTCTGCTGGCTGAAGAGAGGCAGCTCGGCACGATCACCCTGCTCAATACGTCGCCGGTTCGCGACGGCGAGATCGTGATGGGCAAATTCGTTTCCGCCTTCGGCGTGGTCGCGCTGATGACGGGACTGACGATCTACATGCCGCTGCTGATCCTGGTGAACGGGAAAGTGAGCGGCGGGCACATCGCCGTAGGCTATCTGGGCCTGTTGCTCTTGGGCGCTGCGTCCGTCGCCATTGGCCTGTTTGCCTCCGCACTCGCTCGATCGCAGGTCGTCGCGCTGATCTTGGGAGCGCTGATCATGGCCCCGATGCTGTTGCTCTGGGCCCTGGCCCGCGCCGTGGACCCCCCCTTCAATGGCTTCTTGTCGGCGTTGTCGCTCCATCACGAGAACTTCCGACCGTTCATGGTCGGGATCCTGGAACTCGGTGCGGTCGCTTACTACGTGCTCGTGACTTATTTCTTTCTGCTCGCGGCCACGAAGACCCTGGAGGCACGGCGATGGCGCTAGACGCAGACAAGAAGCAGAGCAAACCGTCGGATAAGACGGCGGCTACGCCGTTGGAGCCCGGGCTCGGAAAGACCGCGCAGCCGGCGCCTCGGGCTGCGTCTGGGGCTCCGCTGTGGGTCCTGCCGGCCTACCTGGTGGGCATGGTGCTGGTGTTCTTGGGGCAGCGCGTGCTCTCTACTTTCGATACGGCGTCCATGGTGGCGACCGTCGTGGGCGCGTTGAGCGCACTTTGCGCCACCGTTGTGCGCTTCATGCCGCAGTATCGCGTCGGTGGCGGACGCAAGGAGATCGAGCGGCTGCTTGCAGTGCTTTCAGTCACTGGGCTCGTGGCCCTTGGGCTGTATGCCGTCACCACCGATGCCGGCGCTGAAAAGATTGGTCTGGCCAGTCTGGAGTCGGACGCGCGTGAGCGTTGGCTCGGTGTGCTAACCATCGCTTGGATTGCCTTGTGCGCGGTGGCCATCGTGCCGATGCTGTTTGCGGAAGCTGCGCTGCTGCCCATGCGTCGGGCGGCGCATCCCGAGTACCGGCGCGTGCGTGCGGCGGTTGTGAGTGGCTTTTCGCTGGTGCTCGCCGGGGTCTATGGGTCGCTGCTCGTGTATTCCGCGGACGGCGTGGACATCAAGGCGGACTACTCGTACTTCAAGACTAGCGAACCGAGCGAATCAACGAAGAAGATCGCGGCGGCCCTGACCGAGCCGGTGACGGTGATCGCATTCTATCCCGACGTGAATGAGATCCGACCCGAGGTGGAGCGCTACCTGCGTGGAGTCGCCTCCGGCGCTGCCAACCTGCAAGTGGAGGTCCAGGACCGCCTGATGATCCCCAAGCGCGCCAGAGAGTTGCGAGCCACCCAGGATGGCGTCGTCGTGCTGTCGCGCGGCGGAGTGACGGAATCCCTCAGCATTGGCATGGATGAGCGCAATGCCCGTCCCAAACTCAAGACCCTCGACCGCGACTTTCAGGAAAAGCTAATGAAGCTGGTGCGTTCCCGGCGCACAACCTATTTGACGGCAGGCCACGGTGAGCTCAGCGACCAGTCCGCTGGCACCGCGTCCGACAAGGGACTGCGCGTGATCCGCACGCTGCTTCAAAAGCAGAACTACCTCGTCAAGGATCTCGGACTGGCACAGGGCCTTGGCAACGACGTGCCCGAAGACGCAGACGTGGTGATGGTGCTCGGTCCCACGGAGCCCTTCGCCCCCGAAGAACTGGGCGCCCTCAAGCGCTATGCGGATCGCGGCGGCAAGTTGCTCATCACCGTCGACCCGGATTCCCTTCGCGAAGGTGCGGACGCCGATCCGACGGCGCCCACGGACACCGCGACGCCCACGGATGCGAAGGAAGCCCCGGAGCCAGCCCCAAGGGCTGAACTGCGACCCGACGCCCCCGCCCCACTCGGCCCCGCCGACGGTCGCGAAGGAGGCCCCGGCCGCCCCCTCAGCCGCCCCCCCGCCGGTACCCAGCGCACTGCCAGCGCCCAGTGGCAGCGCGGCGATGGGCGCTGTCGAGCCGGCTCCGCTGCCGCCGCTGTCGAGTGCAGCGGAGAGCTTCGTGCAACTCGCCGGGGTGGTCGGCCTGCAGTATTCCCCCGTTCTTCTGGCACACGAAAAGCAGCACGTGCGGAGGCGCTACAACGACTCGGACCGAGCGCTCTTGGTGACTAACCGGTTCTCTTCCCATGCTTCGGTGTCGACGCTGAGCCGCAACTCTTCCCGTGCGGTGGTCGTGGCGTTCGGCGCGGGCAGCCTGGAGCGAGCGCCCGGGGCGACGGAGAAGGTCGACTTTGCCGTGCGTGCGATGGCGGGCACCTTCCAAGACCGCAACAAGAACTACCGCGAGGACCCTGGCGAATCCGGCGCTACCTTCAATCTAGGCGCGGCGGTTTCGAAGAAGGCCACTGCGCCCGTCCTAAAGAAAGCGCCGCCTCCTGAGGAAAAGAAGGCCGACAAGAAGGATGTGCCGCCTCCCGACGAGATGCGTGCCTTTGTTCTCGCGGATGCCGATGCATTCAGTGACTTGGTCATGGGCAACGTGCTTGGAAACCAAGTGCTGTTCTTGGACGCCCTGCGCTGGCTTGGCGGCGAGGAGAGCTTCTCTGGTGAAGTGAACACGGAAGAAGATGTGCGCATCGAGCACACCAAAGAGAAAGACTCGCTGTGGTTCTACGCCACCATCTTCGGCGCTCCGGCCCTGATTCTGGGCTTGGGCTTCGTCATGGCACGTCGTTCCCGTCGAAAAGGAGCCCGCAAATGATCTCGAACCGCGGACTCTTGTTGCATCTGGTGTTGCTGGGGGTTGCCAGCGCGCTGGCCTTTTCGGTTTGGACCAAAGAAGACGCACCCAAGGCGGCCAAGAAGGCGGAGGTGCAAGTCTGGGCGGGGCGGGTGCAAGACCTGAAGAGCATCGCCTTCGAGTCCGAAGACCGCTCGGTGCAGCTCACCGCCCACAAGGACGCAAACGGTGCGTACTTTGAAGGGCGCGTGGAAAAGACCATCCGCGTCGCGCCTCCACCGCCGCCACGCAGCGACGCCGGAGCCGACGCGGCCGTGGCGCCTCCTCCCAAAGCGCCCGAACCGAAGAAGGAAACCGTGCGCTTCGTCGGAGTCGAGCAGGCGAACAAGCTGGCGGAGAGCCTCGCTCCCATGATGGCGCTGCGGGCCCTTGGGCCCGTCGAGCCGGCCCGAGATGCCGAGTTCGGCTTCGACAAACCTGCGGGCACCGTGCGAGTCACATTGGGTGCAACGACCCACACCCTAGTCATCGGGGGCACGACTCCTGGCGGAGGCGATCGCTATGCTCGTCTCGACGGAGGCGGCGCTTTTGCTATCGAGGGGTCGGTGGCGCAGAACTTGATGTTTGCAGAGTCGCGACTTGTCGAGCGCGACCTTTTCGGATTTGAACAGGATGAAGTGGCGAAGGTCGTGATCAAGGCGCCCGAGCGAAGCCGCGAGCTAGTCCGCGCGGCAGACAAGAAAGATGGTTGGGCGGATGCGGCCTCGCCCTCTGTGTTGGACGAAACCGCTGGCAACTGGATGAGCAAGATCACCAAGCTGCGCATCATGAGCTATGAGCCACCCGAGACCGCCTCGCCGGAGAGCTTTGCGAGTGTGGAGTTCTTTGCGAAAGGTGGACGCTCCCTGGGCCAGCTTTCTTTGTTCCGAGTGCCGACACCCGACGGAAAGGCGCGCTTTACAGCCCAGTCCGCGCATACCCGTTGGCGCGCGGAGGTTCTCTCCAGCGCGGCTGAGCAGATCCACCAAGACCTGCCATCGGTTCTCAAGTAGCCTTGCATCGATCGGGGTGTCCCGAAGAAGCGAAGATGCGTTGTTTTTTGCTCGCCGATGACCCAGCCTGCGCGCGGCTCGAGCCCGCGCTTTCGTCGGCGGACTGCGCGCCGCGACGCCTGGGGAATTGCGCCGAGCTTTCCAGGGAAACGCGGACCTCGGGCCCAAGCCTGGTCGTGCTTGGCGAGGCCGCATGCCGCGAACTTGAGCTGAGCGATGTGCAGCGGGACGGGCTTTCCCTGGTGGTTTGGGCTCCCGATGCGGCGCCAGAGCAAAAGCGCGCGTGGCTGGAACGCGGAGCCATCGACGTATGGGATGGAAGTGAAGCGGATCTGACGTTTCGCGCGTTGTGTTGCAAACGCGTCGCGAAGCAATTGCAGCGTGGCGCGGCACGGGTGCGGGCCCTCACGCTATCCCGGGGCCGCTATCGGTCACTGGTTCAGAATGCCCTCGACATCATCGCGGTGCTCGATCATGGCGGGGTCATTCGCTACGCCAGCCCTGCGCTCGGCCGCGTCCTGGGCTACGAGTCTCACGAAGTTCGCGGAGTGCACCTAGACGACATCGTGCATCCCGAAGACATCGATGCGGCACGAAGTGCTCTGGTCGAAAGCAACGTGCCTGGCGTGAGCGTTCGTGCCGAATTCCGCGTGCGCCACAAACAAGGACACTGGCGCTATGTGGAAGCCGTCGCCGACAACCTCGTCGGTTATCCAAGCGTGAGCGGGATCGTGGTCAATGCCAGGGACGTCACCGATCGGCACGATCTCGAGCAAATGCTGATGCATCAAGCCTTCTTCGACGGCCTCACGGGGTTGCCGAACCGGGCGCTCTTCATGGACCGGGCTGAACACGCATTGGCGCAGCAGCAGCGCGCCAGCGGAGCGCCGGCGCTCCTGTTCATTGATCTGGATGGCTTTAAGGACATCAACGACAGCTTCGGCCATGACGTGGGGGACGCCGCGCTCGTAGCGGTGGCCAGACGCATTGAGTCCCTGTGCCGGGCAGGGGACACTGCCGCTCGCCTGGGTGGGGATGAGTTCACGTTGTTGCTCGAAAGTGTCGAATCGCGGGACGCGGCGCTGCATGTTGCCGAACGTGTGATCCAGTCGCTGCGCCGCCCGCTTCCGGTTGGCGACCTGGAACTCCACGTGACCGTGAGCGTCGGGGTGGCCTGCTTCGAAGAGGGCATGGACGCCAAGGAACTCGTGCGACGCGCTGACACGGCGATGTACCGCGCGAAAGAAATGGGTAAGGACCAGTTCTTGCTCTGGGTTCCACGCCACGACACCGAACGACCGCCTCGGCTTCCGACCCCGCCACCCTAGATTGCCGCAAACTTTGATATGCGGCGCCCCCATGGCTAGCATCCCCGCATGAGGGATCGGTGCGTCTCGTTTGGCTGGCTTGCGGCAGCAGCCATGGCAATTTCGACTGGTTGCGGCGGCGGCGGGGGCAGCAGCCCCGGTTCCAACAGCACAGTCCCAATCTGGGCCATCGCGGGGGACACCCAGACCATCAAACGCTTGAGCAGCACTGCGGACCACCAGAAAGGAAACCTGGACTACATCCCGTCGGCATTGGCGATGGGTGAGGGTGCGCTCTGGGCGCTCTCCGAGTCGGGCAAGCTGATGCGCATCAACAAATCTACGCTGGCCGTCGAGGCGACCATCGACATTAGTGGCGGGCCGCGTGACGTGGCGGTTGCGGGAGGAGCCGTGTGGGTGGCGACGGATCCCAACTCCGCGGGCAAGCCGAGCTTGCTACGCTTCGACCCCGAAACGCAGCAACTGCTGGGAACCACCGAAGTGGGCAACGACAACGACCAAGTTTCGGAACTGGCCGTGACGGAGACGGCGGTGTACGCGCTGATCGAAAACGGCTTCGGCGTTGCACGGATCGCTGCGGATACCGGGGCCGTGGAGAAGACGGTGCGCTTAGGGGCTGCGGGTGGCTACGGCTACGGGGAAATCAGCGTCTGGGGCGACGCGCTTTGGGTGTTGGATACCTATTCCGACAAACTGATGCGCTTAAATGCCACCAGTCTTGAGGAAGAGGTCGGCGAGAGCGTCTCCTCGGATCTCGACGGCGACTTGGCCGCCGGAAGCGATAAGGTTTATGCCACCTCCCTCGACGGCGAAAAGGCGGTGGTTTTCGATGCAACCACCGGCAAAAGCGTCATGGAAGTTCCCCTGGGCGGACGGCCCAAGGGGCGCGCCACGTTGGTCACGAAGGCCGGAGTCTTGTTGATTGGCCTCGCCGACCAAGAGGGCGGTGACTTGTTGATGTTCGATGCCAAGAGTGCCGGCGAAAAAGGGAGCATCCCAGCTGCTTTTGCCGATGATCTTGTGGCCGAGTGATGCTCAGGGTCCTTTGACCCGCCGGTAGACAATGCGGAGATCGCCCGCGGGGCTGACAACAGTGAACCCGTCCGGCGTGCGCTCATGCACGGAGCGCTCCAAAGTCGTGCCCACGCTTTGAACGGAGCAGGTGCTCTCCGCGACTTCCAGGAATACCTTCGTGCGCTCTGCG
>CALMUT010000336.1 GCA_937872925.1 uncultured Myxococcales bacterium | reverse complement strand
GGTCGAACCGAAGAAGCCCGAGCCAACGCCATCGCCCCCTGACGCGAAGGTCGAAGCGAAGACACCGGACCGAGTTCCGCCTCCCGCTTTCGCCAAGGTAGCCCCGAAGAAACCGGACCCGCCTCCTATTTCCGCAGGCGCAACTCCGAAGAAGCCGGAGCCGGCGACTGGGCCGGCGGTCGCCGACAAGGTCGAAGCGAAAAAGCCAGCGTCGCCAGCGTCGCCACCGGCGATCGAAAAGTCTGGAGCCAAGGTCCCGCCAGACAAACCCGCGCACGTCAGAAAGCCACCCATTCTGGACTCAAGCCTCGCCTTAAGTAAGGTGGCGTTCAGCGCCGGGGCGGGCTCAGCGTCTCCGGCGCACCCCAAACCCTTCAAGAGTTCCGCAGCGGACTGGCGTGTTCTTGAGCCCGGAGCGATTGATGGGGAACGACCGGTCAGCATGCGGCCGACTGCCCCGGTATGGGATCGCGGCGCTCAAGACACGTCGACCCCACCGGCGTCGGGCGCAGCGGTGGTGGATGCATATGCTCGCCGCGACGGCGATTCGCAGCCGGAGATCCACCAAGTCGCTGTCGATCAGCGGCAATTAGACTCCCTTTCGGTGCGAGGAGACGGCCCCCCCAAAGCTCGTCGCCCGCCCATGGCAACCTTGCAAGGTCTCGCTCCGCCCGACGCGGGAGTTCAGATCCTTCATGTCCCGGAGTCTGAAGCCGAAGCAGAAACCGAACCGCTTCCGAAGGTTGCGGCACGCCCCGCGCTGAAACGACCCAACCCGGGCGCAAGCGAAACCTCCGCGGATCGCGCCAGGGGCGAAAGCCCGGCAGCTCCCGCCCTTCCCAAGACGGAGTCCGTTCAAGTCGGCGCCGCTCGTGCGCCTCCGCGCCGGGTGCCAACGGGCGAGCACTTCCCCTCGGTGATGGTTGCCGACGACGCCGAAGAGCGTGACAAGAACGCCGCGACCGAAACCCGAGCGAAGTCCGCAGCCGAACCAAAATCCGCCGCTGTTGCTTTTGTGCTGCGCCCCCTGGCGGACTCAGTTGCTGAAATTCCGAAAGCCGCAGCCGATCTGAAGTCGACTCCGAGTTCCGTGCCGCCGCCTTCCGGGAGCCCCAGTCGCTGGGTCGTCGTGGTGCTCGCGCTGATCGCCCTGGTCGCGGTGCTGCTGTTCGTGCTGCGCTGAGTCCGCGCACGCGCAGCGAGGAAGAGGGTGGCGTACGTTCAGGTACGACGACATAGATGCGCGATGGTCGCGGATCTATGTCGCTGACTTTGGGCGACACGACGACGGACACCGCCGCGGGATCTGTGTTTCAATGACCGAGAACACAGGAGATCTGCCGCAATGACCGAAGTTCAAAAGTCGACGCTCCAGGCTGCCGATGACGAAGCGAAGCGATTCAAGTCGCGGTTGGAACAAGGCAAAGATCGTTTTCTCGCGCATGCCATCGAACACGCGTTGGAAAGCGGGCGGCGAAGCCCGGAAGACTTCGTGCGACACTTCACGCCAGACGCCATCATGGAAGGCTTGGCGCATCAGCCCCGCCTCCGCGCAAGTATTCTGGTACTGACGACGGGGCTCAAACAAAAGATCGCCGCACGCAAGTCATGGCAGTCCGCGGCAGAGGACCTGCAGATCGCGCTAGATGAAGGAGAGACCGACTGCGAGTCCATCGTGGGCGTGTTCAAACCAGACGATCGCGTGCGCTTTCTGGACAGCAAGAAGATCTGGCAGTTCCTCGTCGAAGGTGACTTCTGGGACGCGCCCGCTTCAGATCAGGACAAGTACCGGATCTCGAAGGAGCACACGGCGTTCATGCTGGAGCGCGCGTTGCTCGACAACCTCGTAACGCACGCGGACATCGTGGAAGGCATCACTGTCGCGGAGATGGCAAAACGGCTTCCAAAGACCGAACTAGGCAAGATCATCGAAGGCGCGCTAGCGAAGTCTAAGTCGAGCAAGCCGTTCACTGAGGTGGACCTGCTGGCTGAGATGCCTCCCTTCGTGTTGGTCGAGTATGTGCCGCTCCCTCACGTCTACAAGAGCGTCATCGCTGAGAAGATCGCCCTCGCTCACGGCTACGTCGAACCTGCCAAAACCGAGACGGCGCCCAAGGCGACCGCCCCGGACAACGGCGCCAAGCCCCTCGTCGAAGCTCCGCCTGCAGCAAACGCGAAACCTTTGGCCGGCGCGAAGCCTGCCGCGGATGCAGCTCCGGAGAGTTCAGGTCCTGACTCCAAGGACTGGGTGGACGTCCCGGGTAGCGACTCCGACGACGAGGCCTTCGATGACGAAGTTTCCGAAGAAGACTTCGGAATGTCTTAGCGGCTGGACCTCGAAGAAAAGAAGAACGTGCCGGGACCAATCAACACCGCGCGCTAGGTCACAGGTGGCGGACGCACCGTCGTGCGTAGGGTGGCGCGGAGTAGCGCTTTGACGACTTGCATTGCATTGTCCGCGATGGGCTCACCCACGTATAGCGGCTTGTTGGAACTCAGAGTCACCCACTCGTCCGCAAGGGCTTGACCGCCAAATACGGCAGTTGGAATGCCGGGTTTTCCGAGATGGATTGCCCGCTCTACTTGCTCGATGACGCTGGACGCGTAGTGACGTCCCTTCTCCGGCGCATCCGTCAGCACCAGCGCGTCGACCTCTGCGAATAGCGCAGACAAGCGCTTTGCTTCCCCCGCGTCCGAGAACGGGTCGCGTCCAAAGCAATGCACGCGCAGACTCGGACGCCAACTCGCCAATTCTTTGAGCATGAGCACACCGTCGGTGAGCGGCAGAGCCTGCTCGAACACGTCACTCGCCCCGCCAATCACAAGCAGGCACAACTCCACGTCGTGCTTCCCCTCGTCGAGCTTTGCCATGCCCGTAGGGTATGTCGCATCCGTCGGGGTTCAAAGGCACCCCTGGGTTGAGGGATCTCAAGGCAAAAAGCACGCGGATCCCCGATGGAACGCGACTTGCTCGTTCGCCCGGCATGCTGGACCGACTCATCTCTCGTTATATGTCGCAGCCCGTGTTCACGATTTCCGCGGACGCGGAGCTGGACACGGCTCGGGATCGCCTGGCGAACCACGGCGTTTCTTCCCTAGCCGTCACGGACGGACACAATCCCGTAGCGGCCGTGATCAGCCGTACGGACCTGCTCGCGGCTGGCTCCGTGGAGGTCGACGAGAAGCACGGTGCGCTACACCTGCGCCTACCCCGGAAAAAAGTGCGCGAGATCGCCAATCCGGACGTCGTGGTAGTGGATCCGGAAGTCGAGACCGTTCGCGTCGCTTCAGGGCGCATGGTCGAGCGGCGCGTGCACCGCGTTTTTGCCTCGAAAGGGGAACATCTCTATGGCGTGCTCAGTACACGCGACGTGATGCGTTGTGTGGCAGACGCGCGAGTTACCACGATCATCGACACGGTCATGAGCACGCCGGTACAAGTCGTCGAGGCAAAGGAGCAGATCGACTTCTCTGTTGCCCGGCTGCGACAAGTAGGAACGAGCGCCATCGTCGTGGTCGACCAACGCGGCTGGCCCGTCGGGCTATTGACCCAGCGCGAAGCCCTCGAAGCGCGCGGCTATTTCAGCGCAGACACGGTCGATCTCGTGATGAGTCCACGCTTCATCACGGTGCGCGAAGGTGCTGCGCTGCACTACGTGGCCGCTCAAGCGGTGGCCACCCGAGCCAGGCACGCCGTCGTGGTAGACGATCGCCAAGTCCTCGGAGTGGTGTCGGGCCTCGACTTCGCGGGCGCAGCAGCCGAGTGGGTCCCCAGCTGAGGATCCCGGAAACGGGTTCTGCCAAGGCGCCCCGCGGCAGTTCCGAGCAAACTCTGGCTCAGGCCCAGCCTTAGGCTTGACATCACAAACTGAATGAATATTCATTCTACCCATGTCCTTGAGCTCCTCTCGCGTCGTATCGGTACTTCTCAGCGCAATCTTGAGTCTGATGTCCGCGTCAGCCTCCGGTCAGTCCCTCGACCAGGCCGGGATGGAGGCCAAGATGGACTCCTACTTCGACGGGGAGCGGGGTCTCGGCTTGGCCGGCATGATTGCGGGCGGCGCTTCTATCGGCGGCGCGGCAGTCCTGTACTTCCAGGACGACGAGATCCTTGAAGGGGCCGCGTACCCCCTCGCTGGCTTCGGCTTGCTTGAGCTTGCCGCCGGTAGCGTGATCTTCTTCCGCACTCCCGGGCAGGTCAGCGACCTCAGATCTGAGTTGAAACAGAATCCAGAAACGTTCCGCAAGGACGAGCTGAAGCGCATGCAGGCAGTCAATAGTCAGTTCGACGTGCTAACGATCGTTTGGATCGTTGGCATCGCAGCGGGCTTGGGGACAGCGACCTATGGCTTTCTCGACGACAGTGACCGCGCCAAAGGCATCGGCGCCGGTGTTGCGTTCGAGAGCGCGATTCTCCTCACCGGTGACCTCATCGCGGCCGGCAACGCCCGCGACTATACCGACGCCCTCGAACGTTTCAATCCAGGCGCATCCGGTAGCTCGTCGTCCACGCTGATTCACGTGGGTGGCACCTTCTAATGCCACCCGGACGCGTCAGAGGTGTTACTTCGTCGCTTGGTGACAGGCCGAGCATGTCTCCAGCAAGGAGGCGTACACCTTGGCGCGATCCTGCGGCGACTTCTTCGCACCCGCGGTGTCCACGAGTCGCTTCAGGCGGTCCGCTGCGCTGCGCGCATGCACGCCACCTTTCTTGAGGATCTCCTTAGGAAAGGCTTCGCCAGCCAGGCCGTCTACGCCGGCTTTCCAGGCGTCGTCGGAAGGAACATAGAGGCCCTCCCACAAGCGCTCGCTCGCCCAGATGTGGCGCTGCATACGGCTTTTTACCGTGGTCCCGGCTGCAGGCGCGGTGCCGACCTCCGGCTTGGGCCCGCTGGTGGACCGATGACACGCCCCGCAAGCGACACCGATATCTGCTGTGGCCGCGGCGATAGCGGGGATGTCCGGGCTGCTACCGACGCGTTCGGCGGCGGCCTGCAATGCCGTCACGGAAGGCTTCCAGTTCTTGGCCAGCTTTTCCAGTCCGTCAATGTTCGACAGAGCTTTGGCAGGGGCAACCGCCGCCGACATGTTGCCGGAGATGACCGCCTTTCGGATCTGCTCGGTCTCCTTGAAGTGCGATCGCATCAACTTCTCGGTGGGTGACCCGGGCGGTGGCGGTTCTGTTTTGGTCTGCGGCGCCGCAGGCGCTTCCGTAGGCGGGGCTTCAGCAGGAGCCTCCGTCGGCGCCGGCTCTGTCACGCTGGCCGCCGGCGTTGGTTCCGGCGCCGCGGGGGATTCGGCTGGCTGTGACGGCGGGCTGCCACAACCCGCAACTGCAACGGCGATCAGTGCCCAAGTGCGCGTCTTCATGTTCGCAGGTCTAACATGAGCAGCCGCGGGCGATCGATGACCCCGGCTGAGGGAAATCATGTCGCACCACGCCACGCGCGCCGGCGGCGCGACAACTTTGCGCGTCGCACGCAGTGCAACTCGGCAGCCCTTCACAAAAAAACGTGGAAGGCGTTGCTGGGTGTCTCGACGTGCCCGCTGGTAACGCACGCAGATTCTGCGGAACTGCTTACCTCCGGGCTTACTTCAGTTCCAGCAGGTCGACCGTTGAGCCGACCACGACGCGGGTGTTGTTGGTCAAGAACGCCATGTCCAGCGTGTCGACGGTGTCGGCGGTGCCATTGCGGCAGTGGTAGTTTGGGTTGCGGAACTCGGAGGAGTCCGTGAGGAGCATCGCCGGGAAGTCTTGGTCCCAAAACGCGGCGTGGTCCGAACGGCGCACGTCCTGAGCCAGGGGATTGCTCTTCAGGGAATCGGTGATCTCCAGAGTGACCGTGCGCAGTCCGATCTGCTTCGCGTGGTCAGCGACGCGAGCTGCTGCGAATGCGGCGGACGTATCTGGGATCAGCGTCAGGAAGTCCCCAACGAACCCCGCCGCCTCGATTTCCTTGTACTGCTGCGGGAACAACAGATCGATCCCCTGTGGGATCTTTTGGGTGTTCGGCGTGGTGGTGAAGTAGCCAAGCATTTCCAAGGAATACATCGCGATGATGTTGCTGCCCGCCGACTTCGCTTGTGCAGCGTACGCTTCCGCCCCGATCAGCCCGCTCTCTTCTTCGTCCCAACAGGCAAGCACCAACGTGCGCGAAAACGTCGCCCCAGCCAGCACGCGCGCCGTCTCCAACACTCCCGCCACACCGGTTGCGTTGTCGTCCGCGCCGGCGCATCCAGATATGTGATCGTAGTGCGCTGACACGATCACTTCCTCCGATGCTTTGTCCGTGCCCTGCTTGATGCCCACGACGTTCACACCGGTCGCGTAGTTTTGTAGATTCACAGAGAAGCCATACTGCTCAAAACGGGACTTGCAGAGGTCCTGCACAGCCTGCCAATGCGCGCTCCCCGGGCTACGCGGCTTGGCCACGAACTGCATGTCGCTTTCGAGAGCAGAGCGCTGCACACAATCACGTAGAGACGCGGCTGAGGTCTTGTCGCAAGCGCTGCTCCCGGCGTCGGCCATGACGTCGGCTGCCGCATCCGCCGGCGCGGCAGGCGCGGCGCTCTCACTTCCGGAGCAGGCGAGGAAGAAGCAACTTAGGGTAATCGCACTTGCTTTTCGCAGCATTCGCGGATGGTAGCACTCGGCGTGGTCTAGACTATGCACAGCGTGCCGCGTCGCTGTCTCCCCGCTTGGTTTGGCCTGATCTTGGCTGGAGTTCTCCTGGCCCCGTGTGTCAGGGCGACGCCCTTGGAGCTTCGGGTTGTCAGTTACAACGTGTATCTGGTGCCCTATACGGCGCCAGCACGGGCCGAACGCCTCGAACGTCTACCGGAGAAGATCGGTGAACTGCAGCCGGATGTGGTGATGCTGCAGGAAGTGTGGAGCGAAGCCGACTCCGCCACGTTGGAGAGCGCTTTGCGCGCCCAAGGCCTGACCTACGTGGAGAGGGACGCTTCCAACGCACCGTTTTCCTACGACAGCACGGGCATGATCATCGCTTCGCGCTTTCCCATCACGGAAGCACACGGTCACGATTTCGAACTCGGACGCCTTCCGCACACGCCCTATCACCTCGACTGGATTGGGAAGAAGGGCGCGCTTGAGGTGCGCATACAGACGCCCCTGGGCGTACTCCGCTTCGTCAACACACACTTCCAAGCCAGCTACGCCACAGGTAGCTATGAAGCCGTGCGTGTGGCTCAATCGCTAGAGCTAGCCCATTGGCTGCGCGACGAGACGCTTGCGCTGGTGCTGGCCGGTGATTTCAACGCACGCCCGGACTGGCCCAGCGCCAGATTGCTACGGGAACGCAGCGGTGCACGGCTCCCGGAGGGTCGCTGGCGCGTTGACCACGTGCTGTTGCGGGACGGTGCCAACCTCGCCGTCGAGAGCATCGAAACGCGACGTTTGCTGCACGAACCCGTTGCGCTGAGCGATGGATCCCAGCGTCGGCTCAGTGATCACCGAGCCGTGTTCACGCGACTGCGCGTCAGCGCGAAGCCGCCTGGGGCGCCGGGCGAGCATGCTCCGGATCCAGGCCTCCTCGAGGAGGCCAAAGCCGTACTGCTCGCTGATCTTACCCGCACGGCGCGACAGAAGTACGCGTCCTACGTCGCGCTCGCTGCTTGCTCGATCGGGTTTGCCTGGGCGTCCCAGCGCCGCCGCCGTGCACGCGGGCGTCGCTTCCTAGCGCTGGCGGCCGCGTGCGTTCTTGTCGCCGTCTGGCTCGTCTATTTCCTCGTTGGGTACGTGCCGCACCGCGTCGCAGGGGTCGACAGAGCCCTCGCCATGCTGTCGAAGACGTGAATCAGGAATGCGGTCGGGCGAGAAATACGCTTTCGCAGAGCAAAAGGTTGCATCGCGGCCGCAGATGTACGAATCGAAACGCAGCTGCCAGCGACGAGGGTCGCTCGGTCATCAACCGGAAGGATCTGCCCCGTGAACTACCTGTCGATATTTGTTGGTGTCTGCTCTTTGAGCGTTGGACTGATGGCGTGTTCGAGCGACGACTCGGGCGGTGGCACTGGCGCGACGGGTGGCAGTGGTGCCGGCACCGCCACCGGCGGGTTCGGCGGCGGGATCCTCGACAGCGGCACCGGCGGCACTGGCGCAACGGCAACCGGCGGCACCGGCGCGACGGGCACCGGAGGCGTAGCCAACTGCCCAGGCACGATTCAAGGTCAGAAGTGCAACGCACTGCAAACCAACGTTCCGGCGGAAACGGCATGCATTCAAGGGCAATGCTGCGCGGCCGTTGACGCGTGTCTTGCGGACGCCGCGTGTTCGTCCTTCGTTGCATGCGGAAGCGCTTGTTTGCAGGCCGGCGGTACACCTCAGACCTGTGGCACCCAGTGTCAGTCCTGCCTGGGCGCATCGAGCGGCCTGTACACGACGTTCACGACTTGTGTAACGAACTGTGCCAGTGGCGATGGCGGCACGACAGATAGCGGCACGACAGACGCCGGCGCAAGCGACGCCGCGTCCGACTGATCCCGCGCCACTCCGTCGCAATCAAAAGCGCGCGTTCCGGCTCCCGGAGCGCGCGTTTTTCTTGCCTTCAGAGCCCTACTCCTTGGTTTCGATCGTGGCGAGCTTGGGCGCGACCCAGCGCGTCTGCGCCTCGACTCCGGATAGCCAGCTGTCGTAGCCAACGTCGCCGAGCAGGTGCCGGCTCAAGAACGAAACGACGCAGCCAGCTGGAAGCCGTGGGCCAGAACGACCAGTGACACGGGACCAGCCGGCGCGCTGGGCACGAAGCACTTGATCGGAACGGCGTTTCCCGTGGCCCCAACGTTCGCGGTCGCGGCGTAGACGCTCGTTCCAGTGGGTCTTCATCGTCTCGGCCTCATCCGTGGCGGTTGTTTAGCTTTGGCTTTTGCTCTGGCGCGCGATGCATCCGCGGCCGCCTCGGCAAGCATCGGAACGATGAGCTTGCGTCGCAGGAGTACGACGAGCCGTTCGCTCAACGTGGTCGCCACGGCACTGAGTTCCTCGGTGCGCTCGCCTGCCTGGGGCAACACACCGGTCTTGAACAACTCCAGTTCTACCGCCACCAGTGCTCGAAGCGCCTCGACGTAGCGCCCAAGTACTTCGGCAGGCAGCATAGAAGCGTCGATGCCAGCTTTCCGCGCTGCCCCCAAGATACGCAAGATCGCCACATCGTCGCTAGGGAAGCGCGCGTCCGGTCCCGTGCCCTGGGCACGCACCACGCCAAGTGACTCCAGCACCGCGAGCTCCGACGCTGCCACGCCCGCATCCGATAGGCTTTGACGCGTCTTTTCTCCCGGCGTCCTCATCTGCTGCAAAGCGCGGTCGACCGCGTGAGCGACGACGAGCTCGTTCGAGGCTTCCGGCGCCGCGTCGAGGAGATCACGGATCACACCCAGGGGCAGAAAGTGTTCCCGCTGCAGGCGCTTGATCGTCGTGATGCGATCAACCAAGCCCGCATCGTAGTACGCCATGTTGCGTGCCGTGCGCCGAGCAGGTCCGGGCAGCAAGCCCTCGCGCATGTAGTGCTTGATGGTCGGCGCCGGCACGCCACTGCGTTGGGCCAGGGTGGCCATCTTGACCAGCTCTTCCAAAGTTATAAGTGCAACTTCTCACCTTCGATAGCTGAACGCAAGCCATCGCGCAGAGCCGGCCGCTTAGGGCTGGTTCTACGCGCCTTCTGATGGGAGCCTAGGGGCGCTGCATGCAGGGCCGGGAGACTTTCAGCTGCGAAATCCGGGAGGGACGGCTCATCGAGGCGCGAGTGCACGCCCTCAAGCGTCCCGAGGAGGCACGCGCGTACAGCGCGGCCTTGGGGCAGGTCGTGCAAGACCACATCGCGCGCGGCGGCGGAGGTCCCGTGCTGTGCGCGGACCACCGGCCGGTGGTCATCTATGCGCCGGCGGTCGCCGACGAGCTGGCGCGTCTGTTTGGCCAGATGAATGCACACCTGCAGCGCGTCGCGATCATCGCGGCAAAGAGCAACGCCACGCTCGTGATGCAGCTCGGTCGGATCATCCGCGAAGCCGGAAACCCGAAGCGCCAGCTCTTTTACGACGCTACTGACGTAGCCGAGTTTTTGACGGGCGATCTGAACAGCGCAGAGCGGGCACGCGCACAAGCGTTTCTGGCCGAGCTGCCGAGTGGACCCTGAGCGTAGCTGCGTGAAACGTCGCGCACACCGCACGATGCAGGGCGGCAGAGACGACCGGGATCCCCCGGGGTAGCCAGCCCCCAGGGGGAAGTGAAATCGGGTGCGGGCAACGTCGCCTACCGGACGGCCGGACCGCGCGTTTCCCTATCGCCACTCGGACGAACTAGTCCGGAGGCAGCCGTCGGGCTAGATTCCCGAAACGACACATGCCGACGCTGCCGGTTTCGAGTTCGGATCTGCCATTGCAGCCTGCCCGGGACATTGCGAGCTTCGTTGAGTCACCGATCGACCGATACGTTGCGCGGCGCTGCTTCTGCTTTTGGCAGCAGAGCACGCACACCAAGGGGCTGATCGCCTGGGGCGATCCCACTGCGGACGACGCCCTCGAGATGACCCAGGCCTTTGAGGTGGGCGCGCGCGAAGACGAGCCGCACGTGTCTTTGGTGGACATGCGCTCGCTGCGAACCATCGACGTAGCAGCGTTCGAAGTCATCATGCGCTACATGGCGGAACGTCAAAGCGTTTTCGCCCGCACAGTGCAGCGCCAGGCCCTCGTACATGGTTCGGGCGCCATCGGCGCGGCCGTTGCCGGTTTCTACCGCGTGGTACAGCCCACCTACAGCGTCGAGTCGCTTGGGGACCTCAGCGAGGCCATCGATTGGCTGGCTCCGCCGGATCCGATCGCTGTGGGTGCCATCGTCACGGCGTTGCGCCTCCAGCACATCGATGTGCCTCCTATCATTTCGCGACTGCGCACGGTGCTGGCATCGAGCGGCCACATTCTGTCGTTGCCGGAGGTTGCGCGTGCCCTCGGCACCAGCCGCCGTTCCCTGCAGCGAGATCTGGACCTGATCGGCAGTTCGTTCCGGGAAGAAATTGCGCGCTATCGCCTGGCGCGCGCAGAGCAACTCCTCGCAGGCTCGAACATGCCGCTAAAGTCCGTTGCGGCCGCCATCGAGTTGGCGCCTTCCCGCCTGACCGCCCTCTTTCGCCAGCACCACGGGGTCAGTCCCGCAGCGTGGCGCGCGCGATTCGTGCGCGTTGCGTCAGATGCCCCCGAAGTCGCTGCGGGCGACTCAGCGGGCGACTCGGAAAAAGAGACCTAGCCCCAGAGAGAACGATGCCCCGACTCTTGCGAACCTGTGTCTCCCAGTCCAACGCGGACCGGGAGTTCAAGAAGCCGTGAGTCGCTCGCCTGCGGTATAGTCCGTACCCCAAGGGTGCACCGCGAGCAGCCGCTCCGCCGCGCGCATAGAGTCTGAGCCGAGACGCCCGGACCGGGCGTCGCTCCACGCGGCCGCCAACTGGTCGGCGGAGTCGAAGCGCAGACTCGGTTTCTTGGCGAGCGCGAGCGCCAGGACTGCGTCCACTTCTGCAGAAAGTGGAGCCAGTTCGCCAGGCCGGACGGGCTGGTAGCGGAGCGCCGCGTACACCGTCGCCGCGTTCGAGTTGCCGCTGAAGGGCGGACGCCCTGTCACCGCGCGGTAGATAACGGCTCCCAAAGAGAACACGTCTGCACGTCGATCCACGTCCGCGCCCAGCGCCTGTTCGGGCGCCATGTACGCCGGAGTGCCGACGACGCCGCCTTGGGTCAACGTGCCCGTGCCACTGGCAATCATCGACACACCGAAATCGAGCACCTTCCAGCACAGCTTCGGTTTCACTGCCAAGAACAGGTTCTGCGGTTTGATGTCCCGGTGCACTACGCCGGCTTCGTGCGCGGCGTGTAGCGCCAAGCACGTATGCGCCACGAGCGTGTCAACTTCCTCGAGGGGCAGGATCGTTCGCTGGCGAAGATCAGCGGCCAAGTCCAGCCCATCCAGAAGTTCGAGCACCAAATAGGGTGAACCGTCTGCGTCTGTGCCCGACGCGAACAGCTTGGGAATGTGCGGCGACGCCAACGCCGCGATGATTTGCGCCTCGCGAAAGAACCGCTTCACCTGACCCGGCGACTCCGATAGGTGCGGATGCAAGACTTTGAGCGCAACCTCCTGCCCCGTGTCCATATGCGCTGCGAGGTACACTTCGCTCATGGCGCCGCGACCGATCACGCTACTCAGCTGGAAGGAGTCGATACTGCGACCGGTTAGGCGTCCCGCACGGGCGCCGGCCACCACGCGATCCAAATCCTCCCGCGCTTCGTCCAAGAGGGCATCGCGCTGACGGATCCCGCGGCGCGCACGCTCCAAGGCCGCCATCGCAAGCAGCGTGGAGCGGCGGCTGCGGTACGAAAGCCAGTAGGTGGCTACCAGAAGCGTCGCGATGCAGAACCCAGACATCAAGATGTGGTCGCCCCGTAGCAGCGTCTGCGCCGGGATCATGCCCGTGGGTGGCACGACGCCAGCGGCCGCAAGCAGGGTCAAACTCGCATGACCACCGATGGCCGACCCAGCCACCCAACGACGGCGTGGTTTCGAGTCCCCCAGGCCGTAGTAGTAGACCACCGTGGGCAAGACGATGATGGGGCCGCCAACCACGCCAAAGTACAGGCACGAACCCAAGGTGAGCAGCACGATGGCAACGCCAATCGCCGTGGAAACGCGCGCGCCGTACTGATACCTCCGGCTCAACAGAATGAGCACGCCGACGGCGCTCGCCGCCGCGACGTAGACGACGATCATCACCCAACCCAGAGCCGTCTTTTCGGGCATCGCGGCGGTGGCGACGACAAATACAACCAGCGCGATGAACAGCACGTGCAGCGCACCCTTGCGCGTCCGGATTTCCTCGTCGGCCAGTACGCCACCGTCCACGACGGTGGACGCGTCGTCCATGTCATGAGCAGTGGCAGCAAGAGGCCTCACCACGGTGGGTGCATCCGTCGCCCCGAGTAGTGAATCCTCCACGGTCACCCCAGCACAGTGCCGCGGAAACTGACGCTCCACAAGCAGCGAGACGCGCGCGGCAGCTTCACGCTTCGAGGAGCGCTCGCGCCGCAGGAATCAACACGGCTTGCACGGCGCGAGTGCGCTCCACGAGGCGGTCCGCCTGAGAAAGAAATCCGAACGCGGATAGCGCCTGCTCGTGGCATGCGCCACTGCTACCCGCAGCCGCGGCGTGCGGCAGGGTTTCGTCGAAGGTGGCGCGAGCGAGGCGCCGCGTGTCCGGTGCCACTTCCACGGCCCAACGCACGAATGACCACGCTAGCTCCGAATGACGCGCTTCATCCTCGGCAATGATCGTCAACGCCAAACGCGCGGCTGATTCGGTGGTGGTGCCAATCGCAGCTTTGACCTCGATGGCCGCAAGGGTTTCGCCCACACAGCCCTCTGTGATCGTGGCGCGCACCAAGTCTGAAAGGCTGGCGACTGCGTCCAGGGCACCTGTGATGGGCAGGGGACCGGGACCGAGAGAGCTGCCCGCGTAAGTGGACGCCAGCGCAAAGCCCAAACGCGCATGGACGATTTCGTCGAGGGCCGCGTGGTGGGAGGCCTCCAGGAGTTCTGGTGGCGCGCCCACCGCCAGCAGGCCCAGGCTGAAGCGATCGAACGCGGCCACCGACGCATGTTCGTTTTGCGCGCGTTCGGCCCAAGCGCGTGCGGCAGCCGCGACGGTCGCCGCGTCGAAGGCCGAGGCGTCGAAGCCTGCCAGCGCCGCTTCGAACGTGGCGAAGTCGGAGTCGTGCATTCGTGGCGACTTGGATGAAGTCATGCGGCCGGACGCAGGCGCGCCCAGTCCAGCCTTCGCACGACGCGAGCCAATCGCAACTGTCCGCCGACGACGAGGGGGCGCCCATCGCAACCAATGCTGCTGAATAGGTAGCAACACGCCGCTTCGGTTGCCGGGTCGTGCGGCGCAAAGGGCCCAGAGCTGGTGCCGCAACTGCAGCTTCCCGAGCCCGAGGGATAGCCGGGCAGCTTGCCGTATAGGTCCGTGTTGGCCGGACACGCGCCGTTAACGGGCTGGGTGCATCCGACTTTCTCACAGCACTGTCCCCAGTAGCCACCCTCGTGGCTCGGGCCGTCACATCCGGCCGGTTTCGGATAGGGCTTGCTGGGCAACGAGGCGTCAGCACTTGCGTCCAAGCCGGTACCGCCACTGACGCCGCCGCTGCTTACCGCGGCGGCACCGCCACTGCTGTTGCCGCCCGTGCTTGCGCCGCCGCTGCTCGCGCCGCCGCTGCTCGCGCCCCCAGTGCTCTGAGTATCTGAGTCGGACTCGCCGCCACAGCCAACCCCCAGCGCCAGGACGGCCCCCCATTGCGACGCTTTGATCAACCGGTTCAAGAAATCCGCCATCACACAAGTATAGCGAATCTCGGGGCGCGGCGCCGCAATGGAGCAAGGCCCCAACTACTTACAAACGATTGGGTTGTACTTTTGAATGGAAGTTGCGCAGTTGCCGGGGCTGTTCATGACGCAGATCCGGAACTGGTCGCTGCCGCAATATTCGTTTTGGTTCGTGCCCGTGCGCTTCGTGGGCAAGTAGCCAGCGCCGGTGCAACCAACTGGCCCCGTGGTGGCCGGAACGCATTTGTCACCCTTGGCTTTGATCGACGGCGCACCACACTCGGTCTCTTTGGTGTCGCAGTTGAAGTCGAAGGAGACGCCTCCACTGACCGGGTACCCGCTCCCGTCGCAATGGTTGCTATTCGGAAAAGCCGACTTCGCGTCGTCCGCACAGTCCTCACAAGCGCGCGCTTTGGACGCCTTGTCGACCCAACCGGGTCCCGGGCTTTCGCACGCCTTCTTTTCGGTTGACGGGTCGCCGTAGCCATCGCCATCCGTGTCGCGGCAGTAGGTCTTCATCACGGTACAACCGCCGCCGGTTCCGCCGCCGGTTCCGCCGCCGGTTCCGCCGGTTGCGCCGCCCGTTCCGCCCGTTGCGCCGCCCGTTCCGCCGGTTGCGCCGCCCGTTCCACCGGTTGCGCCGCCCGTTCCGCCGGTTGCGCCGCCCGTTCCGCCGGTTGCGCCGCCCGTTCCGCCAGTCGCGCCGCCCGTTCCGCCGGTCGCGCCACCGCTTCCCGCACCGCCACCAGCGCCTGCGCCTCCCGCACTGCCACCGGCGCCCGCGCTTCCTGCACTGCCACCGGCGCCCGCGCTACCACCGGCGCCGGCACTGCCACCGCTTCCCGCGTTGCCAGCGGTCGCACCGCTGCCCGCGCTTCCAGCGCTTCCCCCTCCCGTCCCGGCGCCCGCACTACCGGCGGCACCGCCGCTGCCACTGAGTCCGGAATCGTCCGAGCCGCCACACGCGACGACCAAAGGCAAGACCACTGCTGAAGCAAAGAATCGAATTTTCATAAGGAACCTCCCGAGTGGGGGTTTACAAAAGCAGGACCCGTGCCGAACCGATCACGACGGCTTTTGCGAGCATTCGGCGCCTTCTAGGTGCGCAACTGTGGGCAAGGTCCGCAGAGATTTCATAGCGGCCACGTCCGCGGACTGTTCGCTTGGTCAGCTGCCAATAGACTGGAACGACGTGCCGCGCTGCGCGCTGTATCCTGGGTGCATGATGGTTCGACTCACAGCATGTGCCTTCGTCTGCTTCGCTCTCATCAACTGCGGGTCGGACGATCCCGCATCCAACGGCAGTGGCGGTGGTAGCAACAGCGGTGGCAGCACCAGCGGCGGCAGCAACAGCGGTGGCAGCAGCGGGGCCGGCGCGGCGACGACGGGAGGCGCCTCTAGTGGAGGTACGGCGGGTTCCGGCGGCGCAGCGGGTGGCGGCGGGACGACCAGCGGGGCGCTGCCTGAGGGCGACAACGGGATCGCGTCCAAGTACCCCGGGGACGCCGGCATCCAGGGAGACTCCGCCGTCATCTTTGCGGACGACTTCGAGTCCTACTCAAAGGCAAGCGACCTCGACAAGAACTGGGACTTCGTCTTTCAGTACAGCCAGATCCGGTTTGCGACGGAGAGCGCGAACGTGTTCGCGGGTGCCAAGGCGCTCGAGTTCAGCGTGCCACAACAGAACAATGAGCTCAGCAATTCTACCGGGAAGACAGTGAGTCCGGAGCGAGACGCGCTATTCCTTCGCTACTACTCCAAATTCGATACGCCCTTCGATGTCGTGGGGTCGAGCCACAATGGGTCGAGCATCTCGGCGCACTACTTCGAAAACGGCAACGCCACACCCGGAGTCCCAGCCGACGGCAAGAACAAGTTCTTGGCCAACCTGGAAAACTGGCGTGGCGACGCCGGCACGAAGTCTCCGGGACCGATGAACATCTACATCTACCACCCGGATCAGCGCAGTCAGTGGGGCGATCATTTCTTCCCCACCGGAACCGTGCTGCCCAACTCCAGTCAGAAGTTCGACTTCGGACCGAATTTCGTCAGCCGACCCGACGTCACACCCGAGCTAGGCAAGTGGTACTGCTACGAGTTCATGCTCCAAGCCAATACGCCTGGGAAGAAAGACGGTCGCATCGCATTCTGGCTTGACGGCAAGCTGCATGGTGACTTTCCCAACCTGCGGCTGCGAGACGTGCCCAGCCTCAAGATCGACCGCTTTGCGCTGGATTTTCATATTGGTTCCAATCCGAACGGCCTGACCAAGAAGTGGTACGACAACGTGGTGGCCGCATCTTCCTACATTGGCCCCTTGAAGAAGTAGCGGGACCGCTGCGCAGCAGTTCCAATGTCCGCTTCACTTCCGAACGTCACGCGCTATCTCAAGCAACTGCCCCAAGGCATAGACTCCCATGCCCACTGCGTGGTGAAAGCGTCGGTGTACCGAGACGCCCTCGATTCCCTCGGCTTGCTGGCGGTCCTGAGCGATCTGCCAAGCGAAGTGCAAGATCTGGTCGAGCACCCGCCTCCCGTGAGCGCGTGGGTGCGGGAAGTCCACACCAACACCATCATGATCGCGATACGAGACGCGCATTTCGACGTTGGTGCCGCCGGACTGCGGGAATACGGCGAGTGGACCCGGAAACGCAACAGGGCGCTGCTGACGCGTCCGCTGTACCGGGCCTTGTTCCTCGTCCTCTCGCCGCAGCGATTGCTGCAAGGTGTCGGGCGGCGCTGGGGGGCATTCCGTCGCGGCACCAATGTTGTCGTCACCGACGCAACGCAGCATGCAGCTGCTCTGGAGGTGCAGTTCCCACTCCATCTGTACGAAGAGACGGCTCTCGCTGGCATGCGCGCCGCGATGACGGCAGCGTTGGAAGCCGCGGGGGCGCGCGACATCGAGATGCAGCTAACCTCCGCGGAAGATCGGCGCGCGCGCTACGACGCTCGTTGGCGCTGAAATTGCCAACTCCAGCTAGGGGCGCAGCACGCAGCCACCCGTAACCTGGCCGCTCCACTTGGCGCGCAGCGCCGCCTTGTATTCCGACAGCGGAAAGACGTGAGAGACGCGGGGCACGATGGTCCCGGCATGCGCCCAGGCTAGGACTTGCTTCAGCCGCGGCGCGCGGCTCTTCGGGTCCTTCGTTGTGGAGATCACGGTTGGACAACCCAACACGTCAAGGCTCTTCATCATGATCAGGTTGGTGGGAAGGTGGTTGGCGTTGGGCGCGCCGCGTTTTCCCTTGCCCGCTGCAACGAAAGGAGTCGCCGCCCAGCCAACAATGAGAAAGCGCGCGCCAAATCCCACGCATCGCATGCTCTCAATGGAGATGTCTCCACCCACCGCGTCGTAGACGACGTGCACGCCTTTGCCATCAGTGAGTGCTTTGACGTCGTCACGGAAGGACCGAGGCTGGCCGGCTTCGTCCTGGGTCAACACGATGTGATCGGCACCTTCTTCCCGGACACTCTGGAGTTTTGCGGCGTTGCGACCGGTCGCGATCACGGTTGCTCCTAAGAGCTTTGCAACGTGGACCGCCGCGAGACCGGTTGCTCCGGACGCGCCGTGAATCAGCACGTACTCGCCGTGGCTCAGACGCCCGCGGGTGACCAAGCAATGATAGGCGGTTTCGTAGCTGCTCAGCAGGCCCGCTGCCTGGTCGAAAGAAAGCGAGGCTGGCTTGGGGTGGATGGCTTCCGTCGGTGCCACCACATAGTTGGCGAAGCTCCCATACTGCTGGTAGTCGCCCGACGAACGCGGTCCGGCGAGAAAGCCATCGACGATGACGGCGTCCCCGATCTGAGTCCCGGTGACGGCACTGCCGACCCAGGCCACCTCCCCTGCAGCTTCCAAGCCCGGTGTGTAGGGCGGCGTGCGCATGTGTTGGTACTGCCCGCTGGTCATGAGCAGGTCCACCCAGCCTACGGCCGCGCTCTTGACACGAACCAGTACATCCGTGTCTTTCAAAGCATGCACGTCCGGCGCCGGCATGGGTTGTAACGAGAGAACCGTATCGATGGCCTCGGCGGGATTGTCCGCGAACTCGCTAACAACGACTCGTTTCCCTTCAGCTAGCGGCATTGTCTTCTTTCACGGGCTGCTTCGTGTCGCCCGCAACGTGGATGGTAATGCGGGGAAAAAGTTGTGGAAACGCCGGGTTCCACAGGGCGTCGAAGCTACAACCTTCGAGCTCCATTCTTGCGATGCTCGCGGAGAGCTGCTGCCGCGTGGTGGCGCGCACGTCTGGTTGACCCTTGCGCTCGACCACGACGTCCAGATCCCAGGCAGACCCGACGTGCCGCATGGCGGTGATGCGTCCGTTGACGCTCTCACAGCCTTCAATGATCCCTAGTCGCTTTCGCTGAAGGGCGCGCGATAGCAGCCACGCAAGAGCGCCGAGACTGGCGCCAGCGAAAATGCCAATCCAGCTTGTGGCTCCACTTTCGGCAATGCCCGCTCCAGCGGCCAACATCCCGCCCAGGGCAAGCCATCGCACAGCGGGCCCGAGAGCCGTCGGAATGTTGCGAGCGAGCCGGGCTTGATCGCGCTGGATCGCCAAGGGGAGAGACCGTTCGCACAAATGCAGGTGCGCGAGGTTCTTCACGACGGATTTGATCAGTGCCAAGGACGAATGCCGCGCCTTGATTTGTGCGTACAGTGCTTCCACGGCAGCATCGACACTGCCTAGCTTCTCGAGGGCATTTGCCCGCAGCGTCGCGACCAGTCCGCGGCAGGACCGGTGCACCGGCACTTCGCCCACCGCTCGACCTACGCTCTCCAGCACCTGAGCGTAGTCGCCTTCCGCCGTTGCAAGCATCGCCGTGCCAAGCCGGTACATGGAATCCGCGTCCAGACTGCGACTGTGCGGATCCAAGTGCTTCAGCCATGCACGTGCATCGACTTCGTGTCCGCCACGAATCGCGCCCAGAACCAGATTGCCAACGAGCTTTTGGCGCGTCGGGCCATCGCGCACAGCCTCGGCTGCGGACTCCATCAAGGCTCGACGCGCGCGTTGATCTTCCTCCAGCTTGGAAGGCATGGCGTTATGCAGGGAGTTGGACAGAATCACCAGAGCGGTGCGCGTGGAGACATCGTCAGGATTGGACTCTAACCGCTCTCGCAATTCCGCCCATACGCCGCGGGCTTCCAAGATCTCGTCCTCCAGCACGTTACCGTACTTGGCGACTGAAGCGGGCATGACCCAATCATGATCCAGCTGGGTCTTCAGGTGTTCCAGGCGCTCTACTTCGTCTCCAGAGGGGCTCTGCGGAATCATCAAGGTCTGCGCCTGCGGCACGGCGACGGCTCGACCGCACTCTTCGCAAAGCCGCTCCTCCGCCGCTTCTCCGACCACGAGCGCTGCGCCACAGTCGTCGCATGGGCGAACTCGAACTGTCGGGTCATAGGGTCGCGGCCGGCCTTGGCTTTCGCGGTAGGGCGCGGTGGCACTCACGCACTCACCCTACCCCCTGAGGTCGCGGCGAGGAGTCCGGAAGTTTTCGCTGCCGCTGGGTGCTCAGTCCGGACATTCCGCCATCTGGATGACGGCAAGCAGCCTCGCAACTGTCTGTAATTGCTGCCAATACTCGGATGTAGGGAATTTACCCACGTTGGCCCGACCCTTGCGAAGCCTGAACGACATGACGTGTCGATCCAGCGCGCTGCTGATGTCGGTCGCCGTCCTGGCGTGTGCCGGCGGCTGCGGTCCGGCGGCATCCCACTCCGAAACCGATAGCACGAACGGATACCCGGCGGCGCCGCAAGAACGTGCCTCGAATTCGAGTCCTGCGCCCAGCGCTTCCGGCAAGGCCGATGGCGTGCAACCAAACAAGGTCGTCTTCATTGGAGGCGTGTGCAGCACGCAGTTCGACTCGCCGGATTCGCCCCTCGGCGAGTGGCCCGACAAGAAGTCTGTGGACGCCGCCATTGACCAGCGGTTCGAGATGAGCACGCCGGTCACTCAGCTAAGACTCACGCTGGACAAGGAGTGCACCGGAGACAGCTGGTGCTCGATCCACGCCTACAGCAACGGCGCGGCAGTGTTATCCAAGACGTTGAGTCTCTTCGACGCGACCCAGTGGAACATCCTGTGGGTCGACACCGTCGCCAGCAACGAGGGCGGAAGCGAGCTGTCGGCCTCCAGAACCGCAAGCGTTCTCGAAGCCGTCGGGCTCACCGACTGTGAACTCATGACGAGCATCAGCCCGAGTGACCATCGGTCCGGCTGGAACCACAACGACACCGGCAACCACATCTTCTACATGCAGGCCGGTCACGAGCAATGGTGGAGTACCGGCGCATGGCCGCACGACTTCTTCTCGGGCATGGCGAACGATGGTTTGGTGGCGTTCCACTCTGCGGGTGGCATGAACGACACTTTTCACGTACCCGAAGACGATCCCTGGCTGTGTTTTCGTGAGCCACGACACTTCGTCAACCACAGGCCGACGGGCGCCTGTGATGGCGCCCCGAGAGATCACGACGCCATGAAGATCCACGGATTGCCGGGGGCAAAGTGACCCATCAAACACGCCGCGGGCTCCAATTCGAAGCCAGCTGCTTCGTCCTTGGCGTGGTGATTTGCCTGATGCTGGCGACGGCAGTCGTGGGTCGTAGTTCAGCGGCTGCGACGGGCTCTGCGCCCGCAGCGCAGACGGCTGTTGCCGGGGGCTACGCGCAAGCACCGGACAGTGATGACCACGTCGAGCGCGCCCAAGCGCCAACATCATCGACGCCCATGCAAGCGCCGGCACAGACCCGTATGGACACCGTGAATACACGCCGCGGCAACCCGCTTTCCGACTACCTCGCAAGCGCGGTCTACCCACCTTGGTCACGCCCCCTCAAACAGGAGCAGCGTGACTTGATTGACTGGAACCGCCGGCACGATCCCGTGACCAGGAGTACGCAGACTCCAGAACTCCGTTACCGGTTTAGTGCGGATCGCTATTGGCTGACAGGAGGCGAGTCTGCACTGCTGTCCCTGAAGGTATGGCGCGGTGACGTCGCAGTAGTTCCACAAGCGGTTTCCGCCTGGGTGACGAGCCCCGGGCATGACGCAGTGAACGTCGAGTGGCGCAACGACACGGGCACGGCTACGTTTTCACCGGCGGCGTTGCTCGCGACCGAAGCCGCGACTCCGCTACGCGTGCACGTGGAGTTTGAAGTCGACGGCGCTCGTCGTGAGCGAGCAGCGTTGAACTTCAACTACACTCCTGCGGTCGCGATCCCGGCGAAGTTCACGAGCGGGTTCGAAGACGACCTGGTGCAGGGATCCCTGGAGCTCCACGTCGGCATGGACGTATTTGAACCCGGCCACTACCTCGTCGACTGCAACCTCTACAGCGCAGATCAACCGGTGGCTTGGGCCCGGTTCAAAGGATTTCTCGACGGCGGCGCGGCGACGGTGACGCTGAAGTTCTTCGGCCGCGCTCTTTTCGACGCCGGGCGCGGGGGTCCGTACCGCATCGGAGAGCTGCGTGGTGCCCGCTATGTCGAGGGCCAGACGCCGGACCTGGAGCGGGTGGCACCATTCGAGGGCACGTACGTCACCCGGCCCTATGCGCTTTCGCTGCTATCGAACGCCGAGTGGGACGCCCCAGAAAAGCACGCCAAGATCGCTGCGCTACAGCGCATGGGGTACTAGCAGCCGTGCCCGCTTTGTCGCGGCTTGCATGGCCACGCGGCGCGCGTCCGGATTCTCGAACTGATCGGTGAACCGGTACGCGAACGCATGCGCTTTTCCGGCAGCCATGCTTGGCCAGGCCACAACCTCCGGCACGCAACGCGAAGAAACGGCGTGCCGGGGTTCTCGCCGCCGAACTACTTCTTCTTCGCCTCGCGCTTGGCCTCGATGTCCGCCTTCACCTTCTCGTAGACGTTCTTCGGCACCGGCGCGTAGTGGCTGAATTCCATGACGAACTGGCCGCGACCGGAGGTAGCCGAACGCAAGTCGCCGATGTAGCCGAACATTTCGCTCAACGGCGCGTCGGCGTTGATATGCACGTTGGTGGCGGTGGCTTCCTGGGACTTGATCATGCCGCGGCGTCGGTTCAAGTCACCGATGACGTCACCCACGTTTGCGTCCGGAACGTACACGTCAACCTTCATGATCGGTTCGAGTAGTTGAGGCGCGGCTTTGGGCATGCTCTGGCGGTAGGCCGCTTTGGCGGCCGCTTCGAACGCCATCGTGGACGAGTCCACTGGGTGGTAGCCACCGTCGGTCAACGTGACCTTGAAGTCGAGCACCGGGAACTCAAGGAGTGGCCCCTTGTCCTTGAGCATCTCGAAGCCCTTTTGGACGGAGGGAATGAACTCTTTCGGCACGTTACCGCCCACGATTTTCGATTCGAAGATGAAGCCGGAACCAGGCTCACCAGGCTCGATGGTGTAGCTGATCTTGGCGAACTGCCCAGAGCCACCCGTCTGCTTCTTATGGGTGTAGCTGTCGTCGATCACCGTCGTGATCGTTTCGCGATAGGCGACCTGCGGCTCGCCGATCGAAGCCTCGACGCCGTGAGTGCGCTTCAAGATGTCGATCTTGATGTCGAGGTGCAGTTCGCCCATTCCCTTGAGAATGGTCTCGCCGGACTCTTGGTCAACCTCGACGTGGAAGGACGGGTCTTCTGCCACCAGCTTGCTGAGCGCCGTGGAGAGCTTGTCGCTGTTGGCCTTGTCCTTCGGGGCAACGGCAATCGAGATGACCGGATCCGGAAACACCATCGGCTCCAACGTGGCCGGGTGCTTTTCGTCACAGAGCGTGTGGCCCGTGCGCACGTTCTTGAGGCCCACGAGCGCCACGATGTCGCCTGCCTGGGCGGTGTCCACCATGGTGCGGTCGTTCGCGTGCATCTCGACCATGCGGCCGACGCGCTCGGTCTTGCCGGTGAAAGTGTTGAGCACGCTGTCACCCTTGGTGATCTTGCCGGAGTAGATGCGAGTGAAGGTCAGCGCGCCGAAGCGATCGTCCATGATCTTGAACGCCAAGGCGCGGAAGGGCGCGTCGGGGTCCACCTTGGCGAACTTGCCGGTCGGATTGCCTTCTAGGTCCACTTCCGGCTGCGGCGGCACCTCCATGGGGTTCGGCAAGTAGTCCACAACCGCATCCAGAACTTGCTGCACACCCTTGTTCTTGAAGGAAGAGCCGCAATAAGTCGGGAAGAACGCCAGCTTGATGGCGCCCGCGCGGATGCACTTCTTGATCGAGGCGATGTCGGGTTCTTCGCCCTCAAGATACTTGGCGAGAACTTCGTCGTCCTGCTCCACGGCCGTCTCGATCAGCTCCGCACGATACTTCTCGACGTCTTCTTTCATGTGCTCAGGCACATCTTTGACCTCGAAGTTTTCGGGCAGTCCGGAGTCGTCCCAGACGTATGCCTTGCGCTCCAACAAATCGACGACGCCGGCGAACTCGGCTTCGGTGCCGATCGGCAGAACCATAACGAGGGGCTTAGCGCCCAGCACGGTCTTGATCTGCTTCACCACTCGGTAGAAATCCGCGCCGAGGCGATCGAGCTTGTTCACGTAAATGACGCGAGCAACCTTCGAATCGTTTGCGTAGCGCCAGTTGGTCTCTGACTGGGGCTCCACGCCACCAGAGCCACAGAACACGCCAACGCCGCCGTCTAGGACTTTCAGAGAGCGATAGACTTCGATGGTGAAGTCGACGTGTCCGGGCGTGTCGATGATGTTGAACTGATAGCCCTTCCAAAAGCAGCTCGTCGCAGCGGACTGAATCGTGATGCCGCGCTCTTGCTCCTGCTCCATGAAGTCCGTGGTCGCAGCACCGTCATGCACCTCTCCGATCTTGTGGATCTTGCCCGTGAGCTTGAGGATGCGCTCAGTGGTCGTGGTTTTGCCGGCGTCCACGTGCGCAAAGATGCCGATGTTGCGGTACTTGGTTAGGTCCTTCATGACGCGATTTTTTCCGTTGTGTGACGCAGAGTTAGCGGTAAACCCCTCTAGAAGCGGAACGGGGCTTAGCCGCTTACGCCCTGCGGAGTCAAACCTCAAGCCTCGGCCGTCGCGGACCGGGCCAGGCGACGCCTGGACAGAGAGGCAGTGTCGCCGTGGGAGGTCCCAGGTCGCGTTAGCGTTAAGGGCGAAAACCTCGCAATAACTCGGCTTGGAAGAACCGCCTGGATGGCGAGCCGCGCCAGGAAGCACCCGGCGGGTTTTGGAGTCGTGACGGGGGGCCAGAGCCGCCGCGCGAGTATCTGGGGCACGTGGGGGGTCGGCGTTGCGGCGGTCACGAAATTCGTCCGGCCAGCCACTAGGTCTCGGGATCACGCAGATCCTGATTCGGGCACGAACGTACCAAAGGCCCACAGAGCCCGGTCTGTCCAAAGCGGCAAATCGCCAGCCGACTCGCAAGCGCCGCGAGCCAAGGGGAATCTCCATGCTTCATCCGAAACGTCGTCTTAATCTTGGCAGCGGGATGCGGCTCGCCGCCGTGCTGGTGCTCGCGAGCAGCACGCTGACCTTTGGTTGTGCATCGACGCAGAAGCCGATACGCACAGAAGCGGCTCTGGGCCGCGTCATCATCTATCGCAACGGTGTTGCCTACTTCGAGCGACGCGCTCGTGTGAAAGGGGACGAGCTGACCATTACCGTGCCCGCAGAGCGGGTTGACGACTTCTTGAAGTCGCTCACCGTGCAAGACGCCGCCACCGGCAAATCGCTCCCTGTTTCCTACCCCACGGTGTTGCAGCAGGGAGACGAAGTCGAAATGACCATCAAGCTCCCGCACCCTGTGCCCAAGGAACTGAAGGTCAGCTACGTAACGGCGAGCCCCGCGTGGAAACCCAGCTACCGCTTGGTGATGAGCGACGGCGGCAAGGCGCGACTCGAAGCGTGGGCCGTTGTGGACAACGTCTCTGGAGAGGATTGGAAAGCCGTGACTGTCGGAGTCGGTTCCACGTCGGCACTGTCGTTCAAATATGATCTCAAGAGCGTGCGCATGGTGGAGCGCGAAACCCTGGGCGGCGGTAGCGCAGTTGCCCTCGCGCCCCCGACGGGCGGCTCGCCCTACGAGGTGAAGAGCGGCGAAGTACAGGTGCTAGGGAACTTCCGGATGGCGGAGGTCGACAACCTGCGCGAGCGCCGAAGTGACCGCGGCGGAGACGACCAGCGGGGGAGCGTCAGCCAGGAGCAAACGCGCACCGCGCACAAAGGCATCGCGGGGAAGAAACCCATGGCCAAAGCGAATAATCGGCCAAGCGAGGACCCCATCTACTACGGTGCCGGCGGCGGACAGAGCGCCGCGCCGTTGGCTGGACTCGCCAAGCGCGCCCTCAAGAACAAGCAGAAAGTGCGCATCGAAGGTTACGCACGCGCAGACGAAGCCGACAAGAAGGGAGCCTCCTGGGCGCGCGCCAACGCGGTCAAGGACGAGTTGATCGCCAACGGGGTACCACCATCGCAAATCGAAACTGTGGCCACGGGCAAGGTCAGCAGCCGAGACGGGGTGCGGCTCGTGGCCGTGCCGGAGTCCGAAGCGCGGCCCGAGCAAGCAAAGACACCGGAAGGAAGCGATAGCAGCGCGGAGCCGATCGGCAGCGCGTACTTCGTGGCGCCGACTCCCATGAATATCGAGAAGGACCACTCCGCCATGGTCAGCATCATGACCACCAATACGCGGGCGGAATCCCTCTACTACTACGACCCGGTTTCGTCCCGCGGCTCGAAGCGCTTCGCGTTCCGCGCAGTGCGCTTTGAAAACCCGAGCAAGTACACCTTGGACAGCGGCCCCTTCACCGTCTACTCGGAAAACCAGTTTCTCGGGGAGGGCCTCAGCGAAGCCATCCCGCCGAAATCAAGCGCGTTCATCCCCTACGCCCTGGATAAGAAAGTGCTCGTGGATCCGACCGTCGACACGCGTGAAGAGATCAACCGTCTGGTCACTATCGAACGTGGCATCGTGCGCACCGAAACCCAGCGCATTCGGCGCACGAAACTGTCTTTTGTGAACCGCGGACAGAGCGCCGCCAAGGTCATCGTGCGCCACGCCGTGCCACAGGGTTGGAAGCTGCGCGGCGCCGACAAGCGCGCCGAAAAACTGCGGGGTGCCTACTTGTTCCCAGTGAACGTGCCTGCGAAGGGCTCCGTCAACTTGGAAATCGAAGAGAGCATGCCCTTCGAGAAGACCATCAACATCAACGACGACACGGGAGTGAAGCAGATCGCGCTTTTCCTGGAGGCGCGCAAAGCGCTGTCACCGGAACTGGCAACTCAGCTGGACGAGATCGTGAAGATGCACCGAGGTCTACGTGACAAGCAAAGTCGGATCGCGACAGTGCACCGCCAGATGAACGACTATCGAGCACGCGTCGACGAAATCCACGTGCAGCTGGTGACCCTGCGCAAGGTGCCCAACGCCCAGAAGTTGAGTCGCCACCTCGCTCAGAAGATGGAAGAGATCAGCGATCGTCTGCAGAAAGCCACCATCGAGGTCACGGATCTGGAGGGCCAGGTCCTGTCGACGCGCATCAGCCTAGAAGACCGCCTCGCCGAACTGAGCCTCGAGGAAAAGAAGCCCAAGGAGAAGTTGGCTGATACGCGTTCGCCGTAGCTCCGACACGCCCGGTCTGCTCGACTTGGGCCTCCGACTTGTCACCCGTCGCCTCTTGCGGCGGCGGGTGTGGTAACGGGAAATGTCATGGAGCAGCAAGCCGGGAGCGGCGGGTGTCTGAAGGTGTTGGCGATTGCGCTTCCCATCATCGGACTGGCTGGGTTCTTGTTCTATAAGGCGTCCCAAGCAAGTGGGCGCGCGTCTGAGGTCGCAGAGCGTGTCGTGACGCCGTACCTGGAACTGGTTCAAGCGGGCGCGCACCAACAAGCGATCGATACCTACGGCGCCCCGGAGTTTCGCAAGAACGTGACCGGTGCGCAGCTCAAGAGCGCCTACGACGCACTCTCCGCGCGACATGGGCGGTTCGTCTCCGCCGAACTGCATATCGCACAAGAGCAACACGCGATCGGCGCAGACTCCATCGTGCGGGCGAACTACACCCTCAAGTTCGAGAAGGCCGATGAGCATGTGGCCTATGACATCGTGGGCGAAGGCGAGGCCGCGCGCATTGGCGCAAGCTACGAACGGGCCGTGGGCCGCGACTCCCTCACGCCGGCCCCGCGCTAGCCAGACTTCTGCGTCTCGAACTAGCCGGCGAACAAATCCTGACGAGGGGTGGGAACTCCTGCGGCTGAGCGCTGTCTGAATCAGCTTACAGCCTGAGCTGCGCCGCAATCGCGGCTCGGCTGAGCGCGAACACCCGTGAAGGAGCTGCATCGCATGGCGGAGCTGCATTTCGAACCACACCCCCGACGCTCCGGCGCCATGACCCAACACTTGCGGGCGCTCGCGCCTGTGGGCGAAAAGGTGCTGCGCGTGGCTTGGGTGCGCGGCGGGCGCGTGCTCGACGAACGTGTGCTCAAGGAGCGCGGGCACGTCACCATCGGCGAAAGCGAGAAGAACGTATTCGTCGTGGCAAATTCCCGCGTTAGCTTGCGGCTTTTCGAACAGGATACCGACGGCTATGTACTGAAGCTCAGTCGAGACATGAGCGCGCGCGTTGCGCTCGTTGCTGACGGCTCTCTCTTGGACCTGGATGGAGCCACGACCGACGAGGTCCGCCTCACCGGCGATTCCCGGGGTCGGGTGCGTGTAGGAGAAGATACGTTCCTCTTTCAGTTCGTGCACCCGCCGCCGGTGCAGCCAAAGCCGCAGCTGCCCGTGGCAGTGGTGCACGGCCCCTTCGAGGTCGACATTGCGACAACCACGGTCGCGGCGCTGTCGTTCCTGCTGCACTTCTTGGCCGTGGGAGCGCTCTACTCAGACTGGCTCGACCCGGTAGTGAACGATGGCGTCGTGGTGTCCGGGCTGCTGGAGAGCGTGCAGGCGCTCCCCATCCCCGTCGAGTCCGTAACGGACACAACCCCAGCGCCGACGACCGACCTGGCGCCGACGGAGAAAAACACCAAGCAGCCTGGTCACAAGTCGCCGGGGACCGGTTTGAGCGGAACACCAACGAACACCAGCGCGACCGATGCCGCGCTCACGGATCAATTGGACCAACTTGAGCTCGCGACCCTTGCGGCTCTGAACGTCAATGGTGCGGCAACGGACGGCGTGCTGAAAGACGGAGAAGTGCCCACCAGCGCCTTAGACGCTGCCGCCGCGAGCGCGCAGGGTGTATCCCACGGCCGCATCACGCTGCGGACGAATGGCGGGCCCTTGCGCCCCGGCCAAAGCGCCGATCTCTCCGCCCTGGCAGGCCGCAACCGCAGCGTCCAAACCGGTGACTCTGGACAACAGATCGCGGTGACCGGTCCCAAGGTGGCCGTATCGACACCGCCCCCAACGACCCAGGGTGGCGTCATCAGCGACGCGACGCGCGTCGTCGCTGGCATGCGTCCTGGCTTTCGCGGTTGCTACAATCGCGGCCTCGCTGACTATCCCGATGCGTCGGGCAACATCCAACTCGCGATCCGCGTGGGTCCTGGAGGTGAGGTGCAAAGCGTCAGCGCGACGCCCAGCGGCAACCTGCCCAGCTCGATCGTGAGCTGCGTGCGCGGTCGGGCCGAGATGGGTCTCTTTTCGCCCCCGGTTGGAGGAAGCGCCGTCGTGATGGTGCCCGTCACGCTGATCCAACTGAAGCGCTAAGGGGCCGTCTCTTAAGCAACCATCCTTCGGTCGCTCCTAGCGCGCTGGGCATCGCCCGCCGCGGAGCCCAAGGCGAGACTAGCGCCCGTGTGCGCTTGACCATCGAAGAAATCCCGGAAGCGAGCCCACCAGGTTGGCAAGTGTCCGTAGATGGGACACGATTAGCTTCAGAATCATGGGGAACAAATACCACTGCTTGGCGGCGCTGGCCGTCGGAGCGCTTTCGCTGGGCTGCAGCGAGTCGGAAGAAGCGAAGAAGAACAAACCACCGGTCACGAACGTCACGCTGCCGGATCCGGGACCGCTGGGGTTCCAGCTGGATACCGGGGACTTCGAAGTCGCGCCGGGGGAAGAAGTGCAGGATTGTTACTTCTTCGAAGTGCCTTTTGACGAAGAAGTTTGGGTTAACCGCATCACGCTGGGGCAAAACTCGGGTTCGCACCATATGAATGTGTTCCGAGTGCGCACCGTCCAGAACTTGGACGGGAAACCGGGAGACGTGGTCAAAGGCGGCGAGTGCTGGAACAGCCCCAACTGGGCCGACTGGCCGTTGGTCACCAACTCGCAGACGTCAGGCGTCGAGGACTGGAAGATGCCCGACGGCGTGGCGCTGAAACTGCAGCCGCGTGAAAAGATCATGTTGCAGTCCCACTACGTGAACGCCTCCACGCAGAAGACGCCGGGCAACGCCAAAGTTATCGTGAATTTCTATGGCGTCGAGAAGGCTGACGTCACCGATGAGTTAGGCACGCTCTTCGCGACCAACCAAGAGATCAGCATCTGCCCAGGCGACGTACACCGGACCTTCGAAGCGAGTTGCAAGGGGATCGCCAAAGACAACCCCGTCACCATTGTCGCCGCCAACGGACACTTCCACAGCCGCGGGCAGCGTTTCACCATGAACGAATGGGATCCGATCAACGGCAAGGGCGCCCAGTTTTACGAGAGCACCAGTTGGGACGACCCACCCTTCGACAAGGATTTGAAGGTGGTGGTGCCGCCAGGTGCCGGCATCTCATGGACCTGCGATTTTTCCGTCAAACCCGACGATTGCGGGGACCCGAAGAACAACTGCTGCTACACCTTTGGCGGCTACGTGGAGTACCAAGAGCACTGCAACGCTTTCGTGTACTACTACCCGCGTGGGGCGACGGACGTAAATTGCTTCTGAGCGCGGCTCGCTCTCCACGCCAAGCCGTACCCGTGCGGCATCAGCCGCCGCCGCCGCACTTGCCAAGCACGTAGTTCGCCGCGCACTCGCATTGACACAAGGCCTGAGTCTTCGGGTCCGTGTGGGTGCAGCGTGGGGTGACGCGCAGCTCCGTCTTGCCAGTGCCTGCGCGGCCGGGGATCTCGGAGGCCGTCACCTCCAGCAGCCACTCTTGATCCAAAATATCGCGATCACCGTAGTTGGGGCAGACAGGAATGTGCGCGACGTCGGAGAGCGAATCCGGTTTTGACTCGAACACACCGGGGGATGATTCCACGACGTTGATGGTGCGTGCTTCTTCCGCCTCGATGGCGCGGGTATCAGGGTGCCGCAGCTGCGCGCGGATCTCTGCCCGCTTGGTGCGCAGTCCTTCCATACGCGCAGCGATGTGTAGCACGTGCCCGCCCTGAGGCGCGTTCACTAAGCGCACGTCGTCTTTCTCTACGAGCCAGACTATCGGCTCCTTGTCTGCGGGAATGCTGCCCGCGGTCACCGTGAGCTCCAAAGGGGGCAGCGGCGCCGCAGGCTCTTCCGGACTGCAACCCAGGATGGCCAAAAACACCAGCAGCGGGCGAAGCAGGGGCGGACTTATGAAAACTCTCGGCACGGCGCAGTTCTAGGGAAGGTCCAGCCAAAACACGTAGCAACGGCTCATGGCCCTCACAGCGTAGTGCAGCACAGGGAAAGTGTCCCGCCCCAGTCACAAAGAACGGAAGCCGTTCTACACTGCAGCCATGAGTGCCGAGAAACGCGCGGTCTTGCTGATCGCCCACGGCAGCCCTGCCCGGGACGTGCCTCGGGAGCTGTTGCGCGAAATGCGACTGCTGAACGCAAAGACCGACAAGTCTCCCGCAGACGTGGCCCGAGCACAGGAGCTCGAACAGCAGGTGCGCCAATGGCCGCGGACGGAAGACAACGACCCGTACCGGACCGGTACGGAACGACTCGTGACCGAGCTACGAGCGCTGATGGGCGACGTGCCCGTGATGGCGGCCTACAATGAATTCTGCGCCCCCGACATCCTGGCAGCGATGCAAGAACTGGTCGACGCTGGCGCCAGCCACATCGATGTGTTTTCGACGATGATGACTCCGGGCGGCGGACACTCTGAGCGTGACATCCCGGAAGCGCTCGCGATGTGCCGAGTGCGCTTCCCGAGCGTGGAGCTGAAGTACCGCTGGCCATATCAGCTCGACCTGGTTGCGCAAATGATTCAGGCGCACCTCTAAGCCTTGGCCGCAGAGCTTACATCCCACACGGCCTCGCTTTCCCTCCAGATCGCATGACACACGATTAGCGGACAAAGACCGCGGAGCGACAGCGCCGCCACCCAAGCCCTCGGCCGCGCTAGTTACAGGTCGTCTTGTAGGTAATACGCATGCGCATGTGATCCACGCGTGCTTCAACCCCCGGGGCGCATGTGGACGCTTCGTAGCAGCGCGCAGTCAAGTGCGCGTCAAATTTTTTCGAGTTCACAATGAATGGGGAAAGCCCTGGTATGGACCAAGTATCGGTTGCTGAGCCGTAACTAGTGTAGGCGTCCGCCGTGGGCCAAGCTTGGGACTCTTCCTTGGTCACGCTAAAAGCCGAGCCATCCAGCCCGAGTTTCACGCCGAGATCTTTCATAGCGGATCCCACGCTGGCGGAACGCTCGATGGACAACTCGATCCCCAAGATCGTCGCGGTGTTCGGGATCTGAAATCCGAAATCCAATGCCTGCAAGACGGACGTGTTGCCCGAACCCACAATCGTGGACGTGGCGCGCTGGTTGTCGCTCTTGTCCACATGTGACTCGAAAATCCACGCGCCGCCAGGGCCTTCGTCTTGCGCTTCAGCGGGGGACATCCACGCTGTGGTGAGCGTTTGCGAGCTGCAACCACCGGTGCCACCCGTTGCGCCGCCGCTGCCTCCCGTTGCGCCGCCGCTGCCTCCCGTTGCGCCGCCGCTGCCTCCCGTTGCTCCCGCGTTGCCCGTCCCTCCCTGGCCAGCAGAGCCAGAGCTTCCGCCGGAGCTGGTGCTAGCGCCGGCTCCCGCGGCGCCGCCCGCGTTGAATTCGCTGAGGTCCTTTGCGGAGCACGCGGCCGCGCCGCCAGCAGCAATCGCCACAACTCCGAAAAACCAAGCAGAACCCATTTCGTCGCAGGATACCACGTTCGGACGCGGGCGCCCGCTTTTGCCCCGCGCCCTCGCCTGCGCGACTCACGCTCAGTGCTCGAGCGCAGGTGTACCCGTCGTTGGAACATCGAAACGGGGCGTGTCCGCAGAGCGTGGCCGCGTACGACGCGGACGATGCGCCATCGCGTACAACACCGGTACTGCTGCGCGACTCACGAGTAGCGACGCCACCTCGCCCGCCATGAGCGCGATGGCGAGGCCTTGAAAGATCGGATCAAATAGAATCACGGCCGCACCCAGCACGACGGCGAGGGCAGTGAGCAGCATCGGTCGGAAACGCACGGCTCCTGCTTCGACAACGGCTTCTTCCAACGGCATGCCTTCGGCGATGAGCGCCTCGGCGAAGTCCACCAGAATGATGGAATTCCGCACCACGATCCCCGCACCCGCCATGAACCCAATCATGCTCGTGGCTGTGAAGAACGCCCCCATTGCAGCATGCGCGGGCAAGATACCGATCAGCGAAAACGGAATGGCGGCCATCACGACCAGCGGCGTGGAAAAGGAACGGAACCAACCCACGAGCAGGCCGTAGATCAAGATGAGCACGGCAACGAAGGCAAGGCCCAGGTCTCGAAACACCTCTAAGGTCACGTGCCATTCACCGTCCCATTTGATCGCAGGGTGCGCGTCGCTCTTGGGCTGCGCCAGATTGAAGACTTCCACGCCGCCCGCTGCCCCACCGAAATCTGCGGCGGCGAGCTTCTTGAGTTCGTCATTCATTTCCAGCACGGCGTAGGCAGAGCTCTCGGAGCCACCCGAAACGTCGCCGGTCACGTAGACCACGGGCAACAAATTCTTGTGATAGATGCTCTGATCTTCCACCGTCCGCTCTAGACGCACCAGCTCGCGAAGCGGCACGAGCGCACCCGTAGAACTCGTCAAACGCAGACCAAGCAATGCCTCAGTATTCGGCCGCTTGTCTCGAGGCAGGTCGAGCACGACGTGCACGTCTTCTTGCTCCTGCGGCACGTGCACCAACCCGATGGCTTCGCCAGCCACCGCAACTCGCAGAGCGCCAGCAATGGCGTCGGCGCCGATTCCGTGCAGTGCGGCCTTTTCTTTGTCCAGCACCAATCGCTCTTTTGGATGCGGCTCTTCCGCATACCAATCGATGTCGACCACGCCGGGGGTACTGCGAAAGAGCTCCCGCACCTTCTCAGCAAGACGCGTGCGTGACTCCGTGTCCGGGCCGTAGACTTCTGCCACCAAAGTCTGCAGTACTGGCGGACCAGGCGGCACTTCCGCGACGGCGATGCGGGCGCCATAGCGGGCCGCGATCTCTGCCACGCGCGGGCGGACACGTTTGGCGAAATCGTGACTCTGCTCTTTGCGATCGTGGCGCGAGAGCAGATTGATCTGTACATCGGCGACGCTGGCCCCGGTGCGGAGGTAGTAGTGACGTACCAATCCGTTGAAATTGAATGGGGCGGCAGTGCCCACGTAGGTTTGGTAGTTTGCGACCTCAGGCTCGTCGCGCACTGCTCGCGCAATCTCACGCGCGGCCCGAGCGGTGCGCTCCAGGGAACTGCCTTCGGGCATGTTGAGCACAACCTGCACCTCGCTCTTATCGTCGAAGGGCAGCATCTTCACGCGCACCAGCCCGGAAGGAACGAAAGCGACAGCACCGAGCAGTAGCGCAGTGATGCCAACCAAAAACCCCCAGCGCCAAGCGGTGACACCCACGAAACGCGACATGACCGCTCGATACGCGCGGGTGAGTCTACCGTCTGCGCTGTGGCTTGCGGCCTTGTGTGCAGAACCTCGCCCAAGCAGTCGCACCGCCGCCCAAGGCGTCACGATGAATGCAACGAGCAACGAGAACACCATCGCAGCCGTGGACCCCACGGGAATGGGCCGCATGTAGGGCCCCATCAGCCCGCCGACAAACGCCATGGGAACGATGGCCGCGATCACAGCCAGGGTCGCCAAGATCGTCGGGTTACCGACTTCGCCGACTGCCTTGACGGCCACTTGGCGCATCGGCAGCCCAGCGTTCGCGGGCAATGAACGATGGCGCACGATGTTCTCTACGACAACGATGGCATCGTCCACCAAAATGCCGATGGAGAAGATCAACGCAAACAACGTGATGCGGTTGAGAGTGTAACCGACGAGATGAAAGACCAGCAGCGTCAAACCCAGCGTCGACGGGATAGCGACTGCGACGACCAGGGATTCGCGCCAGCCAAGCATGAACAAGATCAGCAGCGAGACGCTGACGATGGCGATGCCCATATGAAAGAGCAACTCGTTCGACTTCTCACTGGCGGTTTTGCCATAATGCCGGGGGACGCCCACCCCCACCCCCTTCCGGGTCAGCGTGGCCTTCCACGCTTCTACCTTGTCAAACACTCCCGCACCGACATCAAAGGCGGTTGTCCCCCGCCCCTTGGCAATCGAGAGGGTTACCGCAGGCCGTTCTTGGGAGCGCGCCGAGGTCGCTGCGCCGTTGCCGTAAAAGACGTATTGCGAAACGTCTTCGCCGGCGTCCGTTACTTTCGCGACGTCGCGTACGTACACGGCGGCGCCGTCGCGCACGCCGACCACCACGGCCCCCACGTCGTCGGCACTAGTGAAGAAGCCGCCGGTTTGCACCACGACGTCCCGGTCGTCGGTCGTCAAAGAGCCGGCTGTGGTTTGGTCGTTTGCGTGGCGCAAGGCCCGTGCCACCTCCGACATGCCTAAGGAGCGTGCAGACAGCAGCGCCGGATCGAGAGAAACGCGCACCTGGCGTCGAACGCCGCCGATCAGGTGAGTTTCGCTCACGTCGGGCAGCCGCTTGATCCTCGCGGTCACCTCTGCGGCGACACGGCGCAGCGTCAGGTGGTCATGTTTTTCACCGTGGAATGTCAAAGCCAAGATCGGCACGTCGTCGATGGAGCGCACCTTCACCAAGGGCGGCGAAACACCGCTCGGAATGCGGTCTTGGTTGGCCGCCAGCTTCGTATTCAGCTTCACCAAGGAGCGTTCCACGTCCTCACCGACGCGAAACCGCACCACGGCCAGAGCTTTTCCTGGCTGGCTGGTGGTGTACACATATTCCACGCCAGGGATTTCCCAGAGCAGCCGTTCTATGGGCGCAGCGACGCGGCTCTCGACCTCCTTCGCACTAGCGCCAGGCATGGAGACCATGACGTCCACCATCGGCACTTTGATTTGAGGCTCTTCTTCCCGCGGCAGCAAGACCAGCGCGACAAGGCCGAGCAGCACGGACGCCACGACCAAGAGCGGCGTCAGCTTTGAGTTGATGAACGCGCGAGCGAGTGCGCCCGCCGGTCCAAGGCCTGAACCAGACTCAGCGCGTGACACTATTTGACCTCGATGGGTTGGTCGTCGCTGAGAACGGCGACGTGCGACGTGATCACGGACTCGCCAACGTCCAAGCCGCTCAGGATCTCGACAGCGCCGTCACGCTGTCGCCCCGTGCGCACGAGTCGTAGGCCTGCGCGACCGTCCTTGGCGACGAACGCCAGTTCGAGTTGTCCACGCTGAACCACGGCTGTTTGAGGCACCTCGATGGAATTGCGCTGGCTCGTGCGGAGTTCGACTCGCCCGAAGAGCCCCGTGCGCAGCCCGGGAACCTGCTTGAGATCGAACTTGACGAGCACGGTGCGGGTGCTTGGATCCGCGTTCGGGCTAATTTCTACGATCTTTGCCTGGGACGCCGCTCCGATCGCTTCGACGCGGACCGTCATGGGTTGACCCAGTTCGAGGCGCGACGCCAATGCCTCAGGCACCGTGGCCTCAAGGCGCAGCTCCGTCGGATCCTCCAACACTAGAAGCGGGCGACCGGGCATGGCCTGGTCTCCGACGTTTGCGAGCTTCGCCGTGATGACTCCCGAGAACGGCGCGCGAAGGACTGTGTAGCTTTGCATCACGCGCGCTTCGCTCAGAGCAGCTTCTGCGACCCGGTGTCGCGACGCGCTGGCGTCTAGCTCGGACTGAGCGATCACGTTCTTTTCGCGGAGGCTTTTGGTGCGCTTGAGCTCCAGTGCCGCCTGATCCAGGAGCGCCGAGCTCTGCCGTGCCTTCGCGTTGATCTCCCCTGCGTGCAGACGAACCAGGACGGCCCCAGCCTGCACCTCGCTGCCCAGCGTGACGTTCAGCTGTTTGACACGTCCCATCACATTGGGCGCGATACTTGCCGTGGTCTTCGCTCGGACCGTGCCGACGATTTCCTGGGTCACACTGCTTTGGGTCCGTTTGGCGTTAGCCGTCGTGACGATAGCGGTCGGCAAGGGTGCGCTGGTCGGGGCGGGCGGCGTCTCCCGGTTACAAGCTGTCAAGAGACTCAGAGACGCGGCGATGAAGGCCGTCGAGGTACGAAATTGCATGGTGCGAAACTCGCTTGGGTTGCGGCACGCCGCGGCGGCGGCTATATTATGACAGAAGGAACATATCACTACGTAGCAATATGTCAATATCTTCCAGACCCGCACCCACCCCCCTCGAAGGCCCCGTGCTCGATAGCGTGGCGCAGGTGTTCACCGTGCTCGGGGAGCCCACGCGCCTGCAGATCCTGCAGCTATTGAGGGGCGGAGCACACACGGTCTCGGAAATCGTGGACAGCCTAGAGATGAAGCAGGCGAACGTGTCCAAGCAGCTTGGGCTACTGCGCCAGGTGGGCTTCGTGGGGCGCGAGCGCGAAGGGGCGTCGGTCCGCTACTCGATCACGGAACCCTTGATTTTCGACCTCTGCGATCTGGTTTGCGGCAAGTTGCGAAAAGACGCCGAAGAACGCATTGCGCTGCTGCCCAAACGCCGCCGTCGACGCTAGTCGTGCGTCGACCGGGTGCCGCAGCGGTCCGTGCTCGACAAGTAGCCGCGCTCACACGCGCGGGTCGACTCCTCCGGGCGTGTGCGCGACGTGGTGGCGGACGCCTGGCTCCGCAACGAGAACGCATTGTTCTTCCATCCGGCAGGTGTCGCTCTGACACCCGGGGCGCTCGCAGGAAAAACGAAAGTGTACCTGAGCGGTGCCCGGCGGCGCCGGCGGCAGCTGGGCTTCGAAGTGCGACGTGCCCGCCATGACCCCGCCCACCGGCCGCAGCACTTGGCGCTGCTCCGCCCCGGAATCGAAGCGGAAACGTACGGCGCCGGGGCAATTCACGTGCACACTCAAAGAACCCAGCGGCGGCAGCTGGCGCACTTTGTGCGTGGGACTCCACACCACCCGCGGCGGGAGGCTCGACGCACCAAGCGCGGAGGGAGGCGACAGCCCAGCCAGCAAGTAAGCGGCGCGCACGTGCGCGCGGAAGAGCGCATCGAATTCGTCATCGCGCCCCGAGTCTTGGTCGTTGCCGAACCACCAGAACCAGTCACTGCCCTCGGCTGCAAACAGCGCTTCGAAGGCGTCCGGATGTGATTGCGCATCGATCCCAGCGTCCGCGAAGGCTCGTCGCGCATCGTCGAGCTGCTCCCAAGCACGGTTTTCTTCTGGCTCGCCGATCCAGGTTCCTAGGTCAACGCCCGGTGCCGAAGCGAGTTCATCGGCCCAAGAGCCCGTAAACAGGTCATGCACCTGGTGCTGGCGGTCCAACGGTTGCCCTGCGATGTTCCGGTCAGGATTGCCGTCGAGCGCTTCGGAGAACGTCACCATGCGAAGACTCGGGTCCCGGGCCAAGCGGCGATAGAGCGCGCGCAAGAACGGACGGCCGTCGTCTTGGTATTCGCCCCAGGCGTTTTCGCCATCCAATATCACGCTCAGGACCGCACCGTCTTGCGTCACGCGCGACGCGAAACGCTCCCGTACTTGCTCGACGAAGTCTTCCGCGGCGGCTTCCGCATCGTGGAACCGATGGTAACGGAAGCCCACCGCATCGCTCAGCTGCGTGTCCCGAAAGAACACGCTGATCTCGCTGCCCGCGTACTCTGCGCGGTACGGTTGGCAGAGCACGTCGGGCTCGTCGACGCGGTAGCCCCACTTGCCGGAGTTTTTCAGCACGCCGGCGTCCGTAGCGATCCAGCGCACGCCGTGCCGCGCGAAAAAGGGGACCGCGTAGGCCGCGACGGCACCTTCTGCCGGCCACATGCCTGCGGCGGGAGCACCGAGAAGACGCGGGAAAAAGGCCCGGGCGCGCGCTACCTCCGCGGCCCCGCCGCCCGGACCGGCGCCGGACGTGCGCGGACCCTGGCGGGTGGTCGTCCTGCCGTTCGGCGCCGCCGCCTCCGAGCCGCCCGACACGGGCGACGGGCTCGCCCACGCGCTCGCGGCGCAGCTCGACCGCGGCGACGAGGTGACGGCCACGCGCGGGGCGGCCCC
>CALMUT010000335.1 GCA_937872925.1 uncultured Myxococcales bacterium | reverse complement strand
CGGAATGACGGCACCAGACGAAAACAGCAGCGCGCGAAAGGACGCCGACAGCGCGATACTCCCCAACAACCACCCACGAACGCGAACCTGCCTAACAACTATTAGACCGCCAATCGGTCCAATATGCAGACCAGTCTAGCAGATGCGAATCGGTGCGAAAGACCCGTGAAGCTCGCAGCTAGCCTGGTGAAATGCAGGTCTGCCTATTGTGCGAATGCGGCGTCCGCCCAAATTGTGAGCCAGACCTCCGATCCTGGGCACCGAGCAATGCGGAGGCGGACGCTCATTCCCGCAGGGCCTGGCGCACCCGCTCCACCGCGGCATCTATATCCGCGACTACCAAGGCGGCGTCCACGCGTAGTACGCGCCAGCCGGCGCGCGCGAGCGCGCGGTCCCGCCGGGCGTCCCGGGCGCGCACGAGCCTGTGGTAGCCGCCGTCCACTTCCACGACGAGCCGTCGCGAAGGGGCGCAGAGATCGACGATGTACCGGCCGACGACGAACTCTCGCCTGAAGCCAACGCCCAGTTGACTGCCTTTCAAGCGCAACCAGAGCTTGGATTCGGTGAACGTGGGGTGACGACGACGCACATGGGCGAAGCTGGCGATACGGGAAGAGGGGGGAGATGTGCGCATGATTGCCTCCTGGTTCGAAGGGGTCGGGTTTTGCCCACCCATCGCGAAGGATCCGTGACACGCCCAAGGGAGCACCGGCACCGAACAACCAGCGGAACCAATCGGAGATATCGAAAATAAATCGGGGCGTGGCGCGGATCCTTCGCGCTCCCGGCGAGACCCGACCCCTTCGAACCAGGAGCAAGCGCACACGACCCTTCCTCCGTCGCCAACCGCCCGTGTCGTTGCTTCACTCGCCCAAGGAACGCGGAGACAAAGAACGGCGGAAGCACCACCTCGTTACAAGCGAACGGCGGAAGCACTACCTCGTTACAAGCGCACTCCGACGCCCAAAGCATCGCGGTTGCCAAATCATCGACGCACTCCGACGCCAAGGTCCCGCCCACCTGCGCGCAGCGCAGCCGGCAGCGTGATGGTCGCCGTTCAAAATGTGCTACCGCGCTCGCCGGCTGCGCGAGCACAGGTTTGGGGGGGACCGGCGAGCCGGCGCTTCGCGCTTTCGCGCTGTTACTCGGGCGCCAACCTGGGGCGCCGGCGAGACGAGGGGGGGCAGCAGAGTGGGTCATGAAGGACTTGAACCTTCAGCCAACGGATTAAGAATCCGCTGCTCTACCAATTGAGCTAATGACCCGTGCCCGTCGCATGCGACGGTTCGGACCGCGGCTATTATCATGGTGACGGCACAGGTCAAGGGCCCTGTCGTGGCGGGGCCGGTTTTCGGCGATTGGTCGGAAGTTTTGCGTCATTCGGCATGGCAAGCGGGCAGCGACATTTCGGCTGAGCGGGGCGACAATGCTGCGGGTTCACGGGGCCATTCTGCGCCGCTTGCGTGGACCCACGAGGATCTGACGGTGCGCGGTTTGGTTTCGTAGTTCGCGAGTGACGAGGACATGAACGCAGGCATGCGCGCGGGCGTGCTCGACGGAGGCGCCGAGCACACGGTTGGGCGATCCGCCGGACGAGACCGAACTTTGACGCCGCTCGCACGTGCCGCTGTTTCAGGACGCCAAGGCCCGTGTGCAGGGCGTCCGGGCATTGGGTGTTCGTGGAGAACCTCGGTGCCGTGCTCGCCGCGGCACGGGGTTGGCTGGACGCCCTGCCGCTGACCCGTCGAACACGGGGCGGGTCCGGGCACAAACCGCGTTCGCACTGGCGATTTGTTGTTCCCAGCGCTAGATGCTGCTGCGATGAAACAGCTGATCCTCAACGGAATCACTCCGTATCACTGGGCCTGGGGCGGAGCGGGCGTTGCGTTGGTGACGCTGTCGCTGTTGTACCTGACGAACAAACGCCTGGGCGTCTCGACGGGCTTCGAGAGCGTGTGCTCTTTGGTGGTGAAGGCGCCGTACTTCCGACGGGCGGCGCTGCTGTCGTCGAATGGCTGGCGGCTGCCGATGTTGGTCGGCCTCGTGCTAGGCGGCGCGCTCTCCGCGGTTCTGGGGGGTGGCTGGGCACCGACGTGGAACGCGGGCATGTTGGACACGGTGTTTGCCCTGGGCCCGGCGGCGAAGGTGGCGCTGATGTTCGGCGGGGGCCTGCTGGTGGGATTTGGAACGCGGCTGGCTGGAGGCTGCACGAGCGGCCACGGGATCTTTGGGCTCTCGAATTTCGAGCCCTCGGGTTTGGTCAGCACGCTTTCCTTCATGGCAGCAGGCGTCGTGACCACGAACATCGTCTACCGCGTGCTGGGAGCACTGTGATGCAGGCGGTGTACTTGCTCTTCGGAGTCGTGTTCGGTTGGACGCTGAGTCGGAGCGGCGCCGGGGACTACGATCTGATCCAGAAGATGTTCCTGTTCCAGGACTTCCAGCTCTACGGCATCATCGGCACGGCCGTGGCGATCACCGCGCCGGGGCTGTACTTGATGAAGCGCCGTGGGCGCACTGCGGGGGGCGCGCCGGTGGCGTTGGGCGAAAAGCCACGGCATCGCGGCAACGTTGTGGGCGGGATCTTGTTCGGCATCGGTTGGTCCATCACGGGCATGTGCCCGGGTCCGATCTTGGTGAACATCGGCGAGGGCAAGCTGTATGCACTGGCGGCCCTGGCCGGCACGCTGGTGGGCGCGGCGCTCTTTGGCACGAGCTATCCGCGGCTCGCGCCCAAGCTGGGTTTGCCGCCCCTGGCGCAGGGCGCTGGAGGCGGCTGCCTGCGGCGGCGGTGGGCTTGGGGCGGGCGCGTCGACTGGCGGGGGACTGCGGCGCCAGTCGACGCAGGGGCGGGCGCGTCTGCCGGCGTTGCCGGCGCAAGGCACCGGAGACGGCTGACTGCGGCGCCAGCCGACTCAGGAGCGGCACAACGGTGCGGAGGCGCTTTGCGTCCGCGCCAAAGGCGACTAGCGAGGGGAGCGTGGGACTTCGCCATAGCACCGTGTGTGCCGCGCTGATTGCGACGCTGCTGGGTTGCGGCACGCCAGCGGCGGAGGCTCCCGGGAAGGGCGACGTGCGTCCGGTGGTGCGTAGCAACGTGCAGAGTGCCGACTATGTCGGCTCCGCGAAGTGCGTGGACTGCCATCGCGACGTCGCGGAGCGGTTCTTTGCTTCGCCGATGCGACGCATGACGCGCAGCGCCGACGGACTGCAAACCGCGGCGCCGTTTGCCGGCGAGACGTTCACGCTGGGGCAAGACGCGGCCAGCATGTTCACCCGCGACCAGATCCGCTTCATGCGTTTGGACTCGCAGCGCAAGGGCACGTCCTTCTGGCGCGTGACGAAGGTCATCGGCGGGCGCACGCGCGAGGATTTTGCCGGCGTGCGGGTGGCGGGGCCCATGGATCGCAGCGCGCCCACTGGCACCGAGCGCATCCTTCCCGTGTCGTACCTGAAGTTCAATCAGCGTTATCGCTACAAGGGCTACTCCGTGATGACGCCAGAGCGCAACGAACTGCGCCCCGGTTCGAACTGGCGCACCACGTGTATCTTCTGCCACAACACGGTGCCGGCGTTCGTGACGAGCTATGGCTTGCTGCACGGTCCGGGAGCGCCGAAGTACCAAGGCTCGGTCTCGTTCCTTCTGCCCAAGGAGCGCGTGCCCCTATTGCGGGTCACGGATCCGGCTGGACTCGAGGACGCCATTTCCGACGAGCTGGCGCGACTGGGCAGCAAGAGCACGGCGCCCAGCGAAACGGCGCAGCTTTCGGAAGTGATCCAGGCAACGCGCAAGCACTTCGGCCAAGGGCAACTCGTCGAGCTGGGCATTGGCTGTGAGTCCTGCCACGGCGGCGGACGGGAGCACGCCGCGAACCCCGCGGGCGCGCGCATGAGCTTTGGTTTTGAAAGCACTTTCGCGCGCGAAACGTTGCAGAGTGAGCAGCCCTTGTCCGCGGCGCAGGCGGAGACGCGCGCCTGTGCGCGTTGCCATACGGTGCTGTTCTCCGCGTACGAACACAGCTGGGAGCAGCGCGCTTCCGCCAAACGCGGCGGCGGCAGCCACATCAACTCCGGCGAGGCCCGGGACTTCCTGTTGGGCGGCTGCCAAAGCGAGATGTCCTGCTCTAGCTGCCATGATCCGCATGCTCGGGACAAGCCGGGGCTACTCACGCGCATGCGCGGCGCGCAGGGCGTGCAGCTGTGTACGGGCTGTCACCAGCAGTATGCGGCGCCGGACGCGCGGCGGGCGCACGCGCTGCACCAGGACGCCCAGGCTAGCTGCGTCGATTGCCACATGGTGAAGAAGAACATGGGGCTGACCTACGAACTGACCAGCTACCATCGCATCGGATCGCCGACGGACGCCGCGCGGCTGTATGGGGATCGGCCAATCGAGTGTGCGGGCTGCCACGGAACCTACACGGTGGAGCAAATGGCCGGTGCCCTCGAGAAGTGGCTGCCCGGGCGGGTGGATCGCAAGCGCCTGGCGCGGCTCTATGGCGCGCTGGATCAAAACGTTTTGATCGCGACGCTGCAGCGTGGCAAGTCCCATGAACGTGCCACGGCGGCGGGCATGGCGAAGAGCACTGGGCTGCGGGCGGCGGTCCCGGCGCTAGTACAGGTGCTCGAGGATCCGATCCCGCTGGTGCGGCTGTTCGCCCTGGACGCCATCGGCGCGCTCATTGGCGCGTCGGTGCCGGTAGACGAACACGCGCCGGGCCCGGAGCTTGCCGCGGCCACGCGAGAGTTCTTGCGGGGCCGTGGCGCGACGGGAGTGAAGTAGCGCGGTGGCGGGCGATTGGCGGCGAGCGGCATGCGTTCCGAGCCCGCATCCACTGCCATGGCCTCGACTCCAGGACGCACTGCCGTGGAATTGGCGTAAGCTGTGCGCGTGGATCTAGAAGCAGCCTTGAGCCAAGCCATGCAGGAGAGCTTCCTGGACGAAGCCTTCCGAGAGACCGTGCGGCCATTGCTCGCGCGCAAAGATCGGCTGTGGCGGAACTGCTGCGGCAACGACTGCGATCCCTGCGCCACCACGCTGGCCCGCGTGGTGGACCGCACCCGCGAGCTGATGGAGGCGTCGGCAGAACGCGCGACGTCGCCAAACGCCGAGAACCTGTCGGAGCCGGCGGACTAACGCGCCGGCTGACCCAGGCGGACTAGCGCGCGATCTGCGGCCCCGTGGGAGCGAAGTTCACGCGACGGGACTCGCGGATGCGGCCCGCTCGGAACTTGCCCTCGACGATTTCGTAGCCAAGCAGCGCGAAGACGCGGTTCTGCAAGAACAGCGGACGCGCGTTGCCGTACCAGTCGACGCAGGAGGCCTTGCAGCCGTCGTCTTTGGCCGCTTCCGGGCGCGCACCGAGGGTGCCGAGTTCAGTGAAGCGCAGCGCGTCGTTGCGCAGGTACAGCACCGAGGCGGAATCGTGGAAGAGGTGCTCGTAGCCGGGACGGCCAGGCTCGCTGATGGGCAAGCCGAGCATGCCGGAGTCATTGGACTGGGGCTTGTAGAAGAAGCCGTGGCTACGCAGCTCACCTTGAGAAGCGTTGGCACGCACGTAGCTACGCGCAGCGCTGGGCCTCGATGCGAGCCGCACCGGCGTGAAGTGCAGGTTCTTGCCGTCGGTGCCGACGGCAACGGCGTGCGCACCCAGGGCCTCGATGCGGTCCACACCGTGGGCCAGGGGCACCTGATTCACCGCGCCGTTTGCGTAGCGCACCGCGTACAGCGCGCCGCGCTTGTTCGTTTCTGGATCGCCCCAGCCGCTGCCGGTGCCATACAGCAGATGATCGCCGACGAAACGGTTCTGGAAGGTGTAGCCGTCCGGCTTGGGCAAGCGTGTGTAGGCAGAGCGTGGAGCGGCGTCGCCTCCAGATCCGAAGCTCCGCAATGGGACGCGCATCAGTGCCACCTCGCCTTCGGCGATCTCAGATCCCCACATTCCCTCACCGCGGGATTCGGAACGGACTAACACGTTCAGGTAGCCGTCGTTGCCTTCCAGAAACGAGAACTGATCGACAGGCGCGCCGCCCACGCGCAGCGCGGAGGGGCTCGAACCGTCCAAGGGCAAGCGGTACACGTGGGAGCGTGCGCCGCCCTCTGCGCTGCTGGCGTATTCGCTGACCCACACGTAGACCGAGCTGGGCGAAACGTAGAAGACGCGACCAGCAGGGCCCATCACGGAGGTAGCACGGCAGCCCATGTCGCGGCTGCCCAGATCGCAGACGGTCACGGTGTGCAGAGCCAAGCCGTTGGGCGAGCGCAGCGGCGTGGCCGGGCGATAGACTTGCTGTGCGGCAGCGATGCGACGGAACTCGCTCGACTTGGCGCCGCGATGCCACTTGCGCATGGCGGGGAAAGAGTCGAAGACGTTGTCGTCGTGCAGTGACAGATACAGGGGTGAGTAGAAGATCAGTTTGTCGCCGATGAGCCGGCTGGCGTAGTTGCGGGACGAGTAATAGTCGTTGGAGCGCAGGTGGTAGGTGGAGCGGTAGCTGAGTTTGCCGTTCTTGTTGATGTCGAAGAGGCCGACCTCGGTGCCGCCGCGTTCGTAGCTGTAGCCGATGACGACGACGGTGCTGTCCGAAAGCAGCATTTCGTCGTACCAGGTGCCGCCGGGGTTGATATCGGGCCCGAAGGCGTCCACGGCGGAGATGGGCGTGAGCTCGCCGTTGCCGATCTCGATGCTGAATAGCCTGCCGCGACGCAGCACGACCAAGTGCTTGCCGTGCACTTTGACGATGCCGCCTTCGTCAACGCCGGCGTGCTGGGTGTTGGTCACGGATTCTTCGCCACCGGCGGAATCCGCGGAGGCGGACTTTTCTTGCGCTGGGGCGGCGGACTCTGCTTGGGCGGCCGCTGCCGCAGGGGGCGCGGCGCCGGGCTGCGGGTAGCCCATGGGACCGCTGCCATCTTGGTCGCGATTGCGCCGCGCTTCGGAATCCCGCAGGTGCTTCAAGTAACGACTCAGCTCGCCTTCGGAGCGGAATGCTCGCAACGAAGCGTGCGCGGGGTGCTTGTTGACGACGCTGAGGGCGCCGGAGCCGGCTCCACGACCGCAGGCGGAAGCGCCCAGAAGGCCCAGGGCTAGCGCGCCGGTGCCGAAGGCGCCGAGGACTTTGGTGGCAGTGATCGAGGACATCAGACGAAGAACGCCTGGGTCGGCCGAGGGCTTACAGGGAAAAGCCGCGGCTAGACCCTGAACAAGGAAAAGCCGCGGCTAGACCTTGAACACGAATAAATCCGCTTCCGGATCCAGGGCAATCAGCACGGCTTCGTGGGCACCCGGGGGAGGCGCCTCGCCGGGTTTCATGGGTTTGGCAATCAAGGCGCCCATTTCTTCCATGGACAAAGAGACCGCGACCCGAACCGCGTGATGGCGCACGCGCTCTTTCGCTTGCTTTGGCGTGTTGCGCGGAGGCACCTGAACTGAGTGCACTTCGGTTCCAGGCGGCGGCGGCATCGTACGTGGCACATCCTGGAGCGCGCGCAGCTCTGCGGCGCTCTTGGCCAGCTGCACGGCGCGCATGTCAGCGCCGACCTCTGCGGCAGCCTCCGCGGCGCGTCGGATCCACTGCAGCGCCTCGCGGATGTCGCCCCGCGCCCAAACTGCGTTGGCTGTTTCCAGTGCCCAGCGCACGTCGTCGGAGTCGGTGTCTTTGATCTCGGGAGGTGCGGGTGCTTCCATGGCTCGATCTCTACTTGTACCCCCGACACGATTCGAAACCAAGCGCAGGCCCGTAGCGCGCTGTGGATGCGGGTGGAGACGCGGGCGAAGACGCGGGCGGAGACGCGCGTGGGGCCGCGGGCGGAGACGCGGAGACGCGGGCCGAGACGCGGAGACGCGGGCCGAGACGCGGGTGGGGACGCGGGCGGAGACGCGGACGGAGTCGGGGGTGGAGACGGGGGACGGGGTGATCGGCGCGCGAAAAACGATTTGCATACATACTAATTTTTCAGGGGACGCGCCGCCCACGCGCCACGCGCGCGACCCCGGGAGACAGGGGGTGATCGGCGCGCGAAAAACGATTTGCATACATACTAATTCTTGACGCGATGCCCCCCCCGCGCGACACGCGACACACCCCGCGCGACACACCCGCGCGCGACACGCCACACACCGCGCGCGACACGCGACGCACCCACCGCGCGACACCCGGCGCGCGCAACCGGGATCGCCTGCGGCCTTACAACCGATCCAAGCCGTCCAAGAGCGCGCGCCGCATGCTGCGTGCATGGGCCAGGGGCGCCACCACGTGTCCGGTGTTCAGCCAACGCAGCTCGCTGCCGACGAAGTGCTGGTGCAGGCGCACTGCTTCGACGGGCGGCACGAAGCCGTCGCGTTTGCAGGCGACGATCACACATGCCGTCGGGCGCAGCGGCAACGGCTGGCGCTGCACGCTGCCCAAGTGAAAGAGCTGACCCAGGCGCTCGCGCGCGCTCTCTTTGCTGCGTTGGCCCTTTGCAAGAGCACCGAAGTCGATCGCGCGCGCGAACAGCGTGGTCGTGTAGATCGGACGCGGTGTGGTGCCCGCTGCCAGCGCGATCAGCGCGAGGGGCAAGCGTGTGACTTGGGCGGCCAGGGTGGCCATGAAGCCGCCCATGCTGTAGCCCGCAACCGCGACTTGCGCGTAGTGCCCCCCCAGATACGCCAGCAGCGCCGAAGCTTCGGACACGGACGCGACGTTCATGGCCAGATGCTGGCTCACCGTGGGAATGTTCGCGCTGCGCTGCCCGGGCGCTCGCCGGCTGCCGTAGTACGGGTTTTCGATGAAGTAGGCGTCTGCGTGCGTGCGCACCGACTGCGCCCACATGAAGTGCCGCAAGCGAAACCCCTCTTCCCGGGAGCCGGCCAGCACGACGAAGGCGCGATCGCGGCGCACCCCAGGCACACGCACGCGCCGTACGTGCACGCGCACGACGGCTGCGCTGAGCAAGTCTGATCGCGGGGATTCGAAGTAGCCGTCGCTCAGCTCCAGGCCGCGGTGCACTCGTGGGCGCTCCCAGCTCAGCTTCGCTGCTGGCGCCGCTGAAAATCCCGGGCCACCTGCGAGGGCAGCGTCGAGCCAAGCGTCGTCGCCCCAACCTTGCGAGAACTGCATGCGGCGCCGAGCCAACGCAGCCAGCGCGCGATCGGCGAAGTGCGGGCGTGCGCCAGCGCCCGCCGCGTCAATCACACGTGGCCTTCCAGTCGTCTTTGGGCGCGAGGATGCGCGCCTTGCCGGCCAAGAACGTGGCCGCAAAGCAACCGTATTGGAACTTCACGTCGTCGCGCCGGGAGTAGATGGCGTGCCCGTCCGCGCTGGCGTCACCGGGGGCAGCTTTGGGTTCGAACTGCAGAACGGCGCCGGTGTAGGGCGTGCCGTCTTCGCTCTTCAAGTTGTCTTCGAGCGGCAGCTTGCGCAGCCCCTCGAGTCCGGCCAGGGCGAGGGCGTCCTGCATCGACGTCCATTGCACGTCGCCGGCCTGCGGGTGCCCGTAGGCAAGGGCAATGGCATCGTAGGTCTGCGTGGCGAAGTACGAGTCGCTGGGCGCGCTGGGCTCGTAGATGGGGCGTACCGGGTGGCCGTCCAAGGGCCGCCGGGAAATGCGCGGCACGTATACCACCGGATCGGCGCCCTCCAGCGTGGCCGCGGCAATGCTGATCATCGGGTGCAAGAAGTTGAGCGTGCCCTTAGTGCTCAGAGCGAGATTCAACGCCCCGGGGAACAGGCCGTTGTTGAGCGGCGTCAGGAAGATGAAGTGCGTCCAGTGCCCGCCCGCGCCCGTGGGCACGGCTGCCTTCACGCGCGGCTCGATGGCGGCGAGCATGTTCGTGTACATGCCGCCCATAGACTGACCGGTGAGTACCAGCTTGCTCAGATCGAATTTGTAGTGCGTGGCACCAGCGGGTAGCGCTGCCCCGCTGCAGCCGGAAAGCACGGTCGCGTCGATCTGCAGCTTCTCCAGGGCGCTCAAGAACAGGCGCATTTCGATCAAACCCTGGCGGAAGGTGTCGCGCAGGGCGACGAAGTTCGCGGTGTTCAAGTACGCCGTCTCCGACGCGCCAGGCAGGCGCTCCGGGTTGACCGGCATGGCGCTGCCCGCGGTCGCAAAGCCGCGATATGCATAGGGCAGCGCCGGACCCAACGGGGCGCCAAGGCTGCCGTCGTCCTCCACAGGGCGCAGCATGGCAATGCTGTACCCGCCGGAGCCGTGGATGTTCAGCACCAGCGGGTAGCCCGCCGCGGGCATGGTCGTGCGCGGGATCACCAGCTTGATCGGCGCGGTTTCTTTACGCTGCTCTTTGGGCAAGCCGCCAGCGTCGATCTCGAAGAGCCCTTCGGTATTGAACGGCGGCACGCCTTTTTGAAACTGCGGATACTCGATGTTGCCTTCGATCACGCACACATCGGGGGCTTCCGGATCGTCGGCGAACTTCAGATCCGTCACGCTGAGATCGTATTTGGCGCGCACGGCTTCGGCCAGATCCGCCGTCTCCTGCACCACGTCCCCGGTCGTGAACACCGTCGCGGCAGCAACCTCCGCGCGGGGCACCTTCAGGGTGTCCAGGGTTTCCCACAGCGGCGCGTAGACGCTGCTCGCGCGCGTCTCTGCGTCGCCTTTGGGCGCGGCCCCCGCAAGGCGGCGCAGCACCGCGGGCTGCACCAGGGGCGCGCCGTCTGCGTCACCAAACGCGGCGCGCACGACGACGGCGTAGGTGGTGTTCGGCCGCAGGATGAAACCGGGGCGCGGCGCAACCGCGAGCAGGTTCGGCGGCGTGTAGATGTCCTCCGCCAAGGTTTCGACAACCACGGGCGTCAGATCCCCGCGGCTTTCGGACTTGGCGTCGACGTTGATCAGCAGCACCGGCGAGGCGACGCCGGCCAACGGCGCGTCGTCTTTGCTGCGGGGCGCCAACGCCGCCGTGAAGCGCAGCTGCACGACGGGAATCATCGGGAAGCCCACCGCGCGGCCAGCGTTCGTGAGGAAGCTGTCTACGAGGCCGAGTTCGTTGGGATTGGGGAAACCCGCGAGCTGCGGATGGCGGTCGGCGTCGAGGCGCAGATCGCTGGGATACGGCACGTCGAAGAAGCGCGACTGGTCGCCGAGATCCGCATCGAGATCGAGCACGCCTTGTGTGCCCTTTACAGGACAGTCCGAGCAGCTGGCGGGATCCGAGTCGCTACCGCAGCCAGCGGCGAAGCAGACGAGTAGCAAGCTGAGGCAAAGAGATGAGAGAGATCGCACGGTCACCTTCCAAGTGTGGCGCAAAGATGGTCCCGGCAAGCGCTGAACGGCCACCGGCCGCGGCGCGAGCAACGCGGACGCTGGCGGCCAATACCGCAAAAATGCGCGTGATACGCGAAAATCCGCTGCGGGCTTCCCTGCGTGCGCGGGCGCGACTCTTTGGCGCCAGCCGCCGCGGCTTCGGAGCCGCGATGCCGAGCGTGGTCGTTTTGCGTCACCGACCGAGAACCACCGGCTCCAGATGTCGTGAATGCCGCCAGCGAATACCGCGGCGCCGGGGCCCGTCCAAACAAAGAAGCCAATGGTTTCCGCTCGTTAACGCTCGGCACCGCAGTTCCGGCACGCCTGCTGCACTACCCAGCCCCGAACCCACTTTTTCGATTCGACATAGGAGCTCTGCAAATGACCAAGCGCCACACTTTTTTCGGCTGGACTCTCGCCCTGGGCTTCGTGCTCGCAGCACCTGCCGCCAGCGCGGCTCCGGACGCAGAAGCGGCGCGCTTGATGAAGAAGCGCGACAGCGAGCGCTACGAGGTCAAGACCGCGCACAGCAGCACCAAAGCCGGCGCAGCCCGCGTGCACGTCGCCGCGCCGCTCAAGGTCGTCAAGAAGGTCGTCGAAGACTTCCGTCACTACGACGAGTTCATCAAGAAATTCGACAAGGCCAAGGTCGTCGGACGCAACGGCGACAAGACCGACGTGTATCTTCAAGTCCCGATCATGAAGGGCGCCGCTAAGGTTTGGGCCGTTGTGCGCTTCGGACCGATGAAGAAGGTCGGCAACGAGCACGTGCTGACCGGTCACATGATCAAGGGCAACGTCAAACGCATGGACGCCACTTGGCGCTTGAAGGCCATCGACGAAGACGACACCCAGCTCGACCTGGAGCTCCTGATCCTGCCGAAGATCCCCGTGCCGGGTTCCCTGGTCACCGGCGAGGTCGCCTACGCCGCGGATACCGCCGTCATGGGCTCGCGCAACCGCGCTGAAAAGAAGCACAAGAAGTAAAGGGCTCCCAGAGCGCGGGATTGCGGCGCGGAATGCAGTGCTCCAAGCACGCAGCAGCACGGCCGACGCGGCCGGCCTTGACGGCGCCCCGGTTCTTCTCCATTTTCCCTGACTCCGCGCCTGTAGCTCAGCTGGATAGAGCATCGGTCTTCGGAACCGAGGGTCGTAGGTTCGAATCCTACCGGGCGCGCTAAAGCGGCGCGATCTCATGGCCAGCGGCTGGCACCGCCACTGCGACGCACGGCACCGCCACTGACCTGAGCGCGTGATAGGCTTCGGGTTGCATGCGCCGACTCACGACAGACTTCTCCAAAGGGGATGAGCGCCCTTACTTCCTATGGGACGAGGACGTCGCGATCGACGAGCTGCGTGCCAAGCTGGGCGGCAACGACGAGAACGAACGGCTGCGTCTGCTCGGACTGCGAAGCTACATCGCTGGGCTCGTTCGCCGGCTGCGCCGCGCTGCAGCGCCGGGCAACTAGCCACGCGTGCCGGCTTTCCCCACGGGAATTGGTTGTTTGTTTGGGTGTGTCGGCAGGCTCGTCATCGGCCCCTCGCGCGGCGCGCTTTCTATTACCGTCCAAGCCGGGCTACCGTGCGCGGCGCATGCCGAGCAACTCGGTTCCGCCGCCGGCAGACGTGATGCCCAACGAGAGCAGCATCGATCCCGATGCTTGGCTCAGCGGCGTGTGCTGGACAGTGATCGCGCTTTCGGCGGCGCAGATCCTGCTCTTTGCTTTCGGTCGCGATCAGAGCATCTACGCGACGGTCGCGGACGGCATCGTGCATGGGCGCATGCCCTACCGCGATGTGTGGGACTTCAAGCCGCCCGGCATCTTCCTGGTCTACGCCCTCGCCCAGGGCGTGTTTGGCAAGACCATGCTCGCGCCGCGACTGCTCGAGGTCATTGGGCTGGTGGCGATGGTCTTCGGCTTCCGCAAGCTCGGCCACACCTTCTTTGGGCAAAAGCGAATCGGGCTCGTCGGTGGCGCCCTGGCGGCGCTGATCCACGCGCAGCTCGAGTTTTGGCATACCGGGCAGCCGGAGACCTTCGGCGGCATGCTGACGGTCGCGGCAATCGTGGTCACCACCCACGACTTTGCACGACGCTATCGCTTCCTGCAGTGGGCCTGCGTCGGCGCCTTGTTTGGTATCGCGTTTTTGATGAAGCCGCCCCTGGGCGGCGGCGCGATCGTGTGCGCCGTGTATCTGGCGCGCCTCGAGACCCAACGCGATGGGCGCGTATCTCGGGGGCTGCTCGCATTCGTCAGTGTGGGACTCGCGAGTCTGCTTCCCATCGTCGCCTGCGGCGCGTGGTTCTACGCCAAGGGCGCGTGGCCGGCACTGGCGTGGACGCTCTTTGAATTCACGCCGGGCTACACGCAGCTTGGTTGGACCGGGCGTGGCGCCGCGGACATGTTTTACTGGGGGTTGGAAGAGGCATTCTTCCGCTTCTCAGCGCTCTCGGCCTTTGGCGTGATCGCCGCGTTCGTGATCCGACCGACGCACAGCCGAGAACGCGAAGGCATCTTTTTGTTGCTCGGCATCATCAGCGTGCACGTGGCGGGCATCGCCATGCAGGGCAAGTTCTTTCAGTACCACTACGCGGCGACTTTGCCGCTGATCGCCTTCATGGGCGGCTTGGGTCTCTACAAACTATGGCGCCGCTGCCTCGCGGGCGGCGCCGGCGGCGTGCTGGCTTTTTTTGCGTTCGTCGTCGTGGCCACCAGCATGCGCATCGCCGTGCGGGATCTGGGCTCGTTTTGGGATCGCGCGACGCTGCGCACCAGCTACCTGCTTGGCCTTTCCAGCCTGCACTCCCGAGAGCTGCTGGATCGGGAACTCTACAAGGTGGCGGACTACGATCTGGACGAGAACCGTGCCGTCGCCACGGAAATTCGCCAGCGTGTTCCTGAGGACGCATCGATCTACGTGTGGGGCTTCGAGCCCGGGCTGTATTGGCTGGCGGAGCGGCGCGCATCTTCACGCTATATCTACGACGTCGCCCAACGCGTGCGCTGGGATCGCGAACGCGCGCGGCGCGAGCTAATGGAAGACCTACGCAAGGACCCACCGCAGCTGATCGTAGTGCAGCACGGTGACCGCTTCTCGTGGGTCACCGGCGACGAATATGACTCCGCAGAAGCCATCGCCACCTTTCCGGAGCTCGAAAGCCTGCTCCAAAACCAGTACCAAAAGACCAAGAGCATTGAGGATTTCGACTTATACGAACGCGCGGCGGAATCCGCGTCCCAGGATCCGTGAGCGGCGTCCCTAGTCCTGCCCGCGGCGCAGGCGTAGTCTGAGCAGACATGACGCGCCCGCAAGAGCCGCTGTCTCCGCTGATCGGCGTCGCCCTCGACGATGAAGCGCAGCGGCTGGATTGGGCCGTCGCGCGGGTGTGGCAGGTCATGGGCTTCGTTGGAGTCTTTGGCGGGCTCCTGGTTTCGGTTGGCGTCGCGGTACCGCTAGGCCTGTGGGTCGCACTGATGTCCGCGGCCTACTTCTCTTGGTTTTCGTTGGTGCTGCTTCTCTTGCGTGCAGGCAAGGGGGGAAGAACCTTGACGATCCTCGCGACGGTGGTTGAAGGCACGGTGCCGTGGTTTTCCTTTGCCATTTTGGTGCAGGTGCAGGGCGCGGCGTACGCGCTTGGTTCCTGGCTGCCACCGATGCTGTTCGCTGCACTGATCGTGGCCAGCGTGGTTCGACTGCGTCCGCTGACGCCGCTGGTGGTGGGGCTCTCCAGCGCCCTGGCCTTCGGCGCACTCTATTTCTTCTGGGCGCGTGGCGCGCTGCCGCCAGAGCTAGCGGGGCACCCGCTGTTCCAAGCCAAGATCCAAGTCACGCGCATGTTCTCCTTCGCGCTGTCAGGCGTGCTCGGCTCTTTGGTGTGCCAAGGACTGCTCACGGTGATCGGCCGCGCGGAAAGCTCCGCACGCGCAAAAGATCTATTCGGCAAGTATCGCATCGTCCGCCAAATCGCCTCGGGCGGCATGGGCATGGTGCATGAAGCGCTGTACTGTCCAGAGGGCGGGTTCGAGCGTCCGGTGGCCATCAAGCGCATCCATCCGCATCTGGCAGAGCAAGACGACTTGGTCGAGTCCTTCCGGCGTGAAGCGCAGCTCTCCGCGCGCTTGGTGCATCCGAACATCGTGCAGGTCTTCGACTTCGGCCGGGTCAGCGATACGTACTTCCTCGCCATGGAGTACGTGGAAGGCATGACGCTGCTCACGTTCATGAAGCGTCACCGCGCCCACAAGAGCGCGTTGCCAGCTTCCGTCGTCGCCCATATCGTGCGGCAGGTCCTGCACGGACTGGCGTTTTCGCATACCGACGCGCGGGGAGCCGACGGTCTGCCCATGCGCGTGATCCACCGCGACATGAGCCCGGCCAACGTGCTGCTGTCGCGCACGGGCGCCGTGAAGATTTCGGATTTCGGTTTGGCGCGGGCGCTGCGGGACGCCGTCTCCACCAAAACGCTCACCGTCGCGGGGCACGTCGGCTACATGGCGCCGGAGCAGGCCCGTGGTGAATCCCTCGATGCGCGCTGCGACCTCTTCGGTCTGGGCGTCATCGTCTGGGAAATGCTGGCAGGGGCGCGGCTGTTTCTTCGAGACACCCAGGCCACGACTCTGCTTGCGTTGATCGCCGACCCGGTTGTTCCCATCACGAGCTTGCGCGAAGACCTCGCCGACGGTTGGAACTCCTTCATCGATTCGGCCCTGGCTCGGGAGCCCAGCGGTCGCTTTGCTTCCGCCCGCGCCATGCTGACCGCGCTGAACGCGCTGTGCCCGCCGCAACCCA
>CALMUT010000334.1 GCA_937872925.1 uncultured Myxococcales bacterium | reverse complement strand
CCCATGCCGACCCACGTGACCGCGCAAGAATAACCCCACGGGCCCCCGCGCCGTCCGGCCCAATGCGCCCGCTCACACTAGCGGAACATCGGCAGGTCTTCGGCGTACCAACGGCCGAGCTTCTCACGCACGAGGTTCACTTCCGCGCCGGTGATCAGGCGCACGCGAAATCCGACTTCGCCGGTGCTCAGATCGTCGTTGGTGTAGCGCCCGAGTAGTTCCAGCGGGCACCATCCGCCGGAGAACCAAAGGGCTTCCGGCTTGCGTTCGTCAAAACGCGACGGCTTGACTTCGACACGCGTCCAGCCGTCATCAGCGACGTAGCTCTGCGGCACTTTCAGTCCGGCCTCGATGCACAGCTCGCGAATCGCTTCGCCTAGGGCGCGATGCGAAACGGAGAACGAGTGCGTCACGAGCTCGATCACGATTGCATAGCCCTCTTCCAGCGCGATCAGCGCGAAACTCCGCTTGGCGCCGCGAACGAACACCTGATGGGCGTCGTGCCAGCCGGGGATGCTGCAAGCTTGCAACTCACGCAGCGCGAGTTGCCACTCCGCAGCCGCAACGCGAATATCGAAGGGGTCGTGAGTGCCGGCGTAGTCTACGGTTTCACCGAGGGCGTCCACAAGCGCGGCCATGGGCGCGCCGACGCTGTCGCAGAGCTTCAAGAGGATGCCGCCAAAAGCCGAGGCTGCCTGGTCGCGACCTGTTAGCGTGCGTTGGCGCGGCCTCATGGTGCAACCGACACGCGTGCGGTGAGCTCACGAGCTGCGCTGTCGATCTGCACCTCGGTCTTTCTATGCACCAGCTTCACGAGCTCGCTTTCCAAAGCGCGAGCGCGATCCGCGAGCACCTCTCGAGAGACCACCTTGCTTCGCTGCGCTTCCGGCATCACCACTGCAGGCGTACGCTCCAACAGCATGATCACGTGGAAGCCATGCGCCGTTTCGACGATCCCACTCTGGTCCCCTGGTTGCGTTAGCGCGTTGGCCGCCGTGGCATACGCTTTGTCCAGCTCCCCGGCTGGCGCGTTTGGGAGCGGAGGTTTGTCCGGAACCACCCGCCCGTCGGGCGCCACGGCCGGGAGTGACTCCACCTTGACCTCAATGTCTGGGCTGGCCACTTGTTTGGCGGCTTTTTCGAACTCTTCCGCTGTCTTTGCGCCGGCAACCGCAGTGCGGAGCTGCTCTGCGACCGCATGCGCGGGCGCCTTGTCCTTCGGCTCTTTGCTGAGCGCGACGACGTGGATCGTGCGCGCGCCCGCCGGGCGATCGACTTGGTACCAATGCCGCGCGATGACGGCCTGCACTTCCCCGGGCGTGGGTGGCCCGGCCTGATTCGCCTGGGCGCGCAACTCCTCCAACAGTGCGCGCCCAAGCGCCGCGCGCTCTGCGACTGCGACGAGCGAAGCCGTGTCTTCGCGCTCGCGCAGTGCGCTCGCAAACAGCGCGTCCCGCACCGCTAGCTCCAGAGCTTGTTTCGGTGTGATGGCTTGTTGTGCAGCGATCAACGCCACCGTCTCTGCGCGGATTTCGTCCTGCCCCACGCGCGCGACCACACCTTCGCGAAGCTCTGTCGTGGTCGTCGGCTCCTGCGGAGCCTGCCCGCAGGCGATGGCGCAGCTTGTCAGAACGACCCAGGCCCCGCCTCGGCTCATCGGGAACTCGATCGCGGTCGAACTACGTCCGTTGCCGCCTTGAGGGTGAGGGCCCCGACCACGAGCCAGTACAGCGCCACCAGATCGCGACGCTCTGCAAGCGCGTCCACACCGGCGGCAAACGCAAACGCCGCGCCGACCAGGAGCACGATACTGAGCACGTCTACGATTCGGCCTAGGGTCATCGACTGAGTACGCTCCATACCAGGCCAACCGCCAGCGCGAATGCAAGCAGCATGAAGGCGCCAGAGCCGGCCGCGACCCGTTGGCCCGGCTGGCGTTCGGAGCCCGTGCCGCGTGCCAGGGCGATCTTCGCGCTGGCACTCACCAGCGCGACTGCCGCGACGAGGGCGACCGCATGCGCCAACAGCGCGTGGTCTTCGCGGCGCACGCGCCAGGCGAAGACCAGGGGTACACTCGCGCCGAGCATACCCAGCAGCAAAACAATCAGAGTCCCGCGCGGCAACGCGGCGCGTGGCTCGAGGGCCGCTCCTTGGATCGCGTTCGGATCATCTTCAGGAACGTGACCGAGTTTGCGGGCGCTACCCCATCCGAAGGCGAACAACGCCCAGCCGATGGCACCGGATGCCGCGCGGATCGGTTCCAGTCGTTCCGGGTCCAGCTCTTCCCAAGCCAGCAGCCAGGTCAGCACGCAGAATGCTGCGAACACGAACACCCCAACGCGCCGCCCCCAGTCGTGACTACGCACTGCGATCAGCGGACCTGCCACCAGCGCCACCAGGGCCAGCAGCGCCACCAGACGCGGCCAAGTCGGTGGTGACGCGCGAAATGCCACGAGCGCGACCGTTGCCACCCATGCGTAGAGCCCGGGAAGCAAGATGTTGGTCAGCGCGATAGGCGTGGCGGAGCGGGCCAGGCTCATACCTCCAACACTACCCCGTGGCGGACGAATCTCCGCAGATTTCAACGCGCCCTGCCGGAGCAGGCGCTTGCGGGACCGCCGAGTCGTGGCGGATTGCCGGCCCTCATCCCGGCGCAGAACCGCGTCGTGGCCAGAACCACAGCGCCGCCACCACCGCGGCGGCGGCGATGCCGATGAAGAGCCCCGCCCTGCTGGACGCCGGCGGCCCGAGCCACACGGCCACGATGCGGCGCGGTCCCTTGGCGCGCGCCGATTCAATCCACGTGAACTCGGTCGTGACGCCGCCCGGCTTGTCCGCATCGCCGGCCTCGGTCAATGGAGCATGCCCCGGAGCTTTGATGGAAACGTCCGTGATTTCGAGGCCAGCGACTTGGTAATCGTCCTCGACGACAAGGGCTCCGACGCTCGCTGGCGCTATGCGCAGATCGAAAGTCCAGGTCACGTGCAAATGCCGGGTGGGGCCGGGCACCCAGCCCTCGGACTCCATGCGAAGGATGTCGCGCTTATCCAAGCGCTTGCAGCTCAGCGTGTCCCGATCGCTACCGCTGCAAATCGACACGCTCCGCAACAGCGCGGCTGTCTTTTCGTCCATGGCCGCGTTCGACTCGAGGGCACCAACGACGATGTCGCCGTCACGGTCGGCACGCTTGCGTTCTGCATCGGCCCGCGCCGTGCCAAAGCCCGTGCGGTACTGGAGCACAGCGCTGGGTCCGGAAAGGTCGAGCACGATGCTACGCTCGCCCTGCAGCTTCGGGAAGCGCAGATGCGCCCCGACGTCGCTCGACGCCAGGGCAAGCGCAGCGGCGACGACCACGCCGCGGCGGCGCATCAACCGGCGTTTTCGACGAAATTCAGGAAGGTGAGCACGGGGTGCCCAGTCCCGCCCTTGGGGTACATGCCCTTGGCGCGATCCGCGAGCACGGGACCGGCGATGTCGCAGTGGATCCACGGCCCCGTCACGAATTCGCGCAAGAAGAGCGCTGCAGAAATGCTACCGCCCCAGCGTTCCCCGGTGTGCTTGAGATCGGCGACGTCACTCTTGAGCTGCTCCCGCAGGTCCTCGAGTAGCGGCATGCGCCAGAACTGCTCGCCCGCAGAGCTTGCAGCGGAGTCGAAGCTCTTCGCGAGGTCCGCGTCCCCTGTGTAGAACGCGGAGCACGTCTTGCCGAGCGCCACCATGCAGGCACCGGTCAGCGTAGCCGCGTCGATGATCGCGGTCGGCTTCAGCTTGCTCGCGTAGGCGAGTGCATCGGCCAGCACGAGGCGCCCTTCAGCGTCCGTGTTGATGATCTCGACGGTCTTGCCCGATAAGGATCCGAAGATATCCCCGGGACGATACGCTGCCGCGTCGGGCATGTTCTCGGCGGCGGCGATGATGCCGTGCACTTCGACGTTTGGACGCACGGCGCCGACCGCCGCCATCAGGCCGAGCACCGCTGCAGCCCCGCCCATATCGCTCTTCATTTCGCCCATGCCCGGCGCGGGCTTGATGCACAAACCGCCGGAATCAAAAGTGAGCCCCTTGCCCACGAAAACCAGCTTCTTCTTGGCTTTCTTGGGCACGTAGCTCATGTGGATGAAGCGCGGCTCGTGGGCGCTGCCTTGGCCCACGGCGTAGTGCAGCAGCATCTTTCGGCTGAGGATCCCCTTCTTGTCGAAGACCTGGATCTTGAGCTTGGCCTTCTTGGCCATCTTGCGACACATCTGTGCGAGGGATTCCGGATACAGCTCGTTCGGCGGCTCGTTCACCGAATCCCGCGCGAGGCATACGGCTTCCGCTACCGAGAGCCCAAGCGCGATCGCCTTCTTCTGAACAGCGCCGCTGCTGCCGGCGTCGTACAACTTGACGTCCTTCAACGCGGCCTTGGGCACGCGATCACCGGTCATGTAGCGCGTGAAGCGATACGCGCCGAGACCCACCCCTTCGGCGATAGACCTGAGGTCAGCGCCGTCGGGCAGTACCAACGCGATGCTCTTGGCCGAGGCGCCGTTAGCGTAGCGGCACGCAGTTGCAGCGAATGCGCGCTGGGTCGCATTTTCTAGCTTCTTGCCTTTGCCTACGCCAACGAGCAGCACGTGGCGCGGCTTGATCTTGCCGAGGGTAACGACCTCGAGGCATTGATCCAATTTGCCTTGGAAGTCAGCGTGCTTGGCGTAACTGAGCAGCCCCCCGCCGAGCGCTTTGTCGACGAGAGCGAGATGCTTTTGCTTGGAAAGATCGCCTTCAAAGGCATACAGCGCCAGGACGTCTACGGAAGCGGCAGCGGCGGCGCCGCTGGAGATCTGGACATTGAGGGACATCAGCGGAGGACTCCTCGAGATTCGTGGAAAGCCGCGCGAGCGTGACGCGGGCGCAGATACTGCCATCGCGACGACAACAGGTTCAAGCGCCTTGCAGGGTAGACCCGCCGCTTTCCTTGGGCGCCGCCCGAGCGCCAGTCGCGCTCAGCCCCACGCGCCCAGCGTAGCGGCACAGCGCTGGCTGACCCGCTCAGCCGCCGTCTCCGGGAAAAAACACCGACTTTGTCCCGGATGGGGGCAAGTTGGTCGCTTCAGCTTGTCCGCAGCTGCGGAACGTTGATCCATAGCGCCATGACTCAGCTCTCCTGGACCCCGCCGGACGCCTCAAGCGCGGGCGCCACGCTCGAGACGTTCATCCTAGAAGGCATGTTCAAGTCCGCCGGGGCGACGGGCACCTTCACATCGCTGCTCAATCAGATCGCCCTGGCCGCCAAACTGATCACACAGCGCGTGCGGCGCGCCGGACTTGCGGACGTGCTTGGCTGGACCGGGGACACGAATGTGCACGGCGAGTATGTGCAAAAGCTGGACATCATCGCCAACGAGACCTTCATCAACGTACTGAAGCGACGTGGACACTGTATGGCGATCGCGAGCGAAGAGCTGGATGAGCCAGTGTTCTTCCCCAAAGCCAGCGGCGGGTACTTGGTGACCGTCGATCCCCTGGACGGCTCCAGCAACATCGATGTCGATGTGAGCATCGGCACCATCTTCGGCATCCAGAAAGTGGAGGACGATCCGGTCACCACGAAGTCTTTCTTGCGACCCGGCAAAGAGCTCGCAGCTGCGGGCTATGTCATCTACGGATCGTCGACAGTGCTGGTGCTCTCCACCGGCCAAGGCGTGCACGGCTTTACCTGGGATCCAGGTGCCGGCGAGTTCTTCTTGTCCCACGAGAACATCCGCTGCCCGGAGAAGGGCAACCTCTATTCCGTGAACGAGGGCAATACCAACCGCTGGACGCCGGGCGTGCGGCGCTGGAATGAGTTCATCAAAACGAAAGACGATGCGGACGGTCGCCCCTACTCGATGCGTTACGTTGGTTCGCTCGTTGCGGACGCGCACCGCACCCTGCTCAAAGGCGGCATTTTTGCGTACCCAGCGGATACGAAGAACCCATCTGGCAAATTGCGTCTCTTGTACGAAGCCAACCCGATCGCGTTCATTTTCGAAGCCGCTGGCGGCGCCGCAACCACGGGCGAAACGCGCATTTTAGACTGCGTACCGGGGGAACTGCACGCGAAGGTGCCGCTGATCGTAGGGTCAAAAACCGACGTCGCAACCTTCAAGCGCTTCCTGGCCGAAGACCACGCCACTCCGTGACAGGCCAGGATCGCCGATCGGACGAGCGGCCGGGGCGGCTTCGGGCTATTCTCTGCCACATGCGTCGCTTTCCTTGCGCTCTCGGCTTTGCATGCGGAGCCATGTTCTTCACTTCCCTGGCAAGCGCCCAGTACGGCTCGCCTCCTCCCCCCGGCTACGGACAGCCGCCACCCCAGCAGCAAGGCTACGGACAGCCGCCGCCCCAGCAGCAGGGCTACGGGCAGCAAGGCTACGGGCAGCCCCAACAACAGGGTTACGGACAGCAAGGCGGTTACTACGGGGGCCCACCGCCGCCGCCGCCACGCAAATCCGACGAGGGTTTCGAGATCCCGGATTTCTCCGTGCGGATCGATCCCTTCAATTGGCTGCTGCACGGTCGCCTTGGCTTCGAACTCGAAGTCGAAGTTTGGGAGTTCATCAGCTTCGAGCTGGTGCCTGTATTCGTTGTGAACGAATCCCCGCCGGTCCTGAACCTGACTCGTGGTTTCCCTTCGGATCTGACGCAGCACTCGAACGGCATCGGCGCGATGAGCGGAGCGTCCTTCGGTGCGGGTTTTTGGCTCGAAGGCAAACCCTTCGAAGGACACGTGCTTCGAGCCATCATCACCAACTACGGCTACGAATACCAAGCCAATGACGACACGGGTCGCGTCGACACCGTGCAGCATACGGAGCGCCGCTTCTACGGCATGTTTGGCTCACATTCGCGCTGGGGTCCCTTCACCATCGCGGGCGGGATCGGCCTGGGCGTAGAACTCAACAAGCAGGAGCGCTGCTTTCCAGACGGCGCCACGGGGGTCGCTTCAGCCACCGACCAGGGCTGCGACGGAGCGCTGGAAATCGCCCTGGAGCGCAACCTCACGACCCGCGGGGACCTGAACGGCGGGCTGCATCCGATCTACATCGAAGGACGTTTCTCTCTCGGCTTCGTATTCTAAGCACTAGCCTGAGCACTGCATGAGCCATTCCCGCGGCAAACCCAAAGGCGGCAAGACCGTCAAGCTATTCCGCGAGGACCCGCCCAAGCCGCCGTCTGTTGCACGGGACGTGGAGGCCACCGTCGTCGGCGGCGCGCCCGCGGGTTGGGAACCGGAGATCACGGACCACGATCTAGAAGATCCCGTTCCCGCCGAGCCGGCACCCGCAGCCGAACCAGAGACGCCGCCCAGCGGTGTGTCTCCGCCGGAACCCGACCGGCCCCTGATCGAAGTGGAAGTGCGCAAGGTGAAAAACCTGGCCACCAACGCGCGACGCCCCCCACCGGCGTATGAAATCTGGACCAAGAACCGCGTGTACAACCTCGACACGACGCTGACCTGCATCGAAGTGATCGAATTGTCTTCGGGACGCACGGACGAGCGACACCAGCTCATGGGCGCGCAGCTCGTTGGCGGGCAGAAGCGCCGGGACGAAGGCAACGAGCTGTCCTACCCGCTACCCGTTCCCGGCACGGACGCCGTGTTCCAACGCAAGGACGAAAAGGGCCGCGTGCGCCTGGTGATGACTAGCAAGGTGACGCGGGTCATCCTGCACGTGCAGCGCGTCGTCGTCGTGGCGGACAGAGCCGAGCATTCCTGGGACCAGATCACGAGTTCCCGCAACGTCACCCGCGCCATGCGCGACTTCGCGGCGAAAGAGAAGTAGCCCTGGGCCGGGCACAGCAGTCGCGATCCGGCGGCTACCAGTACTTTTCGATGGTGACGTGACCGGGCTTGCGCACGCGGTGCCGCTGCAAACCCCGCGCGCTCAGCAGCGCCATTAGATCCGTGATCATCTCGGGGTTGCCGCAGAGCATCAGATGCGAGCGCGCTGGGGAAAGCACCCTCCCGGCAGCGTCCTCCAGCTGGCCGCTCGAAAGCGCCGCCGTCACCCGCCCATGCAGCACGCCGCTGCGTTCCGGCTCTCGACTCACGACAGGCACGTAGGACACGGCGCAGCGCTCGGGCCGAAGGGCGCGGATTTCGTCCGCGTAGGCTAGGTGATCCGCCCGGCGCACGCCGTGCACGACCACGACGTGTTCAAAGCGCTCGAAGAGCGCGCCGGCGCGCAAGATCGATATGAACGGCCCCAGCCCCGTACCCGTCGCCACAAGCCACAGGTCTTGCGCCTCCGGCACGTAGTCCAGGCTAAAGAAGCCGCGTGCGGTCGTGTCCAGCTGCAGGCGATCCCCGAGCTGCATGGAGAACAGCCCCGGCGTCAGCGCACCGCTATCCACTTCCGTCACAAAGAGCTGCACGCCCGCTCCGGGAGCGGAAGCGAGGCTGTAGGCCCGGGTGATGCGCTCCTCGGCAACGTTCAGAGCAATGTTGAGCCATTGTCCCGGCGCAAAGCCGTCCAACTTCGTGTCGAAACAGAACGTGGCGAGCTGCGGCGCCCAGTCAATCCGGCGGATCAAGCTTGCTTCGGTCCAGGTCATGGTTCGCGGCCGGCCCTCATTCTTCTTTAGTGATCACCACGATGCTCTCGCTTGCGGGCGCCTTTTCCTGTTGTCGGTCTAGCACTAGATAGTGCCGCCCCGCGGCGAGTCGAGTCTTGATCACGCGGGCATGGGTTCGCTGGCAGCTCGACGGCTTTGGGTCCCGCAGCAGATACAACTGCACTTGTGCGCCGCGATCGAAGGCCATGATGTGCACATGGCTCGGTTCAGCGAGTTCGAAGGCGTAGATCGCCTCCTTGCCCGGTGCGGACTCAGCGCCGGCGCAAGAATACCCGTCCTGGTCGCCGCCGCCCCCGGCAAGGCGCGCCACATCGACCAAGGGCAGCGTGCTGGTGTCCGGTGCAGCCGCCCGTCCAGCCGTGTCTGGCGCAGTGCCGGTTCGCAAGGCAGCGTCCACGCGCTCGAGCGCCTGCACCGCCAGCAGATTGCGCAAATTGTAACCGTGGCGCAGTCCGTCCTTGGAGAAATCACATGCGTCCCGACCGCGGGCACCGTGAAAGGTCGTCGGGTGAATGCCGTCGCGTGCCATGCCGCCGCCGGGCAGCGCGCGCAGCGCTAGGTGATAGTCCACCAGTGGCACGCGGCGCGCTTGGGCGACGCCGCGGATGACCGTATTGTAACGCGGCGCCCAGACCGCCGCGCTCGCCTTGTCTTTGCGCGGAGGGATCGTGAACAGCACGGGCACGACGCCGCGCTCCACCAAGTAGTCCACGATATTCCAGAGCTGATCCGCGAAGTGAAAGATGGCGCCGATCTCGATGTCGTTAGTGCCAAACTGCACAAGGGCGATGCGCGGTTGGATGGCTTTGAGTTCCTTTGCCAAAGGCGGCGGATCCCCGGACAGCACCTGCCAAGCGCTCCAGCCGATCTGCGCGGTCAAGCTGTCCCGGGAGTACGGATTTGTGCCGTACGCGGGCTTGCCGGCAAATCGCGCGATCACCGGCGCAAGGGCCGAGTGCTCGGCCAAGTTGCGATTCGGTTTGGCCAGACAACGATAGGAATCGTCGCTGAAGGTGATGGAGTCGCCCACTTTCGCAAACACGTCCGGGCGCAGCGCCGCGTCGCGCGCCGCGATCTTCCGCAGCCCCTGCACGATGCTCGGCGTCAGCGCTGAGTGCACGCGGTCAAAGGCGTAACGCGGCGGCACCGAGTCCGTCTGGGGCTGCGCCGCGTTTGTCGACTTCGGCGATGGGGCGGGCGCGCTCTTCGCTGAAGCACTCGGCCGCGCAGCGGAAAGCTTCGGCGGCGTCACGGGCTCTGCCCGCGGCGGGTCGTTGCGCGTGCAGCCGAGCAGCACAAACGACATCAGCACGCTGGACAGGGAAGACAGACGCATCAGCACCGAAAAAATACGCAAAAGCGCCGCCCCGAACCCGTCGGAGCAGCGCCTTTGCATGGGGTAAAAAGGGTTCCGATCAGATGCCGAGCGTGCCGCCGACACCGAGCACCAACCACTGGTGCATCGACTTCTCCGGAATGTCGTTGCCCTCGACGCTGGAGTACTGGCCGAGCGAGAAGCTCACGAAGGGGCCCACGCCGATCGAGTCCGCCACCTTGAAGTTGGCGCCGGCCTGCAGATTGAGAAACTCGAGCCCCGTGGTGTTCGCATCGCCGATTGGCGACTTGAAGTTTAGCATTTCGTAGCCGATGCCGAGGCCGAACCACGGGTCCAGGGACTCTGCTGGAGACAGGTGGTACTGCCCCTGCAGACCAAATCGAATGGCGGCCGCAGAGCAGTCCGCGTTAGCGGCGTCGCAGGCGTCCTTGATATCCGAGTTCAGCATCGCGATGCCGTACTGACCATACAGCCCGACCATGATATTCGGCGTGACCATGTAACCCAGGTCGACCCAGATCGGGATGATGCCGCTGATGGAGTCGCCGAGCTTGTTGTCCTTGGATGCATCGCCCAGAGGCAACCCATAACCAACGCGCAGACCGATCTTGATCTTGCCACCCGCATCCATATTGCTGGTGTCCATGGCGGCTTCGCCGCCAGCTGCGGCTTCACCGCCGCCACCCTCTGCGGGCGCTGCTGCGTCGCCACCCTCTGCGGGCGCTGCTGCGGCGTCGTCGCCGCCACCCTCTGCGGGGGGCTCTTCGTCCTGAGCGAACGCGGTTGCGGTTGACAGGGCGATAAGGGCCCCAAAGGCAAGTGACGATAGTTTACGAATCATTATTGTTCTCCTCGTACACGGGCCGGGTGGAGCAATACCGAGACGTCGGACCCACCGATGACCACAATTACGCATTGTCTCAGCAGCCTATTTGTCCGGCCCAATTTCGGGACAATCCCGAATCACGCAGGCTTATACAGAAAGTGCCCAAAAACCTTCCTGATTGCTGTCAGGTCCTCGGGGGTCGGCCGGATTTGCCGGGTACTTTGCGCGTGTTTCTTGGTTATATAAGGACAGTTGAAGCCGTTTCGACGCCTGCGGGGTAGCCCTTCAGTCGCCCAAACGTAACTCTTGGACGATGCTTAGAGCCGCGATATTCGCGAGGGTCGCAGCGGGCGCGAGCTTTGTGCTGGCGGGCTGTGGGTCGTCCAGTGACGGCGCACCGGAGCCGCCACACCCCTGCCCCCCCGCAGCTGCGGCCATCTGCGAGGAGCAAGTCACCCAAGGCGCCATCCCATCCGAGCAACGTGCGACCTGCGAGCAGGAGCAACTCCGCGCTTGCAGCACCCAGCACTATTTCCGCGGCTACCCCGAGCGCAACCAGCCGGCGTGTCTTGGCGCGGGTTCAACCAAGACCGTCAATCAGAACCTACTCGCCGCGCTGTTTCACGGCGGCAGGCTCTGGGACGATCGCGTCGTCGAGCAAACCCACGGCGTGCAGCGATACTGGGGCGCTCACGAGTTGTGGTTCTACGCGGACCGCCCCAGTGAGCGCGTGCCGTATACAAACGCCATGGTTGGCAACGACGCGGAGTTCCGAGCCGCGCTCCTGAACGCCGGCATCGACCCCGAGGCGAGCTACCTCACGCCGGAGCAAGAAGCTATTGCGAACCAGGCCGTCGGTGAGGTCATGTTCCGCCCGCTGCGCGAAATGATCGCGAGCCATCAAGCGCCCGGGCGCGTGAACATCTTCATTCTGCCGGAGGTCGTGGCACCCGTCCTGGCCAAGTCCATCTCTCTCCAGGGCGAAATCGCTGGCATCGGCGTGTCCCCCGCGCTCTTTGCGCGCATCAATGCCGACGACCCCCAGTTCGACTTGCTGACGTTGATGGGCTTGCCGCCAGACTTCACGCCCAGCCTCTTCGTCGGCAGCGACACCGTGCGCAAATACACCAACCTCCCCGACAACCTAGTCGCTCACGAAATGGGTCACATCTTGGGACTCGTGCACCAAGACGTGACCGGCAACCTCATGACCCAAGGCACGCCGACCGACTGCCGCACCACCGTCACGGACCAACAGATCGACGGTCTGGTTTTGCCGCGCATCCTCCACCGCGAGCCTGGCTGGCTCACCCTGGCCCGCTCCCCCGAGCGCGTGCGCGCCGCCTTGCGCAAACCTTGATTCCGTTGGTTCTTTTGGGGTCGGGGCGCTGCTCGGCGCAGCTGCACTAATCCCTCGCGTAGCGGCGCAGCACGTCCGCTAGCTGCGCGGCGCTGGGCCGCGTTTCTCTTTCGCGGGTCAGCAGCTGATAGCGGATCGGGGACAAACCTTGCAGCGGCCGCGCCACCAGGCCGCGAGGCACGCGCACGAAGTCGTTCACTACGGCCAGCCCCATGCCCAGCTGCGTGAAGTGCAACATCAGCTCCCAACCTGTGACTTCCACGGCCACATGCCACTGCACACCGGCGCCGAGCAGCGCCCGCGACAGCGCCGTGCGGTGCGGTCGCCCCAGGGGTGGCACGATCAAGTCTCGGCCCTCCAGGTCCGCGAGGCACAAGCGCTTCTTCTTGGCCAAGACATGGCCGCGGGGCACGACCACCACTTGTCCCACGCTGACCAGGGTTTCGCTTTCAAGGTCCGCCGGCAACTCCGTCAGCGCCGCAACGCCAACGTCCGCGTCCCCGCTTCGCAGCGCGGCCAGCGTGCCCGGCGCGTCCCGGGTCAATAGTCGCAGCGGGTGCGGCGAATGCTTGCGATGTTCCCGTAGGGCATTACCGAGCAAGTACAAGTAGGCGCCTTCGCCGGCGGCCAAGCGCACGGTCTCGGCCCGCGCCGAGCCGTGCAGACGCTCCAGGAACGCAGTGCTGCTCGAAACCAAGTCGCGGGCGAAGCGCTGCACCTGCACGCCCTCAGCGGTGAGCTCCAGCTGTCGCCCGCGGCGGCGGTACAGAGCGACACCGAGATCGTCGGCGAGACGCTTGACCTGCGCAAAGAGCGCCGGCTGCGTCAATGCGAGCGTCTCCGCCGCGTGCGTGAAGTTTTGGTGCTCCGCGAAGACCAAGAAGGATCGCAAACGGTCGAAGTCGATGCCGGCAAGGTCAGTCATAACCAAATAACTATAGCTACTCAGATCATATAAGTTCCGCATTAGTTTTAGAGCCGTATCTTGTTCAGAGAAAAGGAACAGAAAATGAACAAGAAAACCCGACAAAACTCCGGAAACCGCAGCGGCAGCCCCGCCTTGGGCATCGACATCGGGCGGGTCATCATCAGCCCGGTCGACGCAGACGGCGCGGACACACAATTCCTAAACGGCTCCGAGGACGAAGCCATGCACACCCCGGCAAGCCCGGGCGCCTTCGACGCCATCGCGCAATTGACCCGTGATTTCGGCGGACGCGTTTGGATCGTCTCCAAGTGCGGACCCAAAGTGCAGGCACGCTCGCGGCGTTGGCTGCAGCACCACGACTTCCATCGCTTGACGGGAGTGCCCGTGGAGCATCTACGCTTCTGTCGCGAGCGGCGCGACAAAGCCCTGCACGCGCGCCAGCTGCGGCTGACTCACTTCGTCGACGACCGCGCCGACGTGCTGAGCCACCTTGCGGGGCTCGTAGAGCATCGCTTTCTCTTTGGCCCACAGCGCAAGCCAGTCCCCAGTTGGGCGACGCCTGTCATGGATTGGCAAGCCACACTGGCCGCGATCACGCGGACGCGCTCGGATCTGGCTCACGACTCACGAACTGTTGTGGAACGTGTTTCGTGAGCCAGACGCCGTTGGGCGCGCGGAAGAGTTCGAAGCCTGCGCGAGCCATGTCGCCGGAGCGCACGACTAAGATCGTCGGGCGCGGCCGGCGGCGCGCGACCACAAGCGCCGTCTCGCGATCGGGGCTCAGATGCACGTGCAGGCGACGCTTAGGCACGATGCCTTCGGCCAAAATGCTTGCCACGACGTCCTGCCCCGTGCCGTGGAAGGTGCATTCAGGTGGCGCCTCCGCCACGTAGCCCAGCTCGACTTCGACGGAGTGGCCCTGCACGGCGCGCACTCGGCGTTGGTCGGCGCTGAGCTCGAAGCGCTGCTTGTCGCTCTCGACGACCACTTCCTGCAGCTCCGCGTGGGAAAACGCGAAACCCTCCTGCGCGCTGGCCGCTCGCAGCGCCGCGCAGTCGAGCCAACCTCCGGGCGCTAGCTCCAGGCCGATCGCATCCGGGCGATGCCGCAGCACCCAGCTCAGATACTTGCTGAGGGCGCGCCGCTGCTTAGTGCTCAGCGCCACAGCTGTCGGGATGGTCGCCCATGTCCACCAGCGGCAACGGGAGCGACTTCACACTGAATCCGCCGGGCGGGCCGCTCTTGCCGATGTCGCAGTGGAAGTGATTGCGGTGCGCCGAGTTGTAGTTCGGCGTCAGGCAAATGCTGAAGACCTGCTGCGCCGCTTGGTCGCAAATCAGGGTGTAGAGTTCTTTGGAGACCCCAGTTTGTGCTGCGAGGGCTGAGGTGCAGGTTTCGCTGGACGCTCCAGACCACTCTTTGAAGTGTGTGGTGTTGTTGACGTCGTAGACCTCACCGGTGGTCTTGTACAGGTAGCGGATGTCCATGGCGCGTCCGAAGGAATGATTGGAGTAGCCGTTGGCGGAGCAATTCGGCTCAGGGTCGTTCGGGCCGCGGCAGTAGTTGGTTTGGCTCCAAGAGCAGCAGCAGCGGTAACAGTACGAGCCGAGAGTGCCAACCTTGTTGAAGCCGTGCTTCTTGAGCACTTCGGCGAACTTCCACAGGGTCAGCACGAACTCGCAGCCCATGGGATCCGTACTAGGCGTATTGGTGTCCGTCTTGGCAAACAGCACGCCATTGAGGGGACCGGAGAGCTTCACGCCGTCGACCACGCCCTTGGCGACGGTCGGCGTGTATTGCACGCCCAAAGTGTCGAGCTGAGCCAAGCAAGGACCGCTGGTGGTCGGCGCTTTGACCACGAAATTCACTTTGTCCGTTGCGACTTGATTGCCGTCGGCGTCGAAGCCGCGCGCTTCGGTCCAGCGATCTCCGGTGTATTGGTATTGATAGACGAGGGGGAAGTTTGGCGCCTGAGTGCTCTCGCCCAGCGAGAAATCCGTCTCGATCACATACTCGACTTTGGCGATGCCCGGACCCGCGAGCACTTCGAACTTTACGGTGGCTTCCAGGGGAGAGCCGGTTTGCGTGTGTACCTGGCCTTCGGTAGGCGCGGTGACGTCGAGGTAGAATTGAGGCAGAGCCGCGTCGCCGGTCGGTGCCCCTCCGGTGCCAGTGACCACGTCCCAGCCCGCAGTGTCCGAAACACCAGCGTCCACAGGCGTGCCTTTACCGGCGGGTTCGTTGCCGTCATCCGCGGAGCAAGCTGCGACAGTGAAACACACTAAGACTGCTTGGATGAAGTGGCGCACGCTCTTGGCCTAGCCCGTCGTGCGGCACGGGTCAAAGCGCCGGCGCGCGCCATGGGAGGCTCAAGTCCGGACGGGCCGTGCCGTATGCGTGCCCGCTGGCGTGCGCTCAAGTCATGCCGCAACGCGCCGTAAGACAATGGGGTACACTGAGCGCTCGGGATGAGACGTCGCTACCTGCCAGTATTCGCGTGGCTTTTGGGCGCCTGCGCGGTGACCCATGACCCCGATCCGGTCGCGACGGGCGGAGCGGCGGGCGCCCACCCAGACCCGGGGATCGGCGGCGCTTCTGGCAGCGGCGGCGTCGCGGGATCTGGCGGCGTCGCGGGATCCAGTGGAGCTAGCGGCGGCGCAAGCGCGTCCGGAGGTAGCGGCGGCGCAAGCGCGTCCGGGGGCAGTGGCGGATCTGCAGCCGGTGGCGCTTCCGGGTCCGGCGGAGCAACGGGCGGTACTGCGGGGCTCGGTGGCAGCGGCGGCGCGACGGGCGGCAGTGGCGGTGCGACCGGCGGCAGCGGCGGCGCGACCGGCGGCAGCGGCGGCGCGACGGGGGGAACCGGCGGCTCCGCGGGCAGCGTGGGGGTCGGCGGGGTCGACCACACCCCCCCGCCCCCGGTTCGCCTCCCCCAACCCCCCGCCGGGTCGT
>CALMUT010000333.1 GCA_937872925.1 uncultured Myxococcales bacterium | reverse complement strand
CCCCCCCCCGCCGGGCCCGCACCCGGGCGCCCCGCCGCCGCTGCCGCCGCTCCCGCCGATGCCCGTCCCCCCCACGCCGGTGCCACCGATGCCCGCGCCACCAATGCCCGCGCCGCCAATGCCGCTGCCACCGATGCCGGCGCCGCCCACGCCGTTGCCTCCGACCCCCGTGGCCCCGCTTCCGCCAACCCCCGCGTCCAGATCGAAGAAGTCGTCGTCCTCGAATGAGGTGCGACCGCATGCAAGCACCGCCACGGCCGCGGCCAACCCAAGCCCGGCCCAACGGAACAAAGCGCTGCGGTTCTGGCGGTTCATGCCCGCATCATACCGGACTTTCTTGGCGCCGTCCTCCGGCCCACCGAGACCCCGCAGGGAACTACTGAGTCATCGCGCGCTGCATGAAGAAGCGCAGCGCGGCTTGATCCGCCGTGATGTCCAACACGCCGAGCTTGCCGCTGCGCCCCAGCGCGATGGTGGCCAGTCCCGGAGACTGCAGCGGCGCGTTGCCCAGCAAAATCTGGGGACGCACGGCAACAGCGAAACCGACCTCTTTGCCGATCCGAGAAACGCCCGTCGCCGTGGCGGGAACTCCTGCCCATGTCTTTGCGGTTTCGGCGGCGACCATGGCGACGAGCAGCGGCGGCGCGTCCGTCGTCATCGCACCGTGGGTCACGCCATCCGCTGACGTCCACATCAACTCCACGGGTCTGGGTGCGGCGGAGACCTCGCCCTTGGGATCCTTCGCCATGCGCATGCCGCTGGGCTTGATGCTCAAGAGCACGCGCTCCGCTTTGTTGGGCAGCCCCGGGATTTTCGCGGAGCTTTGCTTGATCGAGAACTGACCCACGAACTGCTGCAGCGGCTCTTCGAACGCCGGCAAGCGCAGCAAACCGACCAGGCTCTTGGCGGCTGCATCGAGCCGGCGCGGATCCAACGTGGACCCTCGGTAGACGAGGCCAGCGCTGTCCGCGCCACGCACGTAGCCAAAAACCGCCTCGTCACCCCGCGCTTCCGCCAACTCCTTCAGCGCATTGGCAACCCGATCTTTGTCCTTCGCGTTGAGGCGATCCCCAAACAAGCGGCCCAACGCATCGGCGCTGCTCTGGGCGGACTCCGTGCGCTGCTGCATCGAGGAACGGCTCACCACGCCGATGGCGGCGCTTTCAGGCAGGGAGAGAAGCGGCGAGGCGTCTCCCACGGCGAGCTCTTGAACCCACTTCTGGAGGTCGGTGCTTTGACCGGGGTCGACTTGCAAATGCAGGCGCACCACGTCGTTCTCCGAGCGCAACTCGAGCTGCGCGTGGTCCGCGCCTTCAAGCAGCTTGACCCAACCGTCGACACTTCCGGTCATGACCGCAAGCGCGGCCTGGGGGTCCCCGAAATCCGGTGCCCGCCCACCGTGCTTTTTTCGGTTGTTCTGGTCCGTGTTGCTCAGCTCTTCGCGCGCGGCCTTCCAACGTTTTTTGATCTCCCCAGCGAGCGGCCCGCGCAGGGCCGCGCTCGGGACGTACGCCACGGCGCCGGGAGCCGGCGGCTTCTTCGGTGGCAACGTCTTTGCCACATAGGGCCCCAAGAGCGTGATGCCTTCGGGACTCCGGGCAACCAACAGCGTATTGCCAAGCACCGCGAGGGCGATCGCGTCCGACGCCTTGCCGGCCTTGGGCGTGAGAAGCGTGATGCCCGCGCCGTGCTCTTTGGGCTCGTATGCCGCTTTGCTACCTGTCGTCAGCCGCGCGATGAATTCACGTCCACTGACCAGTTTGATCGCGAGAGCAGCCCGCCATTGCGACGCTTCGTCGAGGGCCACGGCGCCAGTCGTCGTCGCCGAATCGTCGAAAGCGTCTGCCGCCAAAGGAGGCAGCCCCAGCAGCGTGGTCAACAGCACGCCGTAGCTCTGGGGCAGAATCACCGCGCCGGACGTATCGCGCAGCTTCTTCCACGTGCTGCCGGGGCTGGAAACGAATAGCTCGGCGACCAGCCCTTTCGGCGCGGGCACCGGCGCCATATCCACAGCCGCCGCGGACGCCGATGCCGCCGGGCCGCCGCCGGAATCGTCGCAACTGGAACAACCCGCAAGCAGCCCACAGAGCGCGAGCGCGCCGGCGAGACCGAGCCGTCGCGACCCCCATGGGCCGCGCGGTCCACGCTCAAAACGGGATATCGTCGCCACCGCCACCGTAGTCCGCGTCGTCGAAGCCACCGCCGCCGCCGCCACCGCCGCCACCGCTATCCGGAGCGCCGTAGTCGTCGTTGTCGCGGGACCCACCGCCGCCGCCGCCGCCGCCGCCGCCACCGCGACCGCCGCCACCACCCGAAAGGATGATGTTGTTGGCCACGATCTCCGTGCGGTAGCGCTTGTTTCCCTCCCGGTCCTCGTAGTTGGAGGTGCGCAGGCCGCCCTCGATGAAGAGCCGAGACCCTTTGGTCAGAAACTTACCGAGGGCCTCGGCGCGTTTGCCCCACACCACCACGTTGTGCCACTCGGTGCGTTCCTGCTTGACGCGGTTCTTGTCGAAGTAGGTTTCCGACGTGGCGAGCCGCATCTTCAATACGGCCTGGCCGCCGCTGGTCATGCGCAACTCCGGATCGGCACCCAGATTGCCAAGCAACATCACGCGATTGAGACCTTCTGCCATGTTCGCTTCCTCTAAATGGTGGCGCTTAGACCCCGTGACATGGACGACCCCACGCACCGCGTCAAGCGCTCGCCGGACATTGAATGACCGAAGCCTTACCCTGAGGGCGAGATCTCGTCGAGCATCGCTTCGACCTCTTTCTTCAGCTCCAATAGCCCCGTGCGGATCTTGGTGCTGGGGCCGTCGCTTTGGGCCAGAGCGACCGGCCCGTCCCGCAGCTGTTTTCGGGCTCCGGCGATGGTGAACTTGTGGGTGTACAGCAGGTCTTTGACGTTCAGGAGTTTCTCGACGTCCCGCCTTGAATAGATGCGCTGTCCCTTTCGGGACTTCTGCGGCCGGATCGTGCGGAACTCGGTCTCCCAGTAGCGCAGCACATGCGGCTCCACCCCGACGATGTCCGCGACTTCGCCAATGCGATAGTAGAGCTTTACCGGTAGCTTGCCCGAGACGCTCAAGGATCTACTCCCCCGAATTCCCGTTCTCGGGCTGACTGTCGTTTAGGGCCTGCTTCAACAGCTGACTCGCTTTGAAATTCAGGACTCTGCGCTCCGAAATGATGATCGGTTGCCCCGTCTGTGGATTGCGCCCCTGACGCTGGCGCTTGTCCCGGAGAACGAAGTTCCCGAAGCCCGAGATCTTGATCTTCTCGCCGCGGCCGAGGGTTTCTTTCATGGTCTCGAAGACGAGATCGACGATGTCCGCCGATTCTTTCTTCGAGAAGCCGCCGAGGCGGGTATAGACCGCGTTGACGATGTCGGCCTTGGTCATCAGGCCCCCTTCACTGCACTTCGGGTTGGGGTCGAGGCTGCCGCACGGACACCCTCAAAGTAGTGTCATGGTACAGCCAACCCCCGAAAAGTCCACCGGAATTCCCAGTGGACGGGGAACGCTTGAGCAGGCTCCTTTCCCGCCTCCCCGCCTCCCGCCCAAGCTGGCGCAGCCCGGCAAGTCCGCAGGTCATCGAGGCACCGCGCCGATCGGTCGCTTCGCGTCGTCACGGCGGGGGCCCAGGGGAAAGGGGCTCGGCCGAGCGGATCAGGCGGCGCGGGAGAGCTGAGCCGCCGGCTGCTCGAGTTCGGCGACCTCGGCGGGCACGCCACTGACACGTTCCGCCCGACGCTGCTCCAGCTGCTCCAGGGTCACCTGAGAGGCCACGTAGCCGTAGCCGAACATGAAGAGGCCCGCGAACGGCGTCGCAAACCAGTGGTTCGTCTGGATCGAAGCGACGACGCTGGCGAAGGAAAGTGCAGTCAGCCCGATCTCGACCCACGGCAACTGCGCCGATTGGCGGAAG
>CALMUT010000332.1 GCA_937872925.1 uncultured Myxococcales bacterium | reverse complement strand
TGTAGAGCAGGCCGCCGGCGATCGCCGCCACCAGCGCCGGGGCAAGCGCCGTGGCCCGCACCGGGTGCCGCTCGACCTGTTGCCGCCGGCCGCGCCACCGTCCCGGGGGGCGCGCCAGGAGCTGGGGGGCTGCTTCGGCAGGAGGGCGGCCGCGGCGCCGCCGTGAACTTTCCGCCCGACGGCCGGGCTCCCGGGCGATGTTCCGGCGCGGCGCCGCTAGCTTTGCCTCAAAGCTCCTCCCGGAACTCGATGATCTCCGGATGGGTGGTCTGGATCTGAGCGAGGGCTGTGGTTGCCGCGCTCGAGCAGAGCAGCGACTCTTCCAGCGCCAGCGAGGTGACGGACTGCACCACTCGGAGTCCTTGCTCCGCGTCGAGGCGCCCGGTTTGGCAGCCGTCCTTGGCCAGGGTGGCGATGATGCCCGGGACCTCGACTCCGTTGTCGAGGGCGATCTGCAAGCCCTAGCGCCGAGATCGGCGCGAGTCCATCGCACTTCCATTTCACGCGCAGCCTCGAGAAGCCTTCCAGGAGCTGCCTCGGGATGCTGAGCGGATCCACGGCCTACAGGGTGCAGACGCCGAAACCCGGGATGAGCTGCAGGCAGGTGTAACCCTCGGCTTCGCGACACTCTGCGTTCGACGAACAGGGCGGCGAGCACATGGTGAGCGTTACGCTGCCTTGGCCGCCGCTGACGCTGGTGCTCGAACAACCCGCTTCGTCGCCGCACTGATCGCTAGCGCCGTTGGTGTCGCAAGCCTTGGAACAGAAGCCGCCCGGAAAGGTGATCTCCGGCGCGAATCCGCCGCCAATCGTCGTCCAGCACTCGGCGTCAGCCGGCACTTTGCAGTCGTCGTTGCTGACGCAAGGGTCGCCGATCTGCCCGCCGCCCGTGGTGCCCGCCCCGCTGCCGCCGGAGCTCGAGCCACCCGTGCCGACTCCGGCGCCGCTGCCACCACTGGACGCGGCTCCCGTGCCCGTGCCGCCGGTGCCGTGTCCTCCGCCGCCGTCCGACGCGCTGCATCCGGCCGCAAGAATGAAAACCGACGAAAGTCCCAGGAGTGCTCGCGGCGCCATGGGCCGCAGTGTGCCACAGAAAGCGGCCTGCACTAGCCACTGGGGCTTGGCGCCTTCATGCCAGCGTCGCTGACGACAGCACGCTGTGGTGGAAACCCAAGCGCGTGTCGTCGAAGCGCCCGAGACGCTTCGGGAAAAACTCCCGTGCCGAGGGAAACTGCACGGCCTTGCGCAGGCGCAGACTGGGGTAGTCGTAGACCAAGACTTGATTCAGGCCGCGGTGCGCGCTCAGGAGAAAGCCACCACAGGGCGACAGAGCCAAACCGTAGCTGCCGTCGAGAGCGCTGCCCCGGGCAATGCGGATGGCCTTCAAAAAGTCGTGGGTGTGGTCGAGCAGGTTGGCGCGGCTGAGCGCTTCCACCAGGTTGGCGATCCCCGCGCGGGCGTTCTTTACGGCGTTCCAGCCCACGACGCGTTCGTCGATGTAGCGCACGCGGTCGAAAGTATCTAGGTCCACCATGGCGATCGCGCTCGACGCGCAAGCGTTGTACAGCACGCGGTCTTTGGTCACGATCACGTCGCTGGTCAGGCTGCCGGGCATGTCCTTGGGGATGGCCACATGTCGCAGGACCTCCGCGCGCTCGCCGTCGATTTCGAATAGGTAGTTCTTGAAATGGGCGATGGTGTACTCAGAGAACTCCATATTGCCTTGGGGCGTGCAGCGCTGCGTCGGTGCGTAGAACACGTCCTTCTCCGGGTGCACACCTAGGTGCCAGACCGTCGCAGGCAGTTTGACGACCCGGGCCTTTTTGGTTTCCAGATCGAAGATGCCGACTTGATTGGCGTAGCCGTGGGCGTCGTGGTCCATCGCTCCGTAGAATAGGAAGCGACCGGAAGGAGAACGCTTGATGGCGTGGGGCAGCGTCACGCCATGGGCTCCGAGGTGTTCCGGCTCGGATAGGTCTGCCATGTGGAAGCGCCAAAAACTCTGGCCCAAGACGGTGACGAAGCTGTCGTCATCCAGCCAGACCACGTGCGTTTGACTGGCGTAGGCCACGTCCGGCGCCGCCCAGCGCAACGTGGAGACGCGCTTCACTTCTTGCAGCGTGCGGGGATCGTAGAACAGCAGCATCTGGGAGAGGTTGCCCAGGTAGCCCAGGGTGCCGGAGGGATTGATCTGCGTCGCGTGGCCGCCCGAGAGACCGGAGAAGAAGCGCACGTCTACCTGGTAGTCGCCCTTTGCGGGGGCTGCACGCAGCCGGGCAATCCCCGCCAAGCCCTCGAAACCATTGAGACCAAAGCCATCCAGCGCAATGAATAGATCGAAGCGTTCCATACCCGCCTTAGTAGCCGACGCGACTCCGCCTGGCTTTCGCGTCGGCGCCGAACGCTTGCGTTCGGGCGCCGCAGAGAAGAACCGAACCGCCGAACGCTTGCATTCGGGCGCCGCAGAGAAGAACCCCTCGCTATCCAAGCGCAGAGCGTGGGCACGCGTGGACGCAAGAAACGCAAATGACGGGCAGCGGAACTCAGAGCCGCACGCCGTCCCGATACACAGCGACGGGGCTCGCCAGGCTGCGCGGGGTGGTCAATGGGTTTTCCTGGAGCACGAGCAGGCAGGCGCGCGCGCCTGGTGCGACGCGTCCGAGACCGTCAAAGCCAAAAAACTCGGCTGGTGCACTGGTGGCGCTTTCCAGGATCGCACCACCGGACAAGCCCGCGGCGGCGAGGGCGTCGATCTCGGCGCCGCTGATGCCCGCGACTCGGGTATTGCCGAAGTCCGTGCCGTACAGCACGGTCGCGCCACGTGCGTGCAGGGCGCTCAGGTTATTGCGGGCCTCGGGTCCGCCGAAGGCGGAGAGGGTGCTGATCACCGCGCGGCCTTTCCAGGCGTCGAGCGTGCTTTCGGCAAGCGCTTCCACGGGGGAATGCGCCAAGGCGTCCACGCCGGCGCTTGCTGCGCGCGCCGCATCGGCGTCCCCGAGGGCATGGGCGACGACCTTCACTTTCCCTTGGTGGGCCTTGGTGACCACGGCCAAGAGCGTCGAGTCGTCTAGGGACGGTGCCTCGCCCACGGGCACTTTGATCACCCGGGCGCCCGCTGCGAGCAAATCCGCCACCGCGCGTTCGGCCTGGGTCGGGGACGCCACTTCCAGCCCGTAGCCGTCGCTGCCCCAGCCCTGGGTCGGGTAGCCCAGAGATGCGGTGATCATCGGGCCCGCGGCGACGACCTGCAGCGGCAGCGCCTCGAGGTCCTGGAGAAAAGACGTCGGCGCTGCCAGATCCACGACGCCGGCGACTCCGCTCTCGGACAGCTTCTTGGCCTTGGGCAGGTACGCCAGATGCACATGGCTATCAATCACCGCGGCCGTGATGAACTTGCCTCGGACGTCGATGCGCGCCGCGCCCGCGTCGACCACGCCCACGGCCACGATGCGCCCCGCACGCACCTCGACGTCCAGCTGCTTGGCCCGGTTTCCGTCCACGACGCTAGCTCCCGCCAGCACGAAGTGGCTCGTGTCTCCCCTGGCCGGTGCCGCGACGTCGGGCACGCTGGGTTCCGACTGACACGCACTGCACAGGCCGAAGGCTAGGAGGACTGCTCGCATCTTGAAGGGATACGAACGAGGGGGCCAACCCGATCGGGAGTCCGGCACATTGCTTGGTGTGGCCGGCTCCTGCCCCTTTCGCGCCCACGCTTCTTCGCGCGCTCAAGCTTTTTGCTTCGCGCGCCAAGCGCTGGGGGCTTGCCCGACTTTCCTGCGAAACAGCGCGCTGAAATGCTGGAGCGAAGCGCAACCGACGTCGAGGGCGATGCGGGTGAGGGGGGCGTCGCTGTCGAGCATCAGCCGTTGGGCGACGCGCACACGCGCACTGCTCAGAGCGTCCACGAAGGTAGTGCCGGCCTCGCTCAGGCGGCGCTGCATTGTGCGCTCGGAGAGACCCAGCACCCGAGAGGCATCGGAGACGCTGGCGGCAAGCAGGTTGGCTTCCAGGTAGCCGTCCAGCTGTCGCACGATGGGCGCGGTGTCCATGCCCGCCTCAAAGAGTTTGGTTAGGGTGCGCGTGAGTGCGCTGGCGTCGATCTCTGTATCCGCGAGGGCCCACTCCAGGGCTGCGGTGCGATCTTGAAATACCCGAACCGGATACGGCGGCGGCATTACCTCGAAGAAACCGGCCACCAAGGCGCCCTCCATGCCGCTCGGTCGTACCAGCGCCAAGCGGCGCACCTGGGCGCGTAGCCGATCGAAGTTGCCGCGCACGTATGCGTTCAGGGCGCCGAAGGCGTTCACGTCCACGCCCGTCAGGCCGCTAGCGTCCACAATGGACGCGTGGGGCTGTGCAGGTGGTGCCAGCTCCAGCGCCAAGGTGCGCCTCAGGCCTTCGGCGAGCTCCAAGCTGGGACGGCCCCAGAGCAGCACGCCCCACAGCTCTGCCGCCGCGCAGAAGTGCACGTAACCAGCACCGGCTACGTAACGGCCGACGGGACTGGCTGCAAACTGCGTTGCGGTAGCGGGTAGCATCTTCGACTGTGCGCTTCGGGCTGGCCGAATCGCGTCCGCCCGTCCGCCTCGAAAATACCACGCCTGGCAGAGGCGCGCGCCTACTCCGAGCTGAGTTCGGACAGCTCGGTTTCTAGGCGTTCCCAGTCGCGGGTCAGCTTCTCTTGGTCGCGTACCAGTTTGGACTTCTCGCGTTCCAATTCGCCGATGCGCTCGTTGGGGGTGCTCACATAGAACTGCGGATCGCCGTAAAGCTCGTCAATCTCACCGATCCGTGTTTCGACCTTGGTGATCTGCTCCAGCACCGCGTCACGCTGTTTGGGCAGCGCGCGCAGCCGCTTTTCGCGTTCGCGCCGCTCCAGAGCGGGCTTGGCGCTTTTGGCGGCTTTCTCCCCGCCGTTAGCTTTGCCGCGTTTATCACGCTTCGCGCGCAGTTCCACTTGCTCCGCATCCAGGTGGTCGTCCCCCTGACGCTCAAGATACTCCTCGTAGCTGCCCGAAAAGTCGTTCAGCCCGTCCTTCTTGATTTCGATGATGCGCGTCGCCAGTCGCTGCACGAACCAGCGATCGTGGGACACGAACAGTAGCGTGCCCTCGTAGGCATCCAGGGCTTCGACTAGGGCCTCGATGGATTCCAGATCGAGATGGTTCGTCGGTTCGTCCAACACCAGCACATTGGGCTTTTGCACCATCAAACGGCTCATCACGAGGCGAGTTGCCTCGCCGCCGCTCAAGGCAGAGAGCTTCTTTTCGACCTCGTCGCCGCTAAAGAGCAATCGGCCGAGTATGCCCCGAACGAAGCCCGTGCCCTCTTGGGGGCAGGTGTCCCACAGGTAGTCCAGAGTGATCTGATTCGGATCGGTGAGTTGGTCCTTGTGATCCTGGGCAAAGTAACCCACGTGGGTTTCGTGGCCCCAGTTCACTGCACCCGAATCCTGTTTGAGGTTGTCCGTCAAGATCTTCAGCAGCGTCGACTTGCCCAGGCCATTGGCGCCGATCACGGCCACGCGCTCGCCCCGGCGCACGGAGAATTCCGCCCCCTGCAGCACGGGTTTGTCGCCATAGGCCTTGCTCAGCGCAACGACTTCCAACACGTCTTTGCCGCTCGGTCGCGTGGTGTCAAAACGGAACTTGGGATAGCGGCGTGAAGAAGGTGCCAGCTTCTCCACCTCGATCTTCTCGATTTGCTTTACGCGGCTTTGGGCTTGGCGCGCCTTGGTGGCCTTGGCCTTGAAGCGCTCCACGAAAGCCTTCTTCTCCGCAATCGTCTTTTCGACCCGGGCGATCTCGGTCTCTTTGCGCTGCCTAGTTGCGACCTTCTGTTCTACGAAGGCGCTGTAGTTGCCCGTATAGGGCACCACAGTGGCGTAGTCGACGTCGAGGATGTGGGTGGCGATGTTGTCCAGGAAGCGTTGATCGTGGCTGATCACGACGGCGCAGCCCTTGAAGCCAATCAGGAACTTCTCCAGCCAGCGGATACTGAGGATATCCAGGTGGTTGGTGGGCTCATCTAGAAACAGCGCGTCCGGGCGGCTGACCAGCGTTTGCGCCAAGAGGACGCGCAACTTGTACCCACCACTGAGGGTTCGCAGCGGCAAGCGCAGTTGGTGTTCTTCGATGCCTAGACCGACAAGGATCTGCGCTGCCCGGGACTCCAGGGTGTAGCCGTCCTGGGCGCGCAAGATTTCGTCGATCTCGCCGATGCGGTGCGGATCGGGATGCTCGGATTCGGCCAGGGAGTCTTGCTCTTTGAGCGCTTGGTACACGTGCGCGTCGCCCATCATGGCGACGTCGATGATGATCTGGTCGTCGCTCTCAAAGCGGTCCTGCCGTAGCACACCAATGCGCGCGTTCTTTGGGAATGTGAGTTCACCGCCGCTGGCGGGCTCGTCCCCGGTGAGGATCTTCAAGAAGGTGGTCTTGCCTGAGCCGTTGGCGCCCACCAGTCCATAGCGACTGCCCGCGTTCAACTGCAGTGACACCCCCTCGAAGAGGCTCTGGGGCCCAAAGGCCTTGGACAGGTTGGAAATCCCAATCACCGCGCGGACCTATCACAAAACGGCCCGTGTGACGCGCGCGCATAACGGAATGGCGCGTCGAAAAAAGCCGACGAAGCGGGGATTTTGTAGGTTGGACCTGCGCGAGACGAGAAACCTCCGCGCAACAAAGGAGTCCTGCCGTGCCCATCGTCCGCTTTCCGTCTCTCCCCACCTGGCGTCGGCTCGCGCTGGCGTCCTGGCGTCCCGCGGACGATCCGACCATCTACGGCTTCCTGGAGATCGACGCGACGAATCTACTCGCGTTCGTACAGCGGCAGCGCCTAGAGACCGGCGCGCCTGTCACTCTGACTCACGTGGTGGGCAAAGCGGCGGCGCTTGCGTTTGCCGCTGCTCCCGAATGCAATGCCGCGGTGACGCGACGTGGCCTCTTGCGTCGTGAAAGTGTGGACGTGTTCTTCTCTGTTGCGCTTGGCGACGGGAAGAGTCTGGCGGGCGCAAAGCTAGTCAGCGCGGATCACAAGAGTGTGGCTGAAATCGCACGGGAGCTTTCGAGTCGCGTGGAAGAGATCCGGGTCAAAAAGGATAGCCCGATCCAGCGCTCACAATCGATCCTACGCAAGTTGCCGCAGTTTTCATTGGGTCGCGTGATGCACGCCTCGACCAGTCTGTTCTTCGATTTCGGGCTGAGCCTCGAGCGCTTCGGCATCGTCTCAGATCCCTTCGGTTCCGTGGTCGTGACCAACGTGGGAATGCTGGGCGTGGATCAAGGGCTCGCACCCTTGATCCCGGCCGGACGCACGAGTGCATTGCTGACGGTTGGGCGCGTGAGGGACAAGGTGCTCGCCGTAGCGGGCAAACCGGTGGTGCGCCCGGTGCTGACGATTGGTGGCACCTTCGATCATCGGGTGGTCGATGGCGCTCACCTCGGCAAGATCTCCAAGACTCTGGAACGCGTGCTGGGCGACCCGGCGCAAGAGGGAGCCCTAGAAAAAGACCAACAATATCGACCGATTATGGCATAGATCGGGTCTGATCGAATGCCCGAGGCTCATCCTGAAGGACGACACGGCCCCGGGTGAAGGGGGCGCCGAGGGGTGGCAGTTCAGCTACAACGGCGGCGCCGTGCGGCGCTGCGGATCCCTAATGCGATCAGGTCCAGAAGAGCCCGGATGCCAAGGTCAGCGTCACCCTGGGGTGTGACACCCAGCAAGTCGTCAAGTGCGGCATGAACTATCAGGGATGCGGACCGCTCAGCTTTTGGGTTCGAGGCGCTTGACCATATCTGCCGCGAGGTCGCGATCGATGTCCAGCGTGTCGGCGGTTTCCATGATCAACTCGCGTTCGCTGGTGCGGATGATCCCGTCCGCTGCCATGACTTGAATCGCAAGGTCCAGAGCGACTTTGCGGGCGCCGGGATCCGGCAGGCGCGCCTTCACTGCTTCCAGTCGCGCTGCGCGGTCGGATGCAGCCAGGTCCTTCTCGCACTGGAGCAACAGTGAACTCAGTCGCTCGCTGCTGAGCCGGTCGTCGGTCAAGGACTGTACGCTCTTCTTGAAGTGCGCGCGCTCTTCGTCCGAGAACTCCTCGTCTGCATAGGCAGCGAGAAACATCATCTCGATGAGTGCGTCCAGTTTGTCATCGGAGAGATCCTTCGCGGCGGACATATCGGGCTGAGTCATCGTGCGGGCAGCGTACTCAATTTTTCCCGCTCGGGATACCTCCAGGGCGTTGGCACGATTTTGCAAGCGCAGAGAATCGCGAACGAAACACGTTCGCGGGTTCTCGTATTGGGAAAGCCTTCCTAGGGTGCCGCACCATGGACTCGCTTACCCTTGCGGAAGTTTTGTTGGCGCTGGCAATCAGTCACGGCCACCCTGGCCGCTCCCCCTACTCTCTGGAGACGGTGCCGAGCTGTGGCACGGATCCCAAACAGCCCAGTTGTGAGATCGCACCGCTCTGCCCTGAGCCGGCGCCTCGCTGCAAGGCGCCCCGGTATTCCCGCGCCCGGGGCGCCTGGGTCCACATGGAGCGCAAGGAAACCGCCGAAAAACGCTTCGCCGGTATCGCAAAGGCCCTGGATTCTACCGCCAAGCGCCTGACCCGCTGCAAGGATGGAGAGGTCGGTTGCGAGCCTCTGGAGTGGCCCGGCACCACCAAGAGCCTGGCGCTGGCGACGCTGTCCGTCGCGTTGCATGAGTCCGGTCTGCGCGAGGACGTGCAGTTCGGCCACCCGCCCCTCGGGCGCGGACCGCAAGGTGAGGCGTGCATGGTGCAGGTCGCTTTGGAGCAGGCTCCGCGCTACGCCAGCTGGCTGCCGGAGGAGGAGCGAGCACGTATCGCGGATAGCCCGAGCCGTCGAGAGAAGCTCGCCAAGAGCCTGTTGGGTGACAGCGAGCTGGCGCTCTCCCGCTGTTTCGAGGTCGGGATGCGAATGCTTGCCCGCTCCCGGGCAGCCTGCGGTAAGGCCGGTGTGCCCTGGGATTTTGGCATGTTCAGCATGTACGGCGGCGGCAAGAGCTGCAATGTGCCGCCCATTGGACGGACTCGCAGTAAGACTTTTCAGCGGCTTAGCTCCGCGCGTCCTGTCGTCGACGAACGTATCCGTGAACTACTGCGCTGACACCAAGGTGTCCGACCCGCCCGTAGCCGGCCCGTCTGTCCCAGTTTCTGCGGCGGCCAAAGGCTCGGGATGCAGGAAGCGAGTAACGCGGTGTGCGACCGCGAGCGCGCCCAGGCCACAAACCAAACACGCACCAGCGCAAAGCGCCAGGAGCAACGTGCGCGCCCCAGGTGCGTCGCCGAATACGAGCCGCATGAGATAGCTTGGGATGTACGCCGTGGCGAGCCAGACGCCGGCGGCAAGCGGAGCGAAGCGTCGTGGCACGTGTCCGACGGCGAGGCCGAACAGCATGGGCCCCACCATTGCTTCTCCGATCGCCATCACCACGATGGCCGCCGACACCGTCCCTTCGCTGGTCGCACCCATGCTCGCGGCCGCCACATACGGGGTCGCGCCGAGGGCCACCACGCACAGCCCGGCCGCCGGCAAATACAGCATGGAAATACGCGCTCCGACAAAGTGGAGCACGACCAATCCGCACAGCAGCACGGCGCTGCACAGGGTCACGACGATCGGGTTGATGCTGACCAGCGCGCCGACCCGACTCGCGGACAGCCCGGCTTTGACCAACACTTCCCAGAAATCCCCGGACAAGCCCAGCGCCAGGCCGTAGGGCACCGACACCAGCAGCAATGCAGACGCGAAGAGCAAGCCTCGGCCTGGGGCTGGATCGTCCGCCTGGGCCTCGGGACGCTGGGTACGCAGTCCGAAGTCCACTGCCACGACGGCAAGGCTCAGCACCAGCGTGACAACGCAGACCGCCAGCGCCACAACCAGCACCGGCGTGGTATTGGATGCTCTGCTCACCACGCCAGATCCCATAGGTGCCAGCAGTGCGGCGACGTTTACGCCGGCGTACAAGGCAACGAATGCCGCGACCCGCAGGGCAGGGTGCCGGTGCGACAGCTCGCTAGCGCACAGACCGTACACCGCGGGCTTGAGCAGACCCCCGCCGAGGACGACGATGCCAAAGCCCGCAAGCGCACCGCCCGTTCCGCTACTCAGCGGCAGTAGCACGTAGCCCGCGAGCATGACGAGCATGCCCGCCGCTGCTGTTAGCGGCGCCCGCAGCGCAACTGCGAGCAGTCCACCAAGCAGTGGGCACAGCGCTCCGAACGTTGTCACTAGCGACAGCTGTTTGAAGACTTGGTTTGCTGGCGTCGCACTATCCATCAAGCGCAGCGGCAAGACGGAACGCATGCCATAGTAGCTAAAGCGCTCGAGGCTGAGGACGGCAATGCACAGTCCACATAGGATGAGCGCGCGCGTCCAGGACGTCATGGGCTAGTGCAGTGTGTCAGAAGTACCAATCCAAACGAAGCCGTCTGGCGGCAGTGAACTGGGAGGGCGGAAGCACTAGGCATCCGCGAAGCGGATGGGGGAGAAAACGGCGAAGCCGATTTTCCGGGGCGCCAGCCCCGAAGAATGGCTAGTGGCGGCGCCGCTTGCGGCGCGGCTGGGCGAAGCCCAGCGCATGAGTAGCAATCCGAAGGATTGTTACTCATGCGACAGCCCACTAGGCCGCTGGCGTAGGAAGAACGGTTGTTTCGTGAACGCGCGGATCACTTCGGTGGCATAGCTGCCTGCGGGTAAGAAGAACTCCAAGATTGCGGATGCGTTGGGCTCTTCGTTGAATGAAAGGTCCGTTGGCATAACCACTAGGTCGCGGCGCGTGCCAGGTGCGTGGCGCGACAAGTGCCCCAAGATCGTTTCGTCGATGTCGAGGGAGCGCAGCACTTCCCGTTCTAACTCGAGCGCGCGGGCGGCGGGCGCGCGCATCTTGGGGCCCACGATGGGACCGGTGAGAAAGATGTCCCCGGACTCAAGGCGGGACTGTTCCTTTTCGGGGTCCTCCACCACAAAGACGGAACGCACTCCCGAAAGCCGCACGACGTCGCCGGCGATCAAACGCGCGAGCCCTTCGGCTTGGCGAAGCAGCGCGTAGCGGTTGAAAATCTCAGACTGCACGACGCTCGGGTAGAATTTGAGCTCGAAGCGTGACAGGCGCCGCTTGGCGCCATCGCGAAGCCACTGCAGCGCCTGGCTCAGGTTGTCGCCCCCAACGCCGAAGCGCTGGCTTCCGAATATGTTCAGGAGCCCTTGGTTGTGGATCTTCGCCCGCAGCTCCTCGCTGCCCCGGGGCGATGAAAGCCCCACCAAACGAACCCGAAACCGGTTGCCTGCGAGCTGTCCCGTGCGCAACTTGGTCCGGTCGAGGACATGCTCCAGGATCTCCACGTCCTCTATGGGCTGCCACTCAGACGGTGGCGTCGAGCGCGCGGGCAGCGAAAGCCACTGACTGGTCACCGCGTGCTTGTCTTTCATTCCAGCGGTGCCGACATCGCGATCGCGCACCGAAGCTGCCTTCGCGATACGCATGACGGCCTCGCGAGTGGTCAGGCCGGTTTTGCGAAAGCGCACCAGCCGGTGGTCGCCGCTGCCCTGAGGCTCCCGATCGAGGACTTCGTCGACCACGAAGTCTTCGACTTCCGAGCCAAGCTGTCCTCCGGTGCCTGCGAGCTCAGGGTAAGGCGCTGGCGGCTCCAGCGGACGGTCGTTGCTCATTTCTTGTGCTTTTTGACGGCGAGGCCCAGGGCGCGGATCAGGTCGTCGTCGGCGCCGTCTGTGCGACCGGATAGATCCAGCTCTTCGATTCCGAGAATCAACAGCTCCGGGTCCGAACCGCGCACCGCGGATTTGCCCACATGCAAGCCGGGTCGATCCAGGGGCACCGCTCGTTCGGCCCCGCGGGCGCAGTCCACCACGATGGCTGCGATATTGTCCGGGCCCCCAGCTGCGTTCGCGCGGGCGATCAGCGAACTCACCGCGGACTCGGGGTTGTGTTCAGTGCGCAGGACTTCCGCGAGCTCCCAGGCCGGCAGCGGCGCGCTGAGCCCATCGGAACACAGCAAATAGCGGTCGCCCGCAACCACGGGTCGCGTCTGCACCGAAACCCGGAAGTCTTCGCCCATGCCAATGGCCCGCGTCACAACGTGGCGCGGCAGGGACCCGAGCACGACGTCATCGAGGTCCGGCCGTTTCTCCAGCACGTCCATGCCGATGGAATGGTCCACAGTGAGCAGCTCTAGGTGGCCGCCGCGCAGGCGATAGCAGCGACTGTCGCCGACGTGGGCAATGTGCGCGCGCTCACCGTCTTCCGAGAAGTACGCTGCGACCAAGGTTGTACCCATGCCTTTGGAGCTCTGGGCGGCGCGAGCGATGTTCACGACGTCTTGGTGCGCGCGGTGGAACGCCGCCGAGAGCAGACGCGCTTCGGGGTCGATGGATAGGTGTGATAGCGCGCGCGCGCTCGCGGGGGCGCTCGCGGCGTGCTTCTCCACGTGTTTCGCCAAGGACCGTGCGGCCGCGTCTGCCGCGACGTCACCCGCTTCGTGTCCGCCCGCTCCGTCGGCTACCGCAAACAGGCCCAGCGCGCGCATGACGAGCACGACGTCTTCGTTGTGCTCACGGATGCGGCCCTTGTCGCTGAAGCCGAACGCTTGCAGGGAGAGGCCGCCTGGATGAGTCACCCCTCGGCGGTTACCGCGATGGTGTCGCTCTGTCTAGTGGGCTGTCTCGTCAGCAACAATCCTTCGGACTGCTACTGACGCGCTGGGCTTCGGCCAGCCTCATCGTCGTCGATTGGGTCTAGGGCGGGACTGGAGGCTGGGTCTGCCGCGGGTGGCCGGGAGAGCAACGGAGGCGCGTCCCGGGGGATGTCGCGGGCGACACGCAGCGCGAGCAGGAGTCGCCGCGGGTGGCTCGGGCCGTAGCCGAGCTGGTAGTCCACAAGGTAGCCGTTTTGGCCGACCACAGCGACAGCTGGCACGGTGGCCAGGGGATCGTAGGCCGTCGAAAACCGGGGGAAGTCGGTGGCACGCACGGTGGGGTGGGAGAATCCGAGCCGAGCCAGATAGCCGTCCACGCGGTGCCAGGTGTCCGGTTCATCCACGCCCACGGAAACGACTGGAATGTCCCCCCCGACCACCTCCAAAGCGCGGGCGAGCACTGGTAGCTTCATCTCGCATACCCCACACCAAGTCGCGAAGAACACCACGACAAAGGGCCGCTTGCCGACGAGCTCTGTGGAGTCGATGGATTCGCCGCCTGTTGTGCGCACGCGAAAACCAGGCACCCGTTCCGTCGGTGAGAGCGTGCGAAAGGGCTCGCCGGTGTCTTCCTCCAGGGGCACTGGCGGCTCCGAAGCGAGGGGAGACGTTGCCGGCGCGCATCCGACTGCGGGGATCCCGAGCGACCCGGCGAGGATCGACCAGAGCGCAAGCTGGGGGGGGACGCTGCGGATCAAGGCTTGAAAATCTTGGAAACTTGCACCACTTCGAAGGCGCTGCCGGGCACTTGCTTCAGCTGCCCGAGCTGGTCGTCGTCGAAGCTTGGGTGGGAGGCGCCAGAAACGAACCAATTCGAGCCGTTATCCGCGACGATCATGCCGTATTTCTTCAGTGCCTCCAGTACGACCAGTGCCGGGCCAGAGTAGGCGGAGGTGTCAAAGCTGGCTTTCAGGCGCAGCCGCAGCCCCATGGGCGGAGCCGCAGGGTCTGTGTTGCTGCTGGCCCAATGCGTCGCGGGGTGGATGTAGGCGCGCTGGCTCACGCTAACGGTGAAACGCAGGGCGTGGCGGATCACACCTGCAGTGACGACCTCGTCATAGCGCACGAGTCCAGGAAAGATCGGTAGCCCAGCTGCGTCGGCGCTGGTCCAACCTTCCGGACGGAGCGCATTGGAATTCAGATCGAATACCGCGCCTGAGTATGCCGTCCACCCCGGGCCGACGAAGTGGCTGTCGAAGGTTTCGTAGAGTTTGCAGGCGTCCTTGTCGATGACGATCACATGCCGGTCACCGCTGCTGCCGGAGCCGCCTTCGATGGGAGCGTTTGGTGGGATGGGGTAGGGGCCGGGCTCGCTCTCGTCGGGCACGTCAAAGCTGATGGGCACTTTTGCTTGGGAAGCGTCGACCACGACGTAGGGGATCCCGTAGTCCGGATTCGACCCGAAGTCTGGGTGCATCTTGTCGCCGCCATTCGCCAAGATGTGAGCGATGTACGCCGCGGAGTTTGCGTCCACCGGGTCTTTCGACACGTCCCGGTTCCATTCGTTGTCTGCTGGGAAGACGGGACAGCCTTCGATGCTTGGGCCCGTGCCGGTCGTTCCGCCGGTGGTTGCCGCGCCACTGCCCCCGGAACTCGACGCGCCCGTGCCGGTGGCGCCCGCGCCCCCGCTCCCACCGCCGCCGCCTGCAGTGCCGCCGGTCCCACTTCCTCCGCTGCCGCCGGCGGACGAGTCGTTGTTGCATCCCAAGCAGAGCAGAAGCGCCGAAAGCAGGAGTGTGGTTCGCATGCCCTAAGCTTACGAGACCCTGGCCCGACGGGAAAATGTGCCGGCGAAACGCCGCTCTTTTCTCGGATCCGCGGGCGGCGATGCTAGCGTCCGCCCCGTGGGTTCCGAAACAGGACTGGTTCTTTCTGGCGGCGGCATGCGCGGGGCCTACGAGGTGGGTGTCGTCGCGGGCATGATGGAGGTTCTGGGGCGGACCTCGGAACAGGGGCCGCTGTTTCGTGTCTTTTCTGGGACCAGCGTTGGTGCGATCAATTGCACTTTCTTTGCGTCACGGGCTCACGAAGGCGACCACGGCATCAATCACCTCGTGCAGATGTGGAAGAGCCTGCGCCTGCGCGATCACTTGGCGCTACGCCCCTTTGGCCTGTTGCGCACGCCCAAAGCCGCTCTCGAGCTGATGCCACCTATGCGGCCCGGGCGATCGATGCTCGACGCAAGCAGGATCGAAACGACGGTGCGCAACGCCATTGACTTCGATCGCCTGCACGAAAATGTCGCGGACGGAAACGTGCAGGCGCTGTTGATTGCGGCCTTGCACGTCGTTTCTGGGCGCACCACGGTCTTTGCGGAGGTTGCTCCGGAGCATTCGTTTACGCCATCACGCGGCTCCGGCCGGATTGCCTACCAAGAACGGATTACCATCGATCACGTGTTGGCGTCGGCAGCCCTCCCGCTGCTTTTCCCGACACGACGCGTCGGCGGTCGCTTCTACTGTGACGGAGGACTGCGCCTCAACACGCCCATCGCCCCCGCGCTGCGAGCTGGCGCCCGGAAGCTTGTGGTCATCGCCGTTGGCCACCAAGCGTCCCCCGAAGAGCAGCTGCAAAAGGAGCTGAGCATCGACGAATCTGAGGCGCGGGACATCTCCGCGCCCTTTCTTGTGGGCAAGTTGCTCAACGCGCTGCTCTTGGATCCCGTGCACTATGACTTGCGGATCTTGGAGCGGCTCAACCAGATCGTGGAAGTGCTCGGAGAAGCACTCAGCCCCGAGGAGCACGAGCGCTTTCAAGAAGTGTTGGTGCGAACCCGTGGCACAGGCTACCGCAAGATCGACACCCTGGTGTTCCGCCCGAGTGAAGATCTTGGGCAGCTCGCGGGACGATTCCTCCGCACTTCTTTGGATCACTTGGACTTGGGCAGGATCCCCAAACAGATCCTCAAGCGGACCGCAGGCAAGGGCTTGGGCCGTGAGGCAGACTGGGCGAGCTACATGCTCTTTGACGGCGCGTTTGCCACGGAACTGATTCAGCTCGGCCGGCGCGACGCCTTGGACAAGTCCGCCGAGATCAACACGTTGCTTTCGTCCTGAGCACCGATGGGCCGCGCGTGGCTGTTGGGGCGGGGGCGCCTGCGGCTGTCCGGGCCGGGGCGCGCGCGGCTGTCCGGGCGTTCGCCGTGGCGCGCGTCGATGGCGTGGCGCAGGCTTTCGGAGAGTTCCGCGATGGTGAACGGCTTGTGCAAGAGTTGTCCCAATGCGGCGTCCGACCAGTCATCGTTGCTCGTGTACCCGGAAATGAACAGGATCCCGAGGTGCGGGTGGCGCACGCGCAGTTCCGCCGCAAGTTCTGGTCCGCCCATATTTGGCATCATCACATCGGTGACGACTGCCGCCACCGTCGCGAGCCGCCCCTCGTTGCTGAGCTCGAGGGCCTCTGCACCAGAACTGGCGACGATCACCTGGTAGCCGCAGCGTTTCAGGATCCGGCGGGTGCTGCGCTGTACAGCAGGGTCGTCCTCGACCAAGAGCAGCGTCTCCGTCCCGGATTGAGCGCGGCTGGGTGGCGCTGACGAGATGGCCCGCGGGCAGGTTCCGTAGCGCGGAAAGTAGAGCGAGAAGCAGGCGCCGGCGCCAACGCTGGAAACCACGGTCACGGTTCCACCGAGCTGATGCACGATGCCGTGCACGCTCGCCAATCCCAGCCCCGTGCCCGCTTCCTTGGTGGTGTAAAACGGCGTGAAGATGCTCTGGAGCGTCGTTTCGTCCATGCCTATGCCCGTGTCCTGTACGTGCAGGACGACGTACTGTCCGGCGGGCAGACCGCGCTCGCATAACTCTCCCCCGATCTCTGCTGTGACGGTTTCGCTCGCTAGGCGCCAAACGCCGCCGTCTGGCATGGCGTCGCGGGCGTTGGCGGCGAGGTTGATCAAGATGCGCTCAAGTTGCACCGGATCGGCGAGGATCGAAGCGTCCCCCGCCGCCATTGCATATTCCACCCGCACGGCCTGCTCCAGTACGCGCTCCAGCCAGCGGGCCATCTTCATGACGAGCCCGTCCAGAGACAGCTCGCGTGGGGCGACGACCTGCTTGCGTCCGAATGCGAGTAGTTGTTGGGTCAGGGCGCGGCCTCGCTCGGCGGCGGCGTCAATCTCGCCGATCAGCTGGTCCTGTTCGTCGGCTTCGGTGTCTCCCAGGAGCAACAGCTCTGCGGAAGCCATGATGTTCACCAAGATGTTGTTGAAGTCGTGGGCAATGCCACCCGTCATCACCGCGATGGCTTCCAGCTTCTGAGCATTCTGAAGCTCCGCTTCCAGCCGTCGTCGGGCCGTCACGTCGCGGGCCAGCCCCATGATCGCGGGGCGGCCGCCGTACATCACGCGGGTCGCAGCGCTTTCCAGATGCACTTTCGAACCATCTTTGCGGTAGTGCGTGGTCGAGAAATCCGAGCACGATCCCCGTTCAATCGCCTCCCGCACGGCGGCGTTCCCGCGTTCGACGTCCACGGAGATGGCTCGCAGCGACGTGCCGACGAGCTCTTCACGGGTGAAACCGTGCAACTCGCAATAACGAGGATTCACCTCCAAGACGTTTTCCGTGTCCGGGTCGAAGATGACGATGCCGTCCTGGGCGTGCCGAAACAGCACGCGATAGTCGTTCTCCGCTTCGCGGCGCGCCTGCACGTCGATCAGCACCACCACGCTGCCCGAGTGCCCCGGATCGTGCGACGCGAAGAGCTCAACTTGGGCGACCGATCCGTCCTTGCGGCGCACGCCAATATCGGAAGCGTCGCCGGCCTCAAGCGCCGCTGTGTCTGCAAGAGGCAGCGGAGCACCTACCAGCTCGCTGGCACTCCAGCCAAGCAGTGCTTCGCAATGCGCATTGCACTTGCTGACGGCGCCACTGCCGTCCAGAACACAAACCGCGAGCGGCACCGTCCTCAGGAGCTCATCGAGGGTTTGCTCCGTGCGCTCCAGCCGCTGTTCCGTTTGGCGGCGCGCGGAGATGTCACGCATGATTGACTGACTGCCGACGAGTTGGCCGTTCTCGCGCAGGGCGAGCACCGAGATCTCCAGTAGGATCTCGAATCCGTCGCGACGTTTGCCGAAGAACTCGAACACCGTGGGTGCGGGCTCGCCGCGCACCCGTCTTTCGTGAATCGCGCGCACGTCGGGAAGCGACCGCGCTGCCACCAACTCGTTGATCCGCATGCGGTGCACCTCTTCCGCCGTGTATCGGAAGAGTTCCAAAAACGCCGCGTTTGCGTAGACGATGCGGCCGTCGACGTCGTCGATGGCGACGGGTTCCCGCACGTGGTCCAGGACCTGGCGATAAGACAGGTCCGATAGCACGCTTTCCAGCTGTGCACTCGGGCCGGCTTCTGGTCTAGACCCCGCCATGATGATCTCAAAATATACAGGAAGTTCGGGCCACTGGTATGACCGATGTGTGGTCGGGCTCGGCGCGGGGCAGCGCGCGCGCCGTGACCGCTTCCGATGATGCGGCGTCTGGATCTATAGTGCGCGCATGACGGACCCCCCTGTGCGACCTGCACCCACAACAGCGCCAGCGATTGTGAAACACACGCGTCAGGGTGACGTCTTGCTGGTTCAAATGGACGACGGCAAAGCCAACGCGCTTAGTCCGGAAATGCTGTCAAGTCTGGACGCAGCGCTTGCCGCCGCAGAGAAAGACGCCAAGGCTCTGGTACTGACCGGTCGCGAAGGACGCTTTTCGGCGGGGTTTGACCTAAAGCATATGATGGCGGGCCCGGACTCCGCCCGCGCTTTGGTGAGGCAGGGCGCTGAGGTGTTGATGCGGCTTTATTTGCACCCGCAGCCCGTTGTGGTCGCGTGCAGCGGACACGCCCTCGCGGGAGGAGCGCTGCTGGTCTTGTGTGGAGATGTGCGCGTGGGTGCGCAGGGCGCGTTCAAGATCGGACTCAACGAGGTCTCCATCGGAATGCCGCTGCCGATCTTGGCTCATGAGCTGGCCCGAGACCGCCTGGACCCGCGGCACTTCCTGGCGGCAACACTATTTGCGGCGCAATATCTACCCGAGCGTGCCGTAGACGTGGGCTATCTCGATCGTTTGGTGGAACCAGAGCAGCTTGTCCCCAGCGCAATCCTGCAAGCGGAGGAGCTCACTCGGTTGCCGGCGGAGCCCTACGCGCTCACGAAGCGTTCGATCCGTCGCGGCGTTGCCGAGCACATCCGCGCCACCGTCGACGCGAATATTCGCGAGTTCACCGGCGGCTGAGGGCGCAGTCAGCTCAGGTACAGCGCCGCCAAGAACACGAACTGGCTGGCGAGGAGCAGGACGGCCGTGTAGCCGATGATGTCTCTCGCCTGGATGCCGGTGATGGCAAGCAGCGGAAGCGCCCAAAACGGCTGCAACATATTGGTCCATTGGTCGCCATAAACCAGCGCCATGACCAGGCGTGCCGGCGCGATGCCGGAATCCACGGCGGCCTGCATCAGCACGGGGCCCTGAACGGCCCACTGTCCACCGCCACTGGGCACAAACAGATTCACCAATCCGGCTGCGTAGAAACTGACAGCGGGCAACACAGCGGGGCCGGCTCCCGCGAGCGCCGCCGCGATGGCTTTCAATAGTCCCGAGCCAGTGAGGATCCCCATGATGCCCGCGTAGAACGGGAATTGCAGGATGATGCCCGCGCAGCCTCGCGCGGCGTCGCCGATGGCGTTTGCATACGCCAGCGCAGAACCGTGTAGCGCCAGCCCGACGAAGAGGAATGCGAAATTGATCAGATTGGGGTCCAAGTGTGCCAGTCCTTGCTTGCGAACCCACAGCACCCAAGTGGCAGCGCCCAAAAGCGCCAGAATGAGCGCCAGGGATTTCGAGTGATCGAGGCGGGTCGCAGGACTCAGCGCGGATTTGGCGTCCGTCCTTGTTGGCGCGACGTCTGGCGCTGGCTCTGGCTCTGGGCACGGCCGTCGATCGGTTTCGCGCTTTGGAGTCATTCGCACCAACAGCAGCGGAACCAACACCAGCAGGCAAGCATTTGCCAAGAGGTTTGGCAGCGCGAAGATCGTTTGTGCCAGAGAAAGCTCGCCGATCTGTGCGGCGAGCCCAGGTCCCAAGATCTCAGATACGTCCTTGGCCTGCGTCACCTTCAGCGGTGCGGAACCGCTCAGCCCACCGTGCCAGACGAGTAGGCCGCTGTAGCCGGCCGCGGCGAGCAGCGGATAGTGCACCGCGATGCCGCGGGTTCGGGCTCGCTCGCCTACCGCGCGCGCCAAGAGCGCACCGGCAATCAGTCCTAGTCCCCAGTTCACCAGCGCCAGCAGCATCGCGGTTACGCTAACGATGGCGATTGCACTTGCCGGCGTGCGCGCGCGCTCGGCAAGGGCATCCAGCAGCCGACGCACGGGTGGACTGGCCGCGAGCGCGTGCCCGGTGACCAGGATCAGGCACATCTGCATGCCAAAAGCGAGCAGGTTCCAGAAGCCCTTCCCGCCGCCCGAACCATGCACCCAAGACAGCAGGGTGCGGGCGGAGTCGTAGCCCGTGTAGTGGAGGGCGCCCAAGAAGCTCAGCAAGGTGAGCAAGAGCGCAAGCACAAAAGGATCCGGCACCCAGCGAAGGGATAGGCGCGACAGGGTGGTGCCCAAACGCTCCAGCATGCGCCCAACGCTACTCCAGACTGCGCCAGAAGGAACGCCACACCCGTCGCGGCGGTGGGTTCGATTTCTCGCGCTTTGCCCTGGCATGCCGGTGACCCAGCGGTACAGTTGGACCGCGCCACCGTCGCGAGTGGGGGGTCACGCCGTTGCCCGAATCCCTGAGGAAGCTCTATGAGATACACCGCACTCACGTTCGTTCTGTCTGCAATCACCCTGGCATGCAGCGGCGGTGACGATGCCGCCGCGCCAGCAGCGGGTGGCTCTGGCGCGGGGGGCAGCGGAGCCACGGCTGGCGGCGGAGCCACGGCTGGCGGCGGCGCCGGAGGCAGCGCAACGGGAGGCAGCGGCAACGTGGGCGGCGACGCATTCAGTGTGGAGATGGGTCCGATCAACGTGGCACCGGGCGAAGAGCGCACCCAGTGTGTGGTCAAGCGCCTCACCAACCCGGCAGGCTTCAAAGTCGGTCGTATCGACAACAAGATCTCCAGCTCGTCCCATCACTTGATCGTGTATCGCACCAGTGACACCCAAGAGCGCACCACCCCGTTTGATTGCCAGCCCTTCGTGGAGACCCTCGATCCGACCAAAGGCTCGCCCCTGATGATCACGCAGAAGTACGATGACTTTCTGCAACTACCGCCCAGCGTTGGTTACTCTTTCACCGAGAGTCAGATGATCCGTCTGGAGTTGCACTACATCAACACCGGGCAGAGCGCTGTCGACGTTACCGCAAAGAGTACCTTTACCGGGCTCACGGCCGGGCAGTTCAAGGAAGAGGCGGACTTCCTCTTCATTGGCGACGTGGACATCAGCATCGACCCAAAGAGTTCCGCCACCGTCGGCCCCACGTTCTTCGCTCTTCCGAAAGAATTCGACGGCGTGAACTTCTACGCCATCACTGGGCATACCCATCAATACGGTACCAACATGACCGTGGCCACGGCGCCGGGAGCAGGGGGCCCAGACCAGATGGTTTACGACGTTCCTGGTTGGAGCTGGGACGAGCCGGCGACGGTGGCTCATGACCCCCCGTTTCAGCTGCCTGCTGGTGGCGGATTCCGTTTCACCTGCGAGTACAAGAATACAAGCAGCAAGACGGTCGGTTTCGGCGAGAGCGCCGGCGCAGAGATGTGTTTCTTCTGGGCCTACTATTACCCGAGCAAGGGCGCGCGGGTGTGCTTTCAGACCGATCAGGTTGCCGGTGGAATATCGACCTGCTGCCCGGGGGGGCCGTATTGCAGCTTCCTCGGCCAGTTTTAGGCGTCGGCGTCGGGGCGCGCGGTCACGTAGCCGAACTTCAGGGCGGAGCCGGGATCGTCGTGGTTGGCAAACGCCGCAGCCCTTCCCAGCTGAAGGCATCGGTGTAGGGCGTGATGATGTTCTCCCCACCGCGGAGGGAAAACCATGTGGTGGCTTTCCCTAGACGTAATACGAACAGATTCTGCGCTGGGTTGAGTGCTTGGCCGAAGAGCGCGACCCGGGAGCCACCGGCTTTCTTCGCGATGTCCAGGATCACGAGGGCATGACCGGGGGAACCGAGGTGGAGGAAGAAATCGCCGGGCTGAACGTTCTTTTCGGGAACGGTCTCCGCTTGTTGCGCGAGCGAAGTGCTGTTGGCCCAAGTGAAGACTGCGTCTAAGAAACGGCGAAACTCCCCGTGGTCCACCTCCGTGGGCTTGCCTTTGGGCAGCCAGTAAACGCCGCGTCCTTCGGCGACGACGCGTTCGCCCTTCGCCCAGCGAAGCAGCGGCATGTCGAGTCCCGTGGCGCCTCGGTAGGTCATGTCGCGTGCGCCCTTCGACCACTGCCACTCCGCGTGCAGGCGGATCACGATATCGGGGCTTTGTTGCAAGTCGATCTTGCCCGTGTCGATGGCGACGACAGCCGCTAGGAAGGGATCGTCCCCGTTGCGCACTACGTCGCCCTTGTGCGTCAGCACCGGAGTCCCGGCAGCGGCGAGGGGCAAGGTACGCAGGAAGTGGCCGAAGGAACCGGCGTCAACCGGCACCCGCGTGTAGCCGGGCGGCACCTGGAACCGTGACGAGAGCGTTTCCGTTGCCTTGGGGAATTCGAGGGACGCATCCGCCAGCCAGCTATGCACTTTGGGATCAGGGCGTTGCGGCAGCACGGGATCCGCGATCTTTGGCGCCGCGGGCGGGGAAGAAGCGCTTGCGGCGGGAGCCGCCTTTCTCCCCCCCGGGTCCCCCCCGGGGGGGGGGGTGTTGCGGCAACCCCCGCGCGGTGGGGGGCCCCCAAAGGCCGGACTGGAAATAG
>CALMUT010000331.1 GCA_937872925.1 uncultured Myxococcales bacterium | reverse complement strand
CCACGCGGCTCGCTTTGCCGGCGGCCAGGCCTATTTCAACGAGAGCCCCGCCAACTGCGTGGCCCACGAGCTCACGGGGCCTCACCTCACCGAGGGGCTCGCCCTCGATCGCTACCAGCTGATGGCCCACCGCATGGGCAAGCTCCGCGGCGACCAGCGGGCCAAGCGCCTCCACGAGCCCTACCTGAAGCTCGAGGCGCTCTACGCCTCCGATCTGTCCGACGAGGAGAAGCTGAAGCAGAAGGCGGCCATCACCGCCGCGCTCCAGGTCGAGCTCGGCTTCTCCCGCCCCATCAACAACGCGACCCTCGCGCAGGCGCGGCAGTACCACGGGGGCAGCACCATCTTCGCGCGCCTCCACGACCACTGCGAGGGGGACTGGCACCGCTTCTTCGCGGCCGTGAAGACGATCGAGAAGGGTGCCTTCGCCGAGGATCAGCAGGTCGAGATCGACGGCGCCCTCGAGCCGCTCTTGACGCGCCCCTGCCCGGCGGGGTGACACCTCGCGCTTGCGCTCGCGCACCGGCGGCGATTGATGCGCTCGCGTGTGTACCATTGCGGGTACAAGCGTGAGAAAGGGAGGACAATGTAGTCGTCATCATCTCCACGTCTTGAGAGAGGATGGCGCAGCGGCGCACATGGCCGGCGTTGCGAAGGCCGGGGTCGAGCGAGTACGGTCGCGTCGCGCGGCGGGGGTCGCGGCGGGCTCCACCCTGGACCCGACCGCGGCGGGGGCCCGTTCCCCCCCCCGCCCCTGCCGCTGCCTCCGCTGTCGCCGCCTCCGACACTGTCGCTGCCGCCGACACCCTTCGCGGCGGCGGCTCTGGCAGACGGATCAGGCTGCGCAGCCTTGCATGCGCGCTGACCACAGGGTCACGCGGTTGCGACCGGTACGCTTGGACACGTAGAGCGCTTCGTCGGTCGCTTTGAAGAGCGAGTCCCAGCTTTCGCCGGCTTGGGGAAGCGTGGCCACCCCCACGGAGCAGGTGACTTTGAGTGGGCCAGCTTCGCTGTGGAACGTGGTCGCCTCGATTTCGGAGCGCACTCGCTCCGCCAAGAGCAGCGCGCCTTCAGCGTCGGTCTGTTCGCAGACCAGCACGAACTCCTCGCCGCCGAAGCGAGCGACGACATCTGTGTCGCGCTTTGTTCGTTTGAGCACTTCGCCGAAACCGCGGATCACAACGTCTCCAACGTCGTGACCGTAGGTGTCGTTGACTTTCTTGAAGTGGTCGATGTCGCAGACCAATACGCTCAGCGCCTTCTTGAAGCGGATGGCGCTCTTCACCTTCTGCTGCGCCATCTCCGTCAGGGCGCGTTTGTTGAACAGGCCGGTCATGCCATCGGTCGTCGCCATCTCTTCCAGACGCTTGACCATGCGTGCGTTGGCCAAAGACACCGCCACGTGGCTCGCAAGCACCTCAAGGGTCGGACGCACACTGTCGCCAAATGCACCCCGGCGCCGCGAACCGAGCACCAGCGTGCCCAGGGCACGGTCGTGCACGATCAGCGGCAGCACGAGCAGGCTGGGCATATCCGGTGGCTGCAGCTTGCGACTGAAGACCATTTGCCGCGCGGCGTCGTAATCCCCGCGATAGGGCAGCGGGTGACGGTTGGCGACCACCATGCTGACCAGACCCGCGTTGTGCCGGAAGCGCTCGCCCAAGAGCTCGTCGCCTTCGCCGCTCACCGCGCAGATCTCGTGCTCACCCTTGGAACGGTCGAAAAGCGTGACGATGGCGTAGTCGAAGGCCGCAAACTCTCGCGCGCTGGAGACGCAGGCTTCGATCACTTCGAGTTCGGTGGTAGCACCCGCGAGAGTGTCCACCGCACGGTAGAGCTTGCCTTGCTCGATCTTGGCGCGCTCCAGCTGGACGAAGACGCGCTCGTTTTCGATGGCGCGCAACATGAAGTGCGTGGCACTCGCGAGCAGCTCCTCTTCGATGCTTGTGAAGGGGTCTACTTCCGGACGGTCAACCACCAATACGCCGCGGATGTGTCCAGCCTCGATCAGAGGCGCTGCACAGACCGCACCGACTTCGGGCAGATCTGCGTAGTAGGGCACATGCAGCCCGGCCTTGTCGCCTTGCAGGCTGACCGTCTCGCCCCGGGCAATGGCGGCGGCCACGATACCGTCCTTCGCCGAGAACGGCCCCGGCGCGATGTTGTCGTCGGAACTTGAAATCTCCTGGATTGACAGCTTCGTCCCGGCGCGGTCAAGCCACAGCAGCGCGGCAGTGCGCAGACGCAGACTGCGCCGCAACATCTCCAGGGCATAGGTGGTGGCTTGGTGGATTTCGTCGACGCCCGAGCGCAACAGCCGCGCCTGGTCTTCGGCCGGGTGGAGCGAAACGCGCTCCCGTGCCGAGCTCGGCGCGCCAAGCAGACGATAGGAACGCGCCGCTTGTTTCATGCGCTCGATCTCACCGGCGATGCGTTGCTTGCTCAATCGCCGCACCCGGGAGATTTCCGCGCGGAACACCACCATGTTCAGGAAGGCGAACACCCCCATGAGCAGGGCGTGGGGCCAGATATCTTCGACGGCCCGGCCGAAGGCGATGCTGCTCAGGGCCGCTTCAGTAAGTATGGAGAAGGCCAGCGTGCCAACGGCGGCCGCGGGGCGAGCGAACGCCGCAGCCAGCATGACGATGGCGTAGAGGGTCGGGTAGAACGGGCCGTCCAAGCGGCCGGGCGCGTGCAGCACCGCAACGTAGCAAAGCACCTGAATATGGCTGAACAGCTCGAAGTCGAGCCAGGCGATGGCTTTGGGGCTGAGCCGGCCAAGCCGCCGAACCACGCGAAAGACCAGGGAGACCAGAACGACAGCCAGTGCCAGCCAGCCGTGCCAGGGGCTCTGCGCTTGGGCTGTCCAGAAGACCAGGTAGACCGCGGAAGCAACGCTGATCACCGTCCCGGAGAAGCGAGACAGCAGTTGCTGGAGCCCAAATGCGGCGCGGACCAGAGGATCCATTCAAGCACGCGGTTACTAGACGCGCCGCCGAACGGCCCACTTTCCAACCAGCTCCAAACAAAGGAAGGTAGGAGGTGCGCACACCCCGCGGGGCCGATCGCAATTTGTTTGCCCAACGCCGCGCACACCACCACACAAAAAAGCAGCGCATGAAACCGGGACTCCGACTCCAGATCTTGCTGCTTTTGGGCGGGCTCATGGTGCTGTCCTTCGTCCCGCTGTTTGTCGCAGTCGCGACCTACACCCGCGTCACGCTGTCGCAACTGCGCATCGAAAGCGCGCGCTCCCTGGGACGCGCTGTTGCCGGACACGTGTTGGAGGCCCGCGCGCGACGCACGCCGGACGAACTACGCAGCTTGCTGGACGCGGAGATCGGCGCCCATGGGGTGGACGCCATCGGTGTTTACGCAACCGACGGCAAACCTACGCTGCGCGTAGGCGACCCAATGCTGGTGGACGCCCTCGGTCAACCCATCGACGTGAATCGCGAAGCGCTCTTCGAAATGCAAGGTTCGCACGGGCGGGCCATCGCTGTGGCGGTTCCTGACGCGCGCGGCCTCGTCGTGGCGGTTGTGCGTGCGGACGACATTTCGTCTCGTGCAACGCCCTTGGTGCGATTGGTCGGCCTGTATACGGGCGTTGGTGCACTGGCGCTTTTGGTGGCGGCGTACTTCGCGCTGACGCGCCTGATCGTGCGGCCCTTGGACACCATCACACGCGGCGCCCAGCGCGTCGCCGATGGCGCCCGCAAGTTGGAGGTGCCCAGCTCCGGTGTGCGTGAGCTGGTCGAGCTTGGCCACAGCCTGCGCACGATGACGGACGCCCTCGTCGCAGAAGAAGAAGCCTTGCGCCACAAGGTGGACGAGGTCGAGGCGGCCACCAAGCGGCTGGCGGAAGCCCAGGATCGCCTGGTGCGTTCGGAGCGCCTGGCCAGCGTGGGGCGCCTCGCTGCCGGCTTGGCCCACGAGATCGGCAACCCCATCGCCGCCCTGATGGGCATGCAGGACTTGCTGTTGGAAGGTGGACTGTCCGAGGCGGAACAACAGGACTTCCTCAAGCGCATGCAGCGCGAGACCGAGCGCATCCACCGCATTCTTCGCGATCTGCTGCAGTTCGCGCGCCCCGGCGCGCCCCAAGACAGCGCGGATGACAGCGACGGCAATGTGGAGACCGCCATCTACGACACCGTCGCCCTGGTCAGCCCCCAGAGCGCGCTAAAGGACGTGGAGCTTGCGGTCGACGTGCATCCGGAATTGCCAGAGGTGACGCTGAGCCGCGAGCACCTGGTGCAGGTGGTGCTGAACCTGGTGCTGAACGCGGCGGACGCTTGCGCCGACAAGAAGGGCGAGCGCATCACTCTCAGCGCGGCGCCCCACGACTCCGGAGTTCGGATCGTGGTGGAAGACGACGGACCGGGCGTCCCGGAAACGGTTCGCGGAAAGCTGTTCGAACCCTTTGTCACCACCAAAGAGGTCGGTAAGGGCACCGGGCTTGGGCTCGCCGTCTGCCGCGGCCTAATCGAAGCAGCCGGCGGATCGATCCAACTCGACGAAGCTCACCCAGGGGGCGCGCGCTTCGTGATCGACTTGCCGGCGTCTTGATCCGGCGCGGCATCTTGCGGATCTTTCGGCGCGGGCGGCTGCGACTCGTCGGCGTCCGACCCACCAACGTCCTCGCGGAACAGGTGCGTCAGCGTCACTCCGCGCAATCCGCGCGCGGCTAGGGCCTTCAACAGATCCGGCAACACGGCGACGCTGACAGGCTCGAACTCGTCGTACTCGGACGCGTCGTGCAAAAGCACGATGGCGCCGTCGCGCAAGCCAGCCTCAACGCGGCTGCGCACGCGATCGGCATCCGCGCTGGCCAATCCATCGTAGGCGCGCACGCTCCACGCGGCGATCTCCACGCCGGCCCGTTTCGCGCCCGCTGCGGTGCGTGGACTCACCATGCCCATGGGCGGACGAAACCAACGGGGTTTGTCTCCCGTCAGCGCCTCCAGCACGGACTGACAACGCTGGATGTCTTCTTGAACCTGCTTGGGAGTGCGCCACGCGTAGAGCCGATCGTGGTGAAAACCGTGCACTGCGATCTCGTGCCCCGCAGCGTGCATTTCCTTGATCAGCTCGGGAAACTTCTGCGCCTTCTGCGCCAGCACGAAAAACGTCGCGGTGTGCCCAGCTGCAGCTAGATGCTCCAGCACCTTGCGCGTGGTCGGCGGAAACGGGCCGTCGTCAAAGGTCAGCGCCAAAAGTCGCGGCCCCGGGTCTGCCTGCGTCGCGGCGTCTCCGAACATCTCAAGCCACGGGAAGACCACTCCCAGGATGCACAGCGCGACGTACGCCACCATCGCAGACACGGCCACACTCATTGGAACGGGTTCGAACCAAAGCGAACGCGCTAGCAGCGCGACGCCGGCCAAACTGGCGAGCCACAGCACAATGCGCGCAGGCGGCACGTCACCGGGTCCGACGCGCGCGCTCTTCGGCGGCGTCGTCTTCGAGCAGCGCGTCGGCCAAGCTCTGCTCCGCGCTGGAACCATCCGCGATGCGCGCTTTCTGCGGGGCGGCCTCGGCCTCCGCCGCCGCGGCGGCAGTCGCGCCGGTATTGTCCACCTCGTAGAACAGCGCCAGGATTGTCGCCACCATGGGCAGCGCCACGATGGGCAACTCACCGATCACGCCGTTGCCGTAGGCACCCAGGTCGAGGGAGATGTTGGCCCAGCTACGCAGCGCAAACATCAGCAGCGCGCCAACCACGGCGCCGGCGACTGCCTTGAGCCCAGCTTCGATCCGCGCATCCTTGGCCCAGATGGGCTTACCGGCAACCAGTCCCGTCACGACGCCGACCACCACCGCCAGGATGTACGCCAGCAGTGCGCCAAAGGCGTTCAGACCAAATCCGTGAATCATTAGCAGCGCAAAAGCGCCTCCGACGAGACCGCCTTTCACGAGGCCGAGCAGCAAGCGCTTGAGCATGCGGGCCCTACAATTCGTCCCCGGGCCGTGCTCGTCAAGCGCAGCGGAGAGCTGCGGACGCCGATCCCGCCCCTTGCCCGGAGAGTGCCGGAATTTTTGGAGTCAAAACCCGTCTAGAAGCAGTCAACCTCCACGCCTGCGTGGGGTTCCGGGAATCCACTGCTGCAGACACTGCCACCGGTCCGTCGGCATTCACAGCCGCAGGCATCCGCGCGTTTTTCGAAGCACTTGCCGTTGGCCGTCCAATTGCAGCTGCGCTCGCCGGCATCCGCCGGAGAAAACCCGGGCACGCACTCCGAAAGCGGGGAAGACCAATCGTGGTCGTTGCCAGGTGCGGAGCCTGAGCCGGCGCCGGTGCCCGGAGCTGCCCCGGAGCCGGAGCTGGGCCCGGGCTCGCGCTCATCGTCCACGCGCCCGCCGCAGGCGATCAACAAAAAGACGGTGGTGGCAGCCCAAGCGGTGCGAAACAGTTCTGGCATCCTAGCGCTGTATGGCCGGTGAAGCGTGGATCGATCACCGCCAAAGTGCAAAACCGACCCGGGTTCGGCTTGACAGCCCGCGGCGTGTAGCGAAAAACGCGGCGGGCGGTGTGTGCCGTCGACCGAAACTGAGCCCCAGTGCTGTTCAACACCCTGGCATACGCGCAGTTCTTTGCGATCGTCTTTGTAGTCGCCTGGACGCTCGTCAGCCGGCGCTGGGCGCCGCTGCTGCCCGCTTTCGGGGTGGTGGCCTTCGCGCTCTTGGGCGACCGCACTATTGGCAGCCTGCTCTTGGCCACCAGCGCCTTCGCGCTCTCCCTGGCTCTGTGTCGCAAGCTCAGTGACGAGGAAACGCCGCCTTGGCGCATCGCCATCGCGAGCGTCGTCATCAATCTGGTTGCGCTCGGATTCCTCACTTGGCGCTCCGTAGGCGCAGATCCCCTCAGCGCGGCGCTCCGGGCTCTAAACGTGCCCGTGCCCCAGCTGAGCGCGGTCCACGTCGCCGGTGCCGCGGTCGCTCTGGGACTCACCCTCGCCCTCGTACGAGCGAAGAAGATCCGCCTGCTGTTCATCCTAGGCGCCAGCTACGTCTTCTATGCGCATTGGGACTATCGATTCCTGCCGCTGATCTTCGGCTCCTCGACCATCGATTGGCTACTTGGTCACGCCATCCACCGCGCGCGCACTCCCCGCTCGCGCAAGGCCTGGCTGATCGGCACGGTCATCGTCAACTTGGGGATCCTCGCGGTCTTCAAGTACTACAACTTCGGCGTCGACAGCGCCGTCACCGCCCTCGGCGCGCTGGGCGTCGAACTGCCCCGCCGCACCCTAGACGTCGCGCTCCCCGTGGGCATCAGCTTCTTCACCTTCGAATCGATGAGCTACGTCATCGACGTGTACCGCGGCGACATCGAGCCCCAGAAGAGCTACTTCGAGTACCTGTCCTTCGTGGCGTTCTTCCCGCACCTGGTCGCCGGTCCCATCGTGCGCCCGCGGGATCTTTTGCCGCAGCTCGCGGGCCCGGCGCGCTGGAATCCGAAAGAGGGCAGCGAAGGCATGTTCTTGATCGCCATCGGCCTGGTCAAGAAGGTCGCCATCGGCGACTACCTCGCGGTCAACCTGGTCGACCGCGTCTTTGACGCGCCGATTCAGTACTCCGCCTTGGAAAACTACAGCGCCGTGCTCGGCTACGCGGTGCAGATCTATTGCGACTTCTCCGGATACACGGACATTGCCATCGGTTCCGCACTGCTGCTCGGCGTGCGCTTCCCCCTCAACTTCAACGCGCCCTACAAGGCGGCGAACATCCAGGACTTCTGGCGTCGCTGGCACATCTCGCTATCCACCTGGTTGCGCGACTATCTCTACATTCCCCTGGGTGGAAACCGAAAAGGCGAACTGCGCACCTACGTAAACCTCATGCTCACGATGCTGCTCGGCGGCCTGTGGCATGGCGCCGCATGGACCTTCGTCGTCTGGGGCGGCATCCACGGCGCAGCTCTCGGGCTCACACGCTTCTACCAAGAAAAGCGTGCGCTGCGCGGAGCTTCGGTACGCACGCCCTCGGAGCGCCCCATCGCGCACGTCGTGTCCGTGCTGCTCACCTTCCACGTTGTCTGCGCCGCCTGGATCTTCTTCCGCGCTGACTCCTTCCGCGCCGCGTGGATCATATTCACGCAAATCGCCAGCCTCTCCAGCTACCACCCAAACCTGTCCGCGCCCGTCGTTGCCATCCTCGCCCTCGGCCTGGCGTCACATTTCGTCCCCGAGCGTTGGTACCAAAAGTCGCAGCAGGCATTCATCCACATGCCCGCCCCCGCCCAAGCCGCCGCGCTCTTTTGCGTCGCGCTCATCCTCCGCAACATGGCCAGCGCCGAAGCCGTGCCCTTCGTCTACTTTCAGTTCTGAGGGACGCAGCGAGGGACGCGCGTGTCCCGGCGGCGAAAGTCGGCGCCGCAGCGCGAGCCATCCGCTCCTGGGCCGCAGCGCCCTTTTTCGCCATCCCACATGAACGCTGTTCGGTGCAGGTGCACCTACAGAGCCAACTCGGATTTTCTGCAGGCCACGGGCGTCGCTTTGGGCGCGTCCGCAAGGGGAGTCATTTCCATGAACCGACGCGTAGTTGCGCTCGTCGGAGCGCTTTCATTTGCTCTATTTCCGGCGTGCGGCGGGGACAGCGGCGGCCCGGGCGGGCAGGCAGGCGCGGCGGGCGTCGGGGCAGGGGGGGGGGGAGCCGGCCCCGGGGGGCGGCCCCGGGGGGCCGGCGGGGGGCGCGGCGGCGGGGGGGGCCCCGGCGCAGTGGACGGCGGAGCGGCCACCGGGGGCAGCTCCTGGGGCACCGGCGGCGGCAGTGCCGGCGTGGGAGCCAGCGCGGGCAGTAGCGGATCCGCCGGCGCGGGGGGCTTCGGAACCGGTGGCGTGAACACCGGCGGCACGGGCGCGGGCGGCACGGGTGGCACCACCGGGAATTGCGCGCATGGTGTGTGTGACTACGGCGGACCGCTGACCTCAGGCTGCGATCCCTGCGTCACGAAGGTCTGCGCGGCGGATCAGTTCTGCTGCCAGGCGGGTTGGGACGACCTGTGTATGCAGCAGGCCAACCAGCTCTGCAACGCGGGCTGCACCATCACCGGCAGCGGCGGATTCGGCAACAGCGGCGGATTCGGTGCTACCGGGGGCTTCGGTGCCACTGGCGGCACAGGCGGAGGCGGCGGCCCCTGCAGCCAGGCCAACTGCCCACAGGGTTGCTGCGATGCCGCTGGGAAGTGCGTTACGAGCACCGCGCAAGACAAGACAACCTGTGGCAGCAAAGGCGCAAGCTGCGTGGACTGCAGCGCCAACGGCAGCGTGTGTAGCTACGGGAAATGCGCCGAATGCAAGCCGCAATGCGGCGGCAAGAAGTGCGGCGACGCGGACGGATGCGGCGGTGTGTGCACCGGCGATTGCCCCAGCGGACAGTTCTGCGGCGTGGGTCACAGCAATCAACCCGCGGCGTGTCTGAAGTGCGGCCCGTCGACCTGTCCGAACGGTTGCTGCACAGCGGACGGCAAATGTGAAACAGGCGGCAAGCGCGACGCATGCGGCAACGGCGGCGCGCTGTGCGCCAACTGCGGGAGCCAGGCATGCAACCTACAGAAACAATCCTGGCCGTATAAGTTTGCCTGCGGCCCCTGCGGCGCGTCCTGCCCACTGTTTCCCGATCCAACCTATCCCCAATGCTCTTCGGACGGCTGCGGCAAGTTGTGTCCCAGCGCCGGCTGCGACCAGGAATGGGGGCCACAGACCTGCAGCATCACGTCCGACGGAACGGCGCAGTGCGTCTCCGACGACTACTGCGATCCGTGGGCCTGCGAGAGCGGCTGCTGCGACTATTCCGGCGGCGGCTGGTTCGGCGGCGGAAAATGCGTGCAGGGCAATCTACCCAGCCAATGTGGTTCCGGCGCCGTGCAGTGCGTGGACTGCGTCTCCAAGGGAGGCACCTGCAACACGTCCACGCAGACCTGCTCGTCTTGCACGCCGAATTGCACAGGCAAGTATTGCGGCGCCGAGGACGGCTGCGGCGGCAAGTGCAACGGCAAGAGCGGCGCGCTTTGCGGCAACACCACTGGAGCGATCTGCAACGACGACGCCACGTGCGAGTGCGCGGCTTCGGGTCAGGCCATTTGCTACGACAAGGGCACCAGCAAGAGCGCGTGCCGCGACACCCTCAGCGACGCCAACAATTGCGGCGGCTGTGACATCAAGTGCCCTGCTGGATCCAAATGCACGAACGGCGCCTGCGAGTGCCCAGCCGGATCTCTGTTCTGCGCCAACAAGGACAAGACCTTGCCCGGCGTGTGCACCAACTTGGCCAATGACACCAAGCACTGTGGAACTTGCGCCAAGGAGTGCCCCGGCACTAGCTGCACCGAAGGCGTATGCGGCGCATGCCCAGCAGGCAAAAGCGAGTGCACCTGGCCGACTCCGGGTTGCTTCGACTTCAAAACCGATGACAAGAACTGCGGCAAGTGCAGCAACGCCTGCCCAACGGGCGTCGCATGTGTCGGCGGCGCCTGCGCCTGCCCCACGGGTCAGATCTCGTGCAACGCGAAGTGCGTCGACACAAACACCGACGCGGCCAACTGCGGGGGGTGTGGCACCAAATGTCCCAACGGTGTGAGCTGCGCCGGAGGCAAATGCCAGTGCCCGTCTGGCACAACCTACTGCGGCGGAGTGTGCACGAATACCGACGTCGACCCAAACCACTGTGGCAAGTGCAACACGGTCTGCGGCAGCTTCTTCTGCAGCGGTGGCCAGTGTTTGTAGCTGGCTAGGCCCGAACTCGCGGGCCCAGGGAACACCCTGTGCCCGCGCGCCGTCGGCCAAGCGGGCCTAAGTGGGTGCAAGGGGCGCCCGCTCGCCCAAAGAGGGCACGTTTGCTACGGTCCCGCGGCATGTCCGAGCCAAGCGGCGAAAACCAGGACGAAACCGACGCTCCCGCTGTGGATGAACGCGAGGCCCCGGTCCGTGCATCCAAACCCAAGAAGAAGAAAAAGAAGAAGAAGAAGAAGCAGCCTGCGGACGCGAGCGCGCGCCAAGCAGAGCCTGCGCGTACCGCCGACGGGGTGGAACGCCCCCAGTTCCTCCTAGGGTTCCCTGAGGACCCAGAATTGAAGAAACTCAGCGCCGCGTTCGAATCCGGAGACTACGCAACGGTGCGAGCCGGCGTCCCAGCCCTGATCGAAAAATCCAAAAAACGTGCGGTGCGCGAGGCGGCCGAAGAGTTGCTCCGGCGCACGCAGCCAGATCCGCTGATGAAGTACCTGCTACTCGCATCAGTGGTACTCTTGGTGTTTCTCACCATGCACTCCTACTTCCGACACGGCCATTGAATCATGAACGCATTGTCCAAAACCGCGCTGGCAAAGACCACGCTCGGCTTTTGCTTGGTGATCGCCGTGGGTTGCGGGGACAACGCAGCAAAACAACCGGCCGCAAGCCCAGCCGCACCCAATCAAGTCTCGGACGTGGAGCGCTATTTTCCTCTGCTCGCGGACACCGTGCTCGCCTACGACACCGAAAGCGAAATCTCCGGCGAGAAGGGCATGCTGGTCATGCAGGTGCGCCGTACCCGGGCGGAACACGCTGAGCTCTACGTCGCCGGTCGGGCCAAACGCCTCGAATTGGTCAAGAGCGGGATCCGCCTCTCCGGCGGTGGTTGGCTTCTGAAGTCCCCCCTCACCCAGGGCATGCGCTACAAAGGTGACTTCGGCGAGGTGCTCGTCACCCATGTCGGCAAAGCGCTGACGACGCCAGCCGGCGCTTTCAGCGACTGCGTGGTCACCGTTGAGCAGGCCGGGAGCCGAAAGGTCACCACGACCTTCTGCCGCGATGTCGGCATTGCCGAACTCGTGGTCGAGGGTCAAGTCGGTGAAGAATTCGGGCGCGAACGGGCAGTGCTGCGTTCCCACGGTCCGCGCGTCGACATCGGCGCAGACTTGCCACCACCACCGCCCAAGAAGTGAGCTGCGCGCTTACTCGGCGGAGACGACCGGGCGATCCCAAGACGCTTCGCGGGGAGCGACCCGCGTGTCCACTCGCGTGACCTCCCCGTAGACCATGTTGCCATGCACGACGGTGGGTCTGAGACCCATGGAGATGGGCGACGGTGTGACTTCGCTCGATGGGAACATCTGACAGAAGCCGGGATTGCTGTTGAGGCGGTCCACCAGAGTGCGCTCTAAAACCATCGACGTATATTGCGTAGCGCCGAGCTCTGGGGTGTTGGCGTTGAGGATCACGTCCATGTCCTGCCGGCGGCATAGCCCCGAAAGTCCGCGGATCCGGCTTTCGATAGGTGTCCAGCTGTCGGCACAAGTGCCGTTTTCACTACAACCCCATACGCCATCCGAAGTGTTGATGAACAGCGTCTGATTGCCGGAAGTGTGCCCCGGCGTGGACAGCAAGAGCACGCCGTCGCCAACCCAGAAGTCACCTTCGGTAAGCACGACGTTTTCCGTACGCACGTCTTTCTTGCCATCGGCCACGAACCACGCCCGCTGCATCGGATGTAAGTCGTCCCAGTCGTCCCACTCTACCGCCGGCGCGAGCAGCTTCGCCTTTGGGAAGCGCGAGGCGTACTCGCCGTCTTTCGTGCCCAAAAGCGAGCGCAAGTCCTGGGTGTGGAAGTGATCGAAAGCGACGTAGTCGATGTCGCCGGGCGCAAGCCCCAGTTGCGAAAGCTGGTGCTCGAGACTGTCGAACTTCTTGGCGAGCAGGTTGAACGCGACGTAGTCGCCAACTTGCCGAATCATGCGCTTGAAATACGGGGTTTCCCGTGAAGCGACGTCGTCCGTGGGATTGAAGAGCAGCGTCTTGAGCTGACCACGTTGGTGGAACTGCACCAAGAGCGCCCGATGGGTCATCACGACATACGGCGCAGGCGAATACGCAGCTCCCCAAAACGCGTACTTCGTCGGATAGGCGAGGGTCGTGATGGGCAAGCTGCGCACACACAGTGCACGTGCGCCAAATACGAAACGGTTCCGAACGTCCTCGGCCGCCTTGCGCACGGCCGAAAGACGCGGTCCGTGCCCGCGCACCTGCCACGCAGCGTCGAAGCGATCGATGCTCTCGATTTCCGCTGCGCTACCAAATCCGTCACGCTGAACAAAATTGCCCATCTCGTCCGCTCCTCCCTCTGGCCCCGATGACAGTCTGCCCGTCGGGGGATCAGCGGTGTAGCGCCCCGAGCAGTGTTTGTCGAAGTCCCCGCCTTTCCGTTGCGATTCTCGCCGCTTAGGATCACGCTGGCCCAGCTTTCCGGCCCGACATCCGAAACGGAGGGGACAGTGGGGGGCAGTGCGGGGGATCGCTGCGAACAAAAACAGTTAGCATACACTCATGGTTCAACGCGGCCTGAGCGGAAAGTTACCGTGCGGAAATAAAAGCGCTT
>CALMUT010000330.1 GCA_937872925.1 uncultured Myxococcales bacterium | reverse complement strand
GCCCCATGACCCTGCAAATCGGGTGGCCCCATGACCCTGCAAAAGTCACGAGGCCTTGGCCCCATGAAGCTGCAAACTGGCAGGCATTGCTGGAGCCGCCGGCACGGGCAGCGCGTCTGGTGGCCTGGGTGGGATCTCGGGTTCAAGCGGCGCAAGCGGCGCCGCGGGTAGTGGTGGTGACAGTGGCAGCGGTGGAACGGGTGCAACGGGTGGAACGCCGAACCTAGGCCCGGCTTCGTGGATCTACTACCGAACCAACGGCAACACGGGCTACATCGTTGACGTTGCAGCGCCTACGCCGGTGCCCATAAGCGTGCCGGGGCCGTTGCTTTGGACCAACGTGATCGCCGGGTACCTCTCGGACAACGGACAGCGTTTCGCGGTGGTTGCCAACGACAAGCAAGGCCTGGAGGTGTGGGACACGTCCGGTGCGACGGCGTCACTTGAGTACAAGCTTGTTGAAACCGAAGAAATATTCATGCGCGCGCCCTATAAGGGCAACAACGGCCCGTGGCTGACGCCAACGCGGATCTTATACACGGTTGGACAAGCGCCCGGACAGTTTCGCGTCCTGGATGTGTCGTCCAAAACCGTGACGAAGTTGGGTGGGGGTACGTCTCACTACGGCTACCAAGCGTCGGAGGACGGTAGCTGGGTCGCGTGGTACACCGGCACGCTCTACGCGACGCGCGCGGATCTCCCGGGTACAGTCGCGGACTTGGGCAATGCCACTGAGCAGTACGCTTGGGATCCCACAAGCTTGCGCCTTGCCGTGCAGAAAACTGGTAGCGGCCCACACTTGGTCGTCTACAACTTTCAAACCGGCGCGCCCGTGATTGAGTGGAGCGGACCGCAATCGGCAGAGAGCTTTAGCTGGTCCAGCAAAGGTTCCCGACTGGCCTTCACACAAGCGAACCCAAATGCGGGCGTGTACCTCGTGGATTTTGCAAAGCCTGCGCCGGCGCCGGTGCTGCTCGTGTCGGCAAAAGGCTTCAATCCGAACATGCGCGTCGAGTGGATGCGGTCCGGCAACTTGCTCGGAGCACAGGTCCCCAGCACGTCCTCGCTGTGGGACGCCTCAGTCCCGAAAGACGTGACCCCAAACATTGTGTCTACGTCGTTGATCTGGAAGTCCTACAGCGTTGGTCTATCCGCTACTCCCGACGATCGCTGGCTGTGGTGGGAGTCGAGCAGCGGGCTCCAGCTCACGGATCGGAACTCCCCGAGCGAAAAGACGATTGCTTTGAACGGTCACAGCGCCAACTTTCTGCCCGACACCAATCTCTTGATCGTTGGTGGGGCCCAACATTCGAAAGAAATGTTCGACATGAGCAGTGGAACTCCGCAATCGCTTGCCAAGTTCACTGCCAACAACAACGGGAAGGTCCGCAAGAACGGGAACGTGGCGCACCTTATCTATCTCGATCCGCAAACCACCAAATTGTTTTCCAGAGCCGTCGTGGACGGCAAGCTACTGCCAGCGAGACAAATCGGCTCACACAGTGTGGGCAACGGCTTCAGTTGCACGCCTTGCACGGGCTTTTGAGGGCCGACCCAACGGGAGCAGCCGGCGGGCGCCGGAGGCGTCGAGGTCAAATCGAAACTCACCCGCCCGCGCGTGTCGCGGCTGCCGGAAGTGGTGGCGCGGGTGCGGGAGGAGTTGGGGCGTGGTTGACGTGGGTGCGGAATGCTGACGCAAGCGGGTGTACGATGGTCATGTGGCGACCACTCGGACTCAGCCGATGCACAAGTCGGGCTCATTCGACGCGCGCACTGCGCTCGGTGTAGCGGTGCTCGTGGCCCTGCCAGCGTGTGGGACGAGCGCGAGATCGACCGACGCGGCAAAGCCCAGTGCTCCACGCCGCTCTGCGCGGGCACCACTGCGTTCGCTGGACGTGACCGGTCAAGTGGGGTGCGCAGTCGAAGCGGACGGTAGGGTGCTGTGTTGGTACAAACCCGACGACGGGCGACCTATGCTCCAACGCTACGTGCCTTTCCTCCCAGAGGTCGTCGAAGCGCGGGTGGGGTACGGCGCTGCGTGCGCGCGAAGTACCAAAGGCGAAGTGTGGTGCTTCTCTCCGACGAGCGACAACGAGAGCGTAAAGCGCGCAAAGGCACGGATGCCAGTGCGCGTGCCTCCTGCGCGAAGGCTGTTCATGAAACACAGCCACGTTTGCGGGGAGCTGATGAAGGGCGGGTTCGCGTGCTGGAAGGAAGCCTTCGCCGAGGACACGCTCCGCCTGTATCCGCGCGCGACCGCCGTCGGCCTTGGGTTTCAGCTGGCAGTGGCCTCCCCTGGACAGATCTACCTCCAGGATTCGAATGGACGCGGTCGCACTTTCCCGGTTCGCAATGTCGTTCAGCTGGAAGGCAGTTCGTCCGACTGAGTGACGGATCCGTACACTCCACTGGCTGGGGTGGGCTCAACCCCGGAGGCATGGCGCGCGGCGAGCTCGCGGTGGGCGACGACCACCTGTGTGCCATCTCGCCCGAAAAGCACTTGGAGTGTTGGGGGGGCAATCGGCACGGCCAAATCCGCCCGGACGTTTCAGCCCTTGGCTTCGCGGAGCCGCAGGTGCTCAGGCGAGATGCGACAGATGTGCGGATAGAATTACACTCCGGGCTCACCTGTGTGCTGGATCGCCAGGGCAATCGCAGCTGCCGAGGGAACTGCGCGCTGATTCCGGACACCCTGGGAATTCCCTGCGAAGCTCGGTCAGTGCCGGTTCGTGAACCCGGGGCGCCGAACGGCGGACTGCCGTGTCGACTAGGTCCGTTCGACGAAACACAGCCGTGCTTGCCCGTCAGCGTCGCCCTACCGCTGATCCAGTGTTCGGCGCTTTCGTGATCCAGGACG
>CALMUT010000329.1 GCA_937872925.1 uncultured Myxococcales bacterium | reverse complement strand
GACGGCGGGGACACGACGGCGCGACACGCAGACGGCCATTGTTCATGTTGCGTCCGAGGCCAGGTCGCGACAAATCGGCGAGGCATTTTGGCACGGCTGCGGAGAGCGCTCGCTCTGCTGACGCAGAGTGACGCCCGCGACGCGACGGTGAAGCGCGAGACGCAATGAACCGCGCCGCCGACGCACAGCGACGCGCCCACCCGACGCAGTGTCGCGCGTAACCGAGAGCGACGCGCGCGAACCGACGCCGGACCGCAGGCGACGTGACCGAGCGCGAGGCGACCCCGCGACGAGACGCGACACAGCGACGCGCCACCCGACGCAGTGTCGCGCGTGACCGAACCCCGCCGCGTCGGCCCCGCGAAGGCGGCACCGTGCGCTACTCAGGCTTGAGGTGCTTGCGCAAGGCGGTGAGTTGGCGGCGCGTGATGCCTGGGACGGCGAGGATGGCTTCGTCGTTGGCGGCACGGACGCCTTCGAGGGAGCCGAGGTGGGTCAGTAGCGCCGTGCGGCTCTTTTCGCCGATGCCGGGGATGCGGTCGAGTTCGGACTCGAAGCGGCGGCGCTTGCCGGTTTTCTTACGGCCGCGGTTGGCGAAGCGGTGGGCTTCGTCGCGGACTCGGGTGAGCAGGAAAAGCTCGGCGCTGTTGGAACGCAGCGAGATCGGATTCTTCTGACCGGGCAGGTACACCCGATCCACTAGCTTTTCTCCCAGGGGTGTCTCGCGTTCTTTGGCTAAACCGACAATCGCGAGGTCGTGTAGTCCGAGGTCATGCGCTGCAGTGAGCGCAACCGACAATTGCCCGCGCCCCCCGTCCACGACAAACAGATCGGGAAGCTCCCACTCGGCAACGTCAGCCGCTTGTTCGGCCTGAGCGCCATCTCGTGCAGCGACGCCGCCGTCCGCGCCGCCCGCGCCGTCCGCGCCGCCCCCGCCGTCCGCGCCGTCCGCACCGTCCGCGCCGTCCGCACCGTCCCCGTCGTCCGCGCCGTCCCCGTCGTCCGCGCCGTCCCCGCCGCCCGCGCCGTCCGCGCCGTCCGCGCCGCCCCCGCCGTCCACACCGTCCACGCCGTGTCTGTCGACCTCGGCCTCCGCCTTGCCGCGTCGAAAACGGCGCGAGAGCACCTCGTACATGGCGGCGTAGTCGTCGCCTTCGGTCAGGCCGCGGACTGTATAGCTACGATAGCGCTTCTTATCTGGGGCGCCGTCGGTGAGCGCGACGACCGCACCGACGGTGTCTTCGCCTCCGAGATGTGAGATGTCGCAGCATTCGATGCGTCGGGGCAGTACGGGCAGGCGCAGTTTCGCTTGCAAGCGCGCGAGGCGTTCTTCGATGTCGTCGGCGGAGCGCCGCTTCTCTTCGAAGGCGTGGCGGGCGTTGTCTTGAGCCAGATCGAGCAGTTTGCGTTTGGTGCCGCGTTCCGGGGACACAAGCTCCACGCGACGTGCGGGGCCACCGAGAGATTGGCGGCACTCCGTGAGCCATTCAGAAACGCCACCGCTGCCCTCGGGCAGTACGGGCAACACCACTTCGTCGGGGATAAACGCGGCACTGAGGTTCTCGCTGCCGTAATGTTCGCGCAAGAACGTCGCGACTAGCTCGTCGTCGGGCAGCTCCACACGCTTGTGAGAAATGCTCGCCGCGTCCACCACGCGGCCCGCGCGGACGGACAGAAGCGACAGTTCGACCAAGTCCCCCTCGCGGTACAGTCCCAAGACGTCTTGGTCCCGGTCGGAGACCACGACCACGCGTTGCGCTTCGCGAGCGGTTTGCACGGCGTGCAGTTGGTCCCGATACAGTGCGGCGAGCTCGTATTCGAGAGCCGCACTTGCATCGGCCATCCGGGACTCGAGTTCTTTCGAAAGCTCGTCGTGCCGAGCCTCGAGGAAGAGCGCCACGGCCCGCACTTGCTGCGCGTAGATACTATCGTCGATCTCGTAGACGCATGGCGCGGGGCAACGCTTGATTTGATATTGCAGACAGGGACGACTGCGGGAGGCGAGTTCTCGATCCGAACAGGTTCGTAGCTGGAAGTGCTTTTCAACGAGATGCAGAGTGCGGCGGGCCGCCGTGGCAGAATGATACGGCCCGAAGTACTGAGCGCCGTCCTTGTCTGGCTTGCGCACCAAGTCGAGGCGTGGGTACGCGTGCTGCAAAGACATGCGCAACGTGAGGAACTCCTTGTCGTCACGCAGCTTCACGTTGTAGCGCGGCTTGTTCGTCTTGATCAGGCTGCTTTCGAGGATCGCCGCCTCTTTCTCGCTTGCGGTGACGACGGTCTCGAAGTCCGTCACTTGGCGCCGGAGCCACGGCAGAAAGCCGCGGTCGTCGCTGCTGCCCGCCTGAAAGTAACTACGGACGCGAGCGCGCAGACTGGTCGCCTTGCCGATGTAGAGCGCCTCGCCCGCAGAATCCCGGAAGATGTAGCAACCCGGGCGCGCGGGCAGCGCGGGCAGCTTTTTTTCGACCTCCTCCGGAAGTGACATGGCGATGGCGGCAGTATGCTTCAAAACGTGCCGTGCGGCGGCGGCTCGATTTCGGGTGGCGCCGTGTTATGGCAGGAACGACCCATGCAGCGATCGCTCCTTCGACGACTTGTCCAGAGCCGCGGCGCCCTGAGCGTCGCGATCGCCGTGGCTGCAGGCGTGGGCATCGGCCTCACACTGGTGCCGCGCGCCCCGGCGCCGGGCTCCCAGACCGAGCCGCCGCCGGAGGTCCAGCTTCTGGGACAGTCCCTTGCCCTCTCCGACGATGCGACGGAGCAAGCGCTGCAGCGGGTGCGGCGCTATGTCGCCGGCGAGTTCGCCCTCGAGATGCCCGACGGCAAGAAGCGTCCACTTCGCTTCAGTCGCCTGGGAGCACAGATCGACAAGGTGCGCCTGTCCCAGCTGGTGCGTGACGCCCGGGATCCGACGAGCCCACTGCGGCGCGCGCACCGAAAACGTGCCACCCCCGGCCCGATCGAGCTGCCGGTTCCCGTGGTGATCGACACAGAAGCTGTATTGCCCGAGTTGCTGCGCCTCAAGGACACCTCGGATCGGGTGCCCGTGGACGCGCGGCTGGACCTGGAGAAACGCAAGCTCGTACCGGAAATCCTGGGTCAGCTCTTGGATGTGGACGCCACGCTGCTGCAGATAGACGCCGCGCTCGAACGCGGCGACCGCAGCGCACGCTTGGTCTTCGAGCCACAGAAGCCGAAGCGGGTGGCGGCAGAACTCGGAAACGTCGCGTTCGACGAGGTGCTGGGGGCCTTCGAGACCCGCTACAACCGTGCCGACCGCCATGCGGCGCGCACCTACAATTTGCGCCAGGCGGCGTCGAAGTTCGACGGCTACGTGCTCTTGCCCGGTGAGGTTTTCAACTTCAACGAAGTGGTGGGGCCGAGGGACGAGGCGAACGGCTATAAGGTGGCGCTGGTCATTGCCGAAGGCGAACTGGTTGATGGAATTGGCGGAGGCACCTGCCAGGTCTCCGGCACCCTGCATGGAGCGGCGTTTTTCGCGGGGCTGGAAATCACCGAGCGCTACCCGCACACGCGACCGAGCTCGTACATAAAGATGGGGCTCGACGCGACGGTGGTCTATCCGACCATCAACTTTCGGGTGAAGAACAGCTTCGACTTCCCTGTGGTGCTGCACCAAACCGTGAAGAACGGCATCGTACGAGCGGAAATCCTGGGGCCCAAACGCACGAAGACGGTGACTCTGATCCGCCGGGTCACCCAGGCCATCGCGTACGAAGAGGTCGAGCGACAGGACAAGGACCTGCCCCATGGCATGCGATTGCTTTCACAGCGAGGCGTTCCGGGGTTCAAATTGCACCGCTATCGGATCGTGCGCGAAGGCGCCCACGCGGTGCGTGAACGCTGGAACGACGTCTACCCACCCACGACTCAGATCGTGCGCGTCGGGACCGGCGACATGCCCCGGGACTCGGTGCGCGCGAAAGACGACCCGCATCCCGAATACGTGGCGGACGAGTTACTGGTCATGACCCAGGGGCTGGACGTCGATAGCCCTGGGGGCAGCGACGGTGGTGCGGAGTTCGTCGAGTGGCGCGAGCCGGGCAAGTACGGTCGCTACGGTTGGACGGAAGAGCTGGGGATGCCGCTCTGGCGCGGGGAAGAGGCGAAGCCCGCCCCAGACAAGAGCGAGGACAAACCCAAGAAGAAGAAGGGCTAGGCCGAGAATCGACGACGTGGTGCGCTCGGAGACGCACGGACGAGGACGAGACCAGGAAGAAAAGAGGCCAATGCGCTCGGGGCCTATGGCAATGCGAGGCAGCATTCGCTAGCCTCCGGCGCATGAACAGGCAGCTGGTGTTGGGGGCGGTGTGTGGGGTGTTTCTTTTCGGCTGTGGCAGCAGCGTTGCCAGCATTCCGGAGGTGGCCCCCGTGGTGGCACCGGAGCCGCAGGAAAATCCGTTTCTCGACGGGGACGACGAAGGCGCTGAAGCCGCCGACGCGCCTGCAGAAGGCGCGGCTCCCGCAGAAGGCGACAAGCCTGCCGAAGGCGCGGATCCTGCAGAAGGCGACAAGCCTGCCGAAGGCGCGGACAAGCCCCCTGGGGAAAAACCCCCCGCTGCGGGAAAAGCGCCCGCGGGCAAGGCACCTGCGGCAAAGCCTGCCGCGCCAAAGGCCCCTGCTTCAAAGGCGCCGGCTGGCAAAGCCCCGGCACCCGCTGCGGCACCGAAGTCCGGCAAATCCACTGCCAAAGATCCCGGCTACTGAAGGGGCCTGGGATCGCTGCAACGCCCTAGTTGTGGCACGGTTTGCGCGACGTGTGGCGGATCGACGATAAGCTTTGGTTGGGGGACTACCAGTCCGGCTGCGAAGCGCTGGCCGGAGCACGCAGGGCAGACGCGCCGTTCTTCGGGGTCGTCTCGCTCTGCCCGATGCCCCTGTTCCCCACGGACCGCATCAGCGGTCCGACCGAGGACGACACGGAGTGGCTAAGGCTACCGATCCTCGACGGCGGCAACGGCGAGTCGGAGTTCGAACACGCACTGGGCGTCGCGGTGCCCTTCATTCGCCGCCGGCGTGAGCAAGGCAACGTCCTGGTTCACTGCGCCGCGGGCATGAGTCGCAGCGTGAGCGTCATTGCAGCAATTCTCTGCGAACAGCACGGAATTGCACCAGAAAAAGCCTACAACTGGGTCGCAGACGCCAAATCCGAGGCGATTGGGCCGTTCGTAGACCGGGATCTTCTGATTTGCCCGGCAAAAGAGTTCAGATCCGCGCTTTTGCGCCTCTTTCCACTGCGGGACGGCCGGCCGGGCGACACTTGACAGCGGCCGCCTCACGGGGGGAAAAACCCGCTACCCGGACCTAGCGGGCACGTGCCCAAAACGGTCCGGGAGTGAGAGGGGTGATTCGGCCAGATGGCCGGGCGCCAGGTAGCCATGAGCACACTTGATACGACCGCCGACGTAACCGAAGCGGAAAAACCTGAGAAGGCTGACAAGGCAGCGGACTGGAACAACCCGCGGGTTGCGTCGATCCTCGCTGCCGCCGCGAAGTGCTTCGCGCGCAAAGGGTTCAGCGCCACGACCCTGGCCGAGATCGGCAAAGAGCTCGGCCTCCGCAAGAGCATCGTGCACTACTATTTCGCGAGCAAGGCCGCGTTGATCCACGAAGTGCAGAGCTACAGCCAGCACAAGTACCTCGCGCGGGTGCAGGACGCCATCAAGACGACTTCGGACGCCGAGCCTCGGCAGCGCCTGATCCATGCGCTGCAGTCTCTCTGGGAGGTCCTTGAGGGCAACCGCACGGCCATGCATCTCAACATCGAAGTCTGGAGCGCATCCCGTCGCGATCCCGAGCTGCAACGCCGGGCGGCGCTGCTGCAGAAGGACGCTCGGCGGTTGATCAGTGAGGGCGTAGCGGATGTGCTCAAGATCGACGCCACCCAGTTCCCACAGATGCGTGCCCTTTCAACTCTGGTATTGGCGGTGCTCAACGGCCTCGCGGTTGCAGAGTTCTTGGAAGGCGAGGATTCCGGTGCCAAGGAAGCCTTCGACACGTTCCTATACTTGCTCCGGCTCGGGCAGAAGCAGATGGAAGGCGTCGCGGCAGCGGAGTAGGTGGCCGCGCGAATCTGACCATGAGCTCGGAAATCCTACCTGGAGCTGAAGCCTGGTCTGCGCCCGGCGACGGGGACCGTGCGCAAACAACCATCGTCGTCTCCCACGGTTTCTCAGGCAATCCCACGTCGACCCGCCCGCTGGGCGAAGCATTGGCCGCCCGAGGCTTCCGAGTGGAAGTGGTGCGCCTCCCGGGGCACGGCACGAATGTGCTCGACATGCAGCGGACGCAATATGCGGATTGGCGCCTCGAGGTTGCCCGGGCGGTGTCGCGCGGAACCAGTGGAACGACCCGCGTCGTCGTCGTCGGGCTGAGCATGGGGGGCACCATCGCCCTCGACCTGGCGTGCGCCCCGGATACCGAGATTGCCGGTGTGGTGGCGATCAACTCGACGGTCCTGGACCGCGAAGGCCTGCTGGCGAAGTTTGCCCCGCAGCTGGAAAAAATCCTCCCCATCGTGCCCGCGGGAGCAGCGGGTTTGGTGAAGAACGACATCGCCAAAGGCGGCGAGGAAAACGCCTACGCCTGGTGTCCAGCCGCGGCGGGCAACAGCTTTTTGGCGGAGCTGCCGAGGATCCGTCGGGAGCTGTTGTCCATGAAAACGCCGCTGCTTGTGGCCTATTCGCCTCAGGACCACAGCGTGCCGCCGGAAAACTCCCTGGCCTTGGGCCGGCTGGTCGCAGGCCCCGTCGAGACCCTCGTGCTGACACGCTCCTATCACGTGGCGACGCTCGACTGGGACTTCGACCTGTTGGTCGATCGGATCACTCGTTTCGCAGATCGATTCGGCAAACCCGGCGCCGCGAATGCGGCAATTTGAAATCTGTGCACAGGGAAAGTAGGTTTCGGGCACCGATCGTGTTCTCCCTCGCCCCCACGCCGACGATCCGGTGGCTGGCCCTAGCCACTGCCATAGCCACGGTGGTGGTCGCAGAGCCGAGCGCGGCGAAGCGGGCGGTCCGGGAGCCTGAACTCGGTCCCCTCAACGGTAGTACCTGGCAGTTGGCCGAAGTGGCCCGGGGAACACCGCACCGACTTGCGTCGGAACGACAGCTGCCGCTGTTGCGCCGCTTCATAGAACCGCAAGTCGAGCGACCGGGGGAGTGGCGGGGGTTCTGGCAGGGGCGCTACGGGCCGAGCAACTGGCTAGGCGGGCGCCTCAGCTGGAGCACCACCGCGTGCGAACCGCACGGCGAAGCCGACACAGAAGCAATCCGTTTCCTAGGTGCGCCGCGCGCAGTCGAGAGCAGCGCGCTGCTGCCCGCGCTGTCGCTAACGGCGGCACCGCTAGCCCTGACTGGGCTCTCACTGCCGTCCTTCGCCGCGCCAAGCGCGCTCTTCGCCCCCGCAGACGAGCAAGCCGTGGTCGCGCCCGCTGGGCGTTGCAAGCCCTGGGAGAAACCGGACGTCGCGACCTTGGCACGCTATGGTGGAGAGCACGACACGATCACGTTGCTGGAGTGGGACGGCTCGGTCGCGGTAGACGCCTTAGATCGCCTGAGCGTGATCGCTCGCCCGCCCGGCGTGCCGCGTCCGGAGCTGCCGTTGCCCCTCGAGCCCGCTGCGGACGGCGTCGGCGGAGAGTGGCTACCTGAAGTGCGCCTGCTCGACCCGCGGTTGGTTTGGGCCGTGGCTCGACTGTCCGCCACCTTCCCCCGGCGGGTCATGTACGTCATCAGCGGCTACCGCCGCACTTCCCACGATGGACTGCACCACAAAGGGCGCGCTTTGGATTTGTTCATCACGGGCGTCGCCAACGAAGACCTGTTTCGGGCCTGTCGCCGCATGAAAGACGTTGGTTGCGGCTACTATCCCCACAACCGCTTCGTGCACCTCGACGTGCGTGCACCGTTCACGGGGCACGCCCTGTGGATCGACGCTTCGCAGCCCGGTGAAAAGACCCGCTACGTGGACAGCTGGCCCGGCGTCGTCCAGTCCGGCGCCCTCAATTTCGGCAACGACGAAAACTGATGAGCTTCGAACACATCCTTGGGCAGCAGCCCGCGGTGGAAACGCTGAGCCGTGCGCTCCAAAACGGCAAGCTGCACCATGCCTACCGCTTCGAAGGTCCCGACGGCGTGGGCAAGGAGATGGTGGCCTTTGCGTTGGCCCAAGCCTTGGTCTGTGAGGCGCCCACTCCCCTCGCCTGCGGCAAGTGCAACGCTTGCACGCGCGCAACGACTATCAGCGAAGATGAACCGCACGTGCCGCGCCACCCCGACGTGGTCTTGGTCGAACGCGGGCTGTACCCAGCCAGTGTGCTCGGCAGCTCTGTCAGCGAAGCCACCGGAATCAGCGTGGAGCAAATCCGAAGGGTCGTTCTGTCCCGAGCGGGCTACGCCCCACACGAAGGGCGCGCCCTGGTTTTCATCGTACGCGGCGCGCACGAGTTGACCATCCAAGCCGCCAACAGCCTGCTCAAAACCCTGGAAGAGCCCGGCGACCGAACGACATTCATCTTGCTGACGAGCCGCCCCAATCGCTTGTTGGATACCATCCTGTCCCGCACTCTCGCGGTGCGATTCGGTCCGCTGCCGGACGCGGTGATCGCTGGACTGCTGGAGAAGTGGGGCATGGATCCGAAGCTGGCCCCCCTCGCGAACGGGAGCGCTTCCGAGGCGCAGAAACTTGCCGACCCCGAGGCGCAGCAACAGCGCGCGGATTTCTCCGAAGCAGTCACGCGGGCTCTCGAAGCGCCGGACGCCACGGCGCTGCTTGATCTTGCCAAGTCCCGACCGGAAGACCGGCACGCGCTGCGGGAGCTGCTTGGGCACGTCGCCCAGGACATCGCAGCCCGAGGCAAAGCGTCCGCCATTGCCGATGACGACCAAGCTTTCATGTGGGCGTCGCGCTATGCCATCGTGCTCGCGAGTCTGCGCGAAGTTGAACGCAACGTGCAGCCGGCCCTCGCCCTGGAGGCGATGCTATTGCGCATGCGCGCGGTTTGAGCTCGCGTCGAAGCTAGCCCGTCACGGTTAGGGAGCCACCGCCCCAGTACTCGACTTCGGCCGCGTCGAGGCTGCGCCCCGCGTACGCCTTGCAGAACCCGCCGTGGGTCAGCACCCACAAGACTTCCCCGGACAGGCCCCGGAGTTCGCTGAATAGCGCCTCGTCAAAGGGCGGTGATGGGGAATCTCCCACAACCAACAGCCGCACCGGCAAGCGCCGCACCCGTTCAAAGCGCGCGCCACCTAGCTCTAAAGCCGAAGGCACTTCGTGACCGACGCTCAACTCGACCTCCCGGGTCAAACACAGGCGCAACCCGGCGCCCGGCTGCAGCACAACCACGTCCTGCCCGCTGAAGAGCAATGCCGCCACGGCGTCGTCCCCCTCCAGGGCGAGCCACGCATGCTTGAGCCACAGGGATTGTTTGTCGATGTCGATGACGTCGCCCAATTCCAAAGCGAAACCGCGCTCCGAAAGCACCGTATTGCGCGGCGCGGGCGCGGGCAGCACGCGCTGAGCTGCCCGGCGGCGCCCCCGCAGCACCGCGCCCGTGCCGACTCCCATGGTGAGCAGCGCACCACCGATGATCAGGCCTAAGACCAAACTCACCCTGAGCCTCCAAGCGCCAGATGGAGCGCCCGAGCCCGCGCGCCCACGCCCTCCGGATCTGTTCCGAGCGCGCCGATCACCGCGCCGCAAGCCCCCAAAGCACCGATGGAGCCCGCACGCTCGAGGTCGATTCCTCCAATCGCGACGACGGGGATGCCGGCTGCACGCGCCCGCAGGCTGACGCGATCCAGCGCTTCGAGCCCCACAACAGGATCCGGCGCTTGCTTTGAGGTTGTGGGGAACACGGGCCCATAAGCCGCGTAGTCGGGTCTTTGTTCGAGCGCTGCAGTGAGTTGTGCGTCGTCGTGCGTAGACACACCAATGCGTAGCCGGGGCGCGATGCGCCGCACCTGCTCCACACTGAGGTCTTCCTGTCCAACGTGGACGCCATCGGCGCCACATAACAGTGCCAGGTCAGCGCGGTCGTTCAGAAAGAACAACACGTCCTGGTCCCGAGCGCACTGCGCGGCGGCACGCGCGACCTCCAGCGTGACTCGGGCACACCACGATTTGGCGCGCAGCTGCATGGCCGCCGGGCGCGCCCGGGCCACGGCATACGCAAATGCCAGCACGAGCTCGCTTTCGCCCCCCAAAGCATCCGCATCCACGATGGCATAGAGACCACGCACAGCCGGGAGAGTAGCGCGGTTTTCGGATCATCGGCCCATATTGGACCGCCCGTTCCCCTGTGGTAGTGCCAACGATGATGGGTTTACGGCACGCCATTTCAGTCCTTGGGCTCTGCTGCAGCGTCGCAGTCAGCGCCGAAGCCGCGGACGAAGCGAAGAAGCCGAACCCGGCTCCCCTTGCGTTTGAGGTCAGCGAGCGGGGGCCCCGCCTGCCCTGGCGCATGAGCATCGAAAACACCAGCGACGCGCCCGTACGACTGGTGGCGGATCCGCGGTTGCTTTCCTTTGAGATTGAAGTGCCAGGCAAACGCAAGACCGAGCGTTGCCATTTGCCCTCAGGCCTGGTCCCCAGTCGCCCCGACGCACGCACCTACGTGATGCTGGGGCCTGGAGAAGGCGTCGTGCACCACTTCGATCCACGACTGTACTGCTTCGCAGCGGGCGGCCAGTGGCGGCTGGTGCCCGGCGCGGTGATCCGCCCGCGCTTCGGCTGGCCTGAGAAGACCAAGACAGTCTGGAAGCATGGCAAGAGAGTGCCCGTCGACGTCGAGCAAAAGCCGCCCTTCGTGGCCCAGACCTTCGACAAGGACACCGACGAAATCGACGAGGATAGTGGCAGCGGAACGAAAGAGCTCGCTTCACCCACCTTCGCTCTGCGCTCCGAATACGCCCGCTGGGCAAAGACGCGCCTGGAGCAAGATCGCAGTCGCCTGGACAAGGCACCGATCCAAATGCGCCTCACCCAGGGCTCCGACGCGCGCGCGGAAATCAATGCATCCATCAGTCTGGCGCTGAAGAACCGAAGCAAGCGCACTCAGCGCATTTACTTTCGACGTGAGTTGGTCAGCTTCGAGGTCATGGGTCCCGACGGCCTTGTCACCTGCGACGCACAACCTGATTTGCGTTCCCCGGATCCCCAGGCGTTCCTGACACTGCGGGCCGGGCGCTCGATGACGATTACCAGCCGCCTGGTCGAGCTGTGTCCGCGGGGCGCGTTCGCACGTCCTGGGCTTTATCTGGTGCATGCACGGCTGGACGCAGCCGTGGACGGCAATGAGTTCGGGATCGATGCCTACACAGGCCGTGTGGTCAGCGAACTGCCAGCCACCGTACGCATTCGCACCGGAGATCAGCCCTTCTTGAAAAAGCGTCCCATGCGCCGCATGCGCAACCCGGCCGGACGACGCGGCCCGCGCTAGCGCCTTCGTGTCTACGCTCCGCATACTGTACCGCGACGACGCGCTTTGCGCCGTGCTCAAGCCCTCGGGGCTCGCTGTGCATCGCGGCTGGGCGCGCGAGCGCGACACCGCCGCGCATCGCTTGGGGCAGCAACTGGGCGCGCAGGTGTTCGCGGTGCACCGTCTGGATCGCGGCACGAGTGGCGTGCTGCTGTTCGCTCTGAACGCGGACGCCGCACGCATTGTTCAAGAGTCGCGCGATGCAGGACGGACCCAACGCAGCTACTTGGCGCTGGTACGCGGCCCCGCCAAGGCATGCGACAACATCGACCACGCCATTCCCCGGCGTGCCGGCGGACCACGCGTGCCAGCGCAAACGGACTACCGCAGCCTGGGGAACTTCGAGCGCTATTCCCTGGTGCTGGCGCAGCCGCATACAGGACGATTGCATCAGGTCCGGCGCCACCTCAAACACGTCAGCCTGCCCATCATCGGCGATACCAAGTACGGCAAAAGCGAACACAACCGTCTGCTTTCCGACCGCGTCGGACTGTCGCGACTGGCATTGCATGCGCTCAGCCTCGCCTTGCCGCACCCGCTGACGGGAAATCCGCTGGAGCTTCTTTCGCCGCTGCCCAACGATCTGGCGCAGCCACTGATCGCGATGGGCTTCGGTGCTCAGCTTGCGGAACTTGGCGCGCTCGACGCGCCCGACGCAACCGGCGCGCTCGACGCGCCCGACGCAACCGGCGCGCTCGACGCGCCCGACAGACCACCGAAAGCGCGCTGCCCAGGAAGCACTTCGTGACCCATGGGGGGGTTGAGCCGGAGACGCCCACCCATCAGCGCGTGGCTCGATAGATGTCGAAGTCTGCGTCACCCGCGGCGGCGTCCGACGCGAAGTACAAGTTGCATGCTCCGGGCTCGAATGCGGGCGTACGCAGCGAGATAGCCGTCGAACCGGCCGCGCTCTCCAAATCTGTGCGCAGGGTCGTCAGCTCCATCGCGGGGCCCAGGGGCTGACCAGTGCTGGGATTGATGTACGCAACAAACAAGCTCCGCCGCGCCGCGTTGAGCGGCGTATTGCAATCTGGAGGCGCCCGGCGCGGCGCGCTGAATACCAAGACGCTGCCGTCGGCGGTGATGCTGGCCTCCAAATCCTCGTCGCTCACCGCACAGCCTGAAGTATGCGTCAGAGCAACCAGGTCCGCGGACCCACCGGTCAGCGCCCAGGTGTGCAGCCCACCCTTGCCGGCACGGAAGCTGGACCAATACATCCGGGGCGGAGTGGCAGCGTGCGCGTAGCTGGCGTGGTAGTCCCGTGTGCCAGCGTTGATGGGTGCTGCCAGCTTGGCGGGCGAGCCCTGGCTTTTGAACAGCGCGCTTTGGTAGACTTCACGTTTCCCAGACCGGTCACTGTCCATCAGCAGCATGGTCTCAGCGCTTGCGCTGCCTGAGATAGGGCTCAACGCGCCCGCGGGCACAACAAAGGGCGCGACCTCGTCAGCGCTGGGGTAGTTCACAAAGTTGCCCAGGTTCGTGTTGATGTTTGCCCAGTCGTTGCCCTGAGCGTCCGCCATGGCAAAGTCCCGATGGGTGGGAGACGTCGGGGGTACGCGTTGTGAAAACACCATGCTCAGCTTCGTGCCGACCAAGCCGATGCGGGGAAAGATCTGATCGACGCCACCGGTGGTGTCGCTGACGGATGCCATGTGTTTCGGCGAAGGCTGAAACGTGAGCAGGCTCATATCCGCGCAAGAAACACAGGCGTTCTTGCAGACGTGGAAGTACTGCCCGGTGGCGCAGCCCCCGGACGGCGGCGTCCCCGTGCAACCCGCTGCATCGAAACCTGGCGCGTCCGCCGCGGCATCCTTGCTCGAGTCGACCGGCGCGTCTGCGCTGACGTCGGCCGGCGCGTCCGCCGCGGCGTCGGCAGGGCCCGAGTCTGCCGCAGCGTCCACACCTCCGGCTCCGCCGCCAGCGATCCCGCCGCTTCCGGAGCCGCCACCGCTGCCCGCCGCACCAGCGCTTGCGCCGGTTCCCGCGTCAGTTGCGGCACTACCGCCGGTGCCAGGCTTCTTGTCAGCACCGCCCGTGGCGCAGGCAAGGGACGCACAAGAAACTGCACCGCTGATGACACAGCCCAGGCTGCGGAAAGCTCGTGATGATTTCATGGTTCGGGCAGATCTCCAGATCCCAAGGGTTGTTCAAAGGTTGCGGTCACTTGGCGCATCAGGTCAATGAAGTCGACATACTTCTGGAGATCGGCGAAGGCCTGGGCGTTTTGGGGATCTTTTTGGGGCATCCCGTTCACATCCAGGGTGAGCATGGGTCGCCCGTCGGATCCAAAGATGGGAGCGCCGTTGATGTCCTTGTCCGTGAGATAGGCAAGGGCCATCAGCTGATTGGCCCACCCAAGCATGCGCGCGCCGATGCCCCGGTCCACGCTGCGCCCATACAGCGTCTCGTGCCCGTAACTACGCGCCCGATAGGTCAATCCGGAGGGCGGATAGCTGAACGCGACGATCTCGTTGGGAGGCCAGTCCGGGGTCTCCGAGGGCAACAGCGCGATGCGCGCCTCGTGCGACCAACTGCTCGACCAGTTCGTGGGAAAGAACGCTGCGCCCCACACCAGGGCGTAGAGTTGCTCGTTCCAACCGTTATTGGGATCCACCAGGAAAGCGCTCGCCGGCCGCGTGCCAAGCCCAGCCACGTCGGACCATGTTGGGTAGCCCAAGCTGCCCAGCGGCGTCTCCGTGGTGCTCGTCGGCGCCGTTGCGTGCGGCGCGTACGTCTCCAGATCGCCGGTCAAGATGCTGGTGTACAGCCGCCGCACTTGCTCCGGGAAGACCGTCGCAAAGCTCACGTTCTTGTAGCGAGAGTCCACGAAGTCTTCTTTGGAGCTGGCGATGAAGGTGTCGAAGGCTTCAGACAGATAGTACGTCGCCCAGATCTTGTCGTAGTAGGTACCCACTTGCGATTGGTAGTCGCCCCACCAGTAGCCTTGGGAATAGTCGTAGTCGTTGTGCAGGTAGCGCCCCTGCCCCAGCGGCACCTTGAAATCGTACAGGAACACATCCGGCAACGGCACGCTGTCAGCCGCGAAGAGCTGCGTGCTCACTCCCGCCGGCTGCCCCACCCCGCAGGCGTCCGCTGGACAGTAGTGGCCCGGCTCCGGCCGCGTGACGATGCGAGCAAACATGTCGAGCGCCTCGGTGGCGCCCACGGCGTGCGGCCCGTACAAGCCGTCCTGCAAGAACTCGGCGCTCGGCTGCGTGGCATCCCCGTCCAGCACAGCCCCAAAAGCGAAGGTCTTCGCGATCAACTGGATCTTGTCCAAGTAGCGCGCCTGGGTGCGCACCATGGTGTCGTAACTGTTGAACTCCACGCGGTTACGGCGAAACGCGTCCAGCAAGTAGCGGTTCTCGTAGGCGCCCTCCAAGAATCGGATCTGCTCATAGGCGTCTGCACCGGCGTCCGAACTGAAGGCAGGCACGTTGCCAGTGTCCGCATATTCGTCCGACGAAAACAAATAGCCGCGACGCACGCGCCCGGTCCCGTCCACGGCCTTTGCGTTCACCGCCCAGGCGAATCCCGCGTAGTCTGGGTCCGAAGCAAAGTCCTGCATGTCGCGGTAGTCTACGACGTCCATGCTGCGCTCCGCGCAGCGCTTGCCAAGGGGCGCAGCGGAGTCGTCCTGACACGCGCCGAGCAGGCCGAACCGGTTCTGGTACTCGCTATAGTGAATGAAGTCGTAACCCGCGCTCGGGTCGACTTTCGGGAAGTAGTACACGCCGAAGAGGCCCGGGCTGGTGGTAAACGCGCTGAGGGCATAGGCCTCGGCCTGGCCTGCGCCGCTGCCACTCACACTCACGCCGGGCTGGTTCCAGACGTCGACCACTCCGCCGTAAATGAAGCGCGCGGCTGCGCGATCGTATTTGCCCGGCAGCACCGTGTCTTGGTTCTGATCGCCGGGATAGTCCATCACGCTGCTAGTGCCGTAGCGACCGATGTTGCCGTCGATCTCTTGCTCGCTGATCGGATCGCGAAAGCGCGGGCCGATGCAACCCGAACCGTCCGTCGTGCCGGCGGCGCAGGGAGCCGTCACAGCTCCGTGATTGGTACGCAGCTGCCAGTACTGGGGCTCGTAGTTGAGGGAATCGAAAGAGGCCGCGAAGTTGTGACGCAGGCCGACGGAATGTCCGATTTCGTGACTCATGACGCCACGAGAAAACTCCTGACGGGCCCAGGTTTCGATGCTCTTGCGGTAAGCCGCAAGCGCTGCCTTGTCCTTCGGATCTGGACGCGGGAACAACTTCGCGGCGGCCCGCGCCATGCCAATGAGATGGTCAGGTTCCGTGGCTTCGTAACGGCAGGCGTGGCGCTCCACATTCGCGAGACTGCGCGCCTTCTGGTGTGCTCGCCGCACGTTGGGATTCATGCGCCCCACCGGCGACGCGCGTTCCATCACGCTCGGACTAACGGGAGCCGTTGGGTCCGCTCCGACGGCCTGCGCCAGCTCCGGGCTAACCATGCGAGCTTCGACGGCGGAACCGCGCAGCTTCGACAGCCGTGTCGACAGCGCCGCGTTTCCCGGGCCGAGCCGCCCAAGCTTGGCGAGCGCCGTCTCCCGCGCTTTGCGACGGGCGGCCGGTGGCACGTTCTTCTTTTCCTGGGGCAGGCCTGCGGTCAGTTCCGTCAGAACTTTGGGATCGAACGCTGCGCGGCGCTGGTCCAGCTCGGCCTTGCTCATTGGCGCGCCCGCCTCGGCGAAGGCCCCCGGCTTGTTTTGGGACACCCAGAAACTGACGTCCTGCCCAGTGATGAAGCTCTCTGGATCGATATCCCCATTGATCAGGCCGAGGATGTCCACCAGGCTGCTCGCCGCACGGTCCAGCACCGCTCCCCACTGACTCACGCTGCCCGCGATCTTTTCGCCGGTGAGTGGATCCTCCGCGTCCATCATGATGCCCCAAGGGCTCATCAGTTGTGGATCTTGGATGATGTTCACCATGTTGTAACGCAGATCGCCGATCCGCGGCGAGGTGCCCTCGGGACCGCATGCGGCAAGGTCGTCGCCCTTGTCTGCGCTGACCGGGTTGTGGCACATCACGAATATCTGGGGGACCTCCGCTGTGGAGCCATTGCCGACGGGCGGCAAGTAATCATCCGCCCATGTGCTCGGCCAGCCCATTTCGGCTTCGCAGTCTGCCCCACCCGAGCGGCGACACTCGACGACACGCGCGGCGATAATGCCCACGCGCATGGAGTTGCTCCAGGCGTCGAAGGCTTGCTTCGTGCCTTCGAAGAGTTCCTCCGGGAACTCACGATTCGTATGCCAGACGATGGTCCGCACCGGGCGCCCTCGGTAAGGAATGGTGCACTGTCCGCGCAGCGTATCGCAGCGTGAGCCGAAGCCAACGGGCTCGCACTCGTCCACGGTGCCGTTCTGGTTGTCGTCTCGATTCGGGTCAGCACCAATCGGTGTCGTTTCCTCGGTATTGCAGCGGTCTTCGGTGTGACTCGCCAGAAACAAGTTCCAACGGGTCGCAAAGCGACGCCACTTGTCGTCGACGACGCCGTAGCTGCGGTCGTATCCGAAGCGATCCACCGTGAAGACACCGAATTGGTCCATCTTGGTGCCGTCGTATTCCAGTGGCTCATAGTCCGTGTCTGTCACCTTCAAGAACGCTTGCCGGATGGTGATCTCACTCGGATTGCAGTTTTCCGTCGGGAAGCGGCCGTATAGCCAGCACGCCGGAAAGTCCCCCCACTCGTCCTGCACCACGCCAGGCGAAGCCCAGACTTTGTGGGTGACATCGAAGTAGCTTCGCTTCTTGTCAAATACAGGCGCATGGGGATGCGCCGGATCGTTTACGTAGTAGGCGATGGGGTCCCACTTCACCCCGTAGTAGATGCCCAGCTGCGAGAGCGTATCGAGTTCGTAGGCGTCGGTGATCAGGTTGCGCGACCAGTCGATGCGAAAGTATTCGCGTTCGAACCAACGCCGGTCTTCGTCGTTTTCGACGATGACGTTGAGCTCTTCGCCGGTGGACGGGTTGTAGTCCTTCTTGATGTCGAAGTGACTTTCCACCTTGTAGGCCGCGACGATCTGCCCGTCCGGGGTGCGCCGCAGGCCTTTTCCGTCCGTATTGTCGATGCGCTCGTAGGTGAGGCGTGCCAGAAGCAGCTCCTCGGTGATTTCCCAACGCACGCGGCTAACCGGCTGGGCATCCGAGTTCGTGAACAGACCGTCCGCGCCGGCACCTGCGGCAACATCGACCACCGTGGAGCGCATGTAGAACTCGGGGTCGTCGCTCGGATCCGCAAGGGAGCCCACGAAGAACGACTTGGCCAGCGCGTCGGCCTGCACTTTGTTGATCGGCTCGCGCTCTTCGGCGCAGCTCGAAGTACAGATTACCAAGGTGATTGCTGCAAAAAGCAGTCGCCAGCTACTTGCGTTCATATTCGCCGCCCTTCTCGCACGCGGGCCCTAGCGTCTAGGGGCCGCAACGTCGACCGGGCTCTTTAACGAATCACTCGGACCCCCGCAAGGCACCCGACCCGCTTCTCCACCTGAATCGATTCCCCCGAAGCGCAGCCATCCCACCGCCACCCCCCACCCTACCTCCCGCGCCCGCGCCCGCCCCCGCCCCCCCCCCCGCGCCCGCCCTCGCGCCCGCGCCCGCCCTCGCTCCCGCGCCCGCTCTCGCCCCCGCGCCCGCCCTCGCGCCCAAGCCCGAAGGCGCCCGCGCCGGCGCGGGCCGCCCCGGGCCCCGCTCAGTACAAGATCCGCACCAACGTACCAATGACGTGATTCATCCGCTCCAACAGCCGTGCATCCAACTTCGGCACGTATCCCATGGCCTCAGCGACTTGCAGCCCCGCGAGGGTCTCCCGCGCTTCTCCCAAGGCGATGTCGTAGGCGTTACGCCGACGCCCCGCGCGTGACCCCGAGCCTTCGGCGAGGTTGTGCACGACGCCCTTGATCGCTCTGCGTAGTTGCCGCGCATGATCCGGATCCGAGCGCGCAATGCGATCCAAGAGCGGACCAAGCTGCCGCGCGATTTCAATACTGACAGGTTGAATACGTAACATGGACTCCTTCTTTCTGTTTCTCTCTCACAAGAAACAAAGAAGCCCCCCCCGGAGTCGCAGGCGGAGTCCAGCCCGAAGCCAGCGCCTGGGCGCTGGGCGAGCGCCAGCGAGCGGCTGGACGCCGCCGAGCACCGGGCAACGATCAAGCTTCACGAGGAGAGGAAAGCGTTCCGCTCGCGCCCGAGCTCGCTCCCGCGCCCGCTCTCGCGCTCGCTCCCGCGCCCGCTCTCGCGCTCGCTCCCGCGCCCGCTCTCGCGCCCGCTCTCGCGCTCGCTCCCGCGCCCGCTCTCGCGCTCGCGCCCACGCCCACTCTCGTGCTCGCTCGCACAAGAAGCCCCCCGCCCGGAGTCGCAGGCGGAGTCCAGCCCGAAGCCAGCGCCATGGCGCTGGGCGAGCGCCAGCGAGCGGCTGGACGCCGCCGAGCACCGGGCAACGATCAAGCTTCACGAGGAGAGGAAAGCGCGCTTCGACGTAACCAACGTCCCTCGACGCACTTGGAGCGATTAGTGCCCCCGCGTCGGGCAACGCCTCGACCCCAAACCCAAAGCACATATGCGCCGGAACACGGGCGTACTCCGGCGCTTTAGCGCCGCTCGCTCTACGGCGATGCGCGATGACGGTGCGGGTGCACGGGGGGTTGTTCTTGCGCGGTCACACGGGCCGGCATGGGGCCAAACGGCGAGGGGGCACGTGGGATTATTTCTTGCGCGGTCACACGGACTGGCATCGGGCCAAGAGTCCTTGTGTCGTCGCGGGTCACGCGTGATCGACGGATCCCGCCGGTTGGTGGATTTATTTGGCCCGAGAGCGGGGGGAGGTTCCCCCGCCGATCCCGCAGCGGAGGCAGATGAATCGGGACGACGTTGAGCCGATAGT
>CALMUT010000328.1 GCA_937872925.1 uncultured Myxococcales bacterium | reverse complement strand
GCACGCCCACCTGTGTCAACGGGAACTCGAGCGCGAGCCCACGGGGGGTCGCACTGAATCTCGTCGTCGACCGCACCCTGAGCATGTTCAGCCAGAACAAATTCGACAACGTGCAGCAGGCATGGTCCCAGTTCGCGAGCAACAACAGTTTGGCCATGGACGTCGGGCTGTCGGTTGCCCCGGCAGTAAGCGGCTCCGCGGATTGTAGTGGTGCGGCCTACCAACCTCCGGAGATCAATTTTGCGCCGCTGCCCGGGCAGGCCAACGTCATCACGAATGCACTACAAGCCATCGGGCAGGGGGCCGGCCCGGCGCACCTGGAGGCCATTCTGAACGGCGGCACTGGCGCGCTGAAGGCCTACACGCCCAGTGGCGACAAGCAGCCCGTGCTGCTGATCATCACGGACTGGGCATCCGGGACAGACAGTTGCAACTCGAGCTCAACGTTCCTCGGAAGCATTGCCGCCGCCGCGCTCGCCGCTCCGCCCCACGTCATGACTTGGGTGATCGACATGGGAGGGGGATCTTCCGGCGGCATCCTAAACAGCATCGCCAAAGACGGCGGCAGCGATCACGCCATAGCCAATGGGAGCAGCACCTCGGATGTGCGCTCCGGGTTGGAGCAGGCCACGCGCCCGTGTCGCTTTGCGGCGCCAGCGAATTCCTCCGGTGGCACCCTGTCGTTGCGACGCAGTTCCCCTGCTTCTCAGACATTCAGCCAGGTTCCGAGCATCGCTCAATGCGGCAACAACAGCGCTAACCGCTGGTATGCCGTTGGTAGCAGCCTCGTACTGTGTCCGCTCGCGTGCGCGCAACAGCCGCTGTCCGCACTGTACGAAATCACCGTCACCTGCACCTGAGGGCCGCTTCGCCGACGCAGCGGCTGCCTTCTGACCGGCGCTCTAGAAGCTGCCGCCGAAGGTGAGTTGGCCTCCAGCACGGATCGGCGATGCGCCCATATACGACGCGGTCTCTTTGCCTTTTTTCTTGTCGGAGAAATAGACATAGGCCGCTGCGCCGCCCGCGACCAGCGCGACTCCCAGGGAGATATCCGCGAACAAGTAGTTGCTGCGCATGGCGTCAACGTCATCACGTTCGCAGTTTGGCTTGCACGCATCGAGATCGCTTTGCTTGCCGTTGCCCATCAGGCCGAAGGCCGCAAACCCGCCGAGACCAACGACGGCCACTCCGCCGAGCACGTATACCAGCGGGCTGGTTTTCGCCTCGGGCTCCGGCACTGGCTCGGGAGCTGGTGGTTCTGGCGTTTTGGGTGCGTTCAGCTCTCCGATCCACTCCAGCTTCTGGCCTTCGCTGAGCGTGATCTGCTTTTCCACGAAACGCCCGTCGGGCAGTTCCATACGCACGGTGTACTGCCCGGTGTCCATGGCAATGCTGCCGTCCGTCGCGGCCGGCGGCGCCGGTTGCCCGTCGATGGTGATCTTGAAGTCGGAGAGATAGCTGCCGTTTGCTTCTTTGGCTTTGAGCAACAGCGTGGGCACTGCGTCCTTGGTGTCTTCTAGCCTTTGGGTACAGTCAGTTCGCACTAGCTTTGGACACTTCTCGTGCGCGCACACAGTGAAGTGTTCGCGGGCTTCGCGGATCTTGCCTGCCTTGCGCGTAGACTGCCCGCGTTCGTGCGCGTCGAAGCATTGTTCTTTGCTGGGGGCATCCGCGGCACGGGAGGGCGCCGAGAGTGCGCAGGTCACTGCGAGAGTCGCAAAAGAGAGGGCGCGTACAGTCTTCATCACATGCAATGCCTTTTGAACTTCTTGATGCCGTTCTCCATCGTGTACGGCGGGTTGCAATCGGGCTTGGGGGCGGGGGGGCGCACGACGGGCGGTGCTGGCTTTGGTTTTGGGGGCTCCGCTGAGGCTTCTGGCACGCCCCGGGTTGCCCGGGATGCTTCGGGCGCTGCGCTTGCGCTCGCGACAAGCTTTGCAACTGGCACCGGGGGCGGCGATGTCGCGACCTGGTTCGGGCTTGGCTGGGTTGGCGCGGCGGTGCTTTTGGGCTTGGTGGACGTGGTGTCGACTTCGGGTGCTGCAGCGGCAGTGCTTTCCGTTTCGCTTCCCGAGCGGATCACGACTAGCAGGCCGATCACGGTGGCGACCAAGGCGGCTCCGAGGATCGCTGCGATGAGAACGAGGGAACGCTTGGGCGGAAGGGATCGCCGGGGCGGCCCCGCGTAGGAGCCAACACTCATTTCCGAAACGTGCGAAATGGGCGTTTTTACGTCCGCGGCAACAGGCGCGAAGCCCTGAGCTGACGGCTCACTGCTGACAAACTCTGCACTGGCGTGGGGATCCGAGGTCGCCTCGCGCAAGCGTGTCGTTGCGTCGTCGTCGTCATCTTCAGCGGGCGCGACTGGGGCGTCGTCCTGGGCCGAAGCTTGTCGCATGGCGGAGTCCGACAGTTGCGTCGGCTCGTCGTCGTCGCCAATGGCCGGCGGCGCGACATAGGCCGGTCGCTTCGCGGGTACGCCGGGTGGGGGCGCACCGGGTGGCGCGACCTTCGCGGGCGCGGCGGGCGGCGCGACGTCTGGAGGAGCGGCGGGGGCAGGCGCCGGCGCCTGCGCCGGCACTGCCGGCGTCGAGTCCGGTAGGTCCACGACTGGGTGCAGATTGTCCGTCGTGCGGATGCGCGCCCGGAGCTCTTGCTTCGTAGTAGGTGCGTGGTGGTCGCTCGCCATCTCCGCCAAATGCGCGCTGCGGGTTGCCAGCATGTCGGCGGCGTACCGGGAGACCCACTCGCCGACTTTGCGGGGGATCGCTGGCGCGAGGGCGTCCTCGAGGGCAATGGCCATTTCCCGAGCCGTCTGAAAGCGCTGGTCCGGGTTCTTCGCCAGGGCACGCAAGACGATGGCGTCCACACTTGGGTCGATGCCCGGGGCAAGGGTGCTGGGGGCTGGCACCTCACATTCGATGACCTTGGCGATCGTTCGGCCAGGGTCCTCCGTGCCGAAGAGCACGCGCCCGGTCAGTGCCTCCCAAGTGCAGATCCCGGCCGAAAAGATGTCGGCGCGGTGGTCGAGCTCCCCCATGCGCACCTGCTCTGGCGCCATGTAGGAGAATTTGCCCTTGGTCCTGCCGGCTTCGGTTTGCGCGATGCGCCGGGCCGCTTTTGCGACTCCGAAATCGAGCACGCGCGGCACTCCGTCGGTGCCGATCAGAATGTTCTGCGGTGAAAAGTCCCGGTGCACGATGTTCAGTGAGGTGCCCCGCTCATCTGTCGCAATGTGCGCCGCGTGTAGTCCGTACAGCGCGCCGCTCATCACGCTGCTGACGATCGCGGGTTCCACCAGGGCCTTTGCCTTGCGCGTGAAGCGCACCAGGTGCGAAAGCGAGTCGCCCTCGATGTAGTCCATGACCAGGAAAATTTCGCCATCGGCAGTGACGACATCGATGGTCGAAACCACATTCGGATGGCTGATCCCCGCCGCGAGCCGCGCCTCGTCGAGCAGCATTGCGGCGAATTCAGGGTCCGATGCCAGGTGTGGGTGCAGCCGCTTGATCGCCACAACCCGCGCAAATCCGACCTCGCCCAGCAGTCGCCCCAAATGGATCGTGGCCATGCCGCCGGAGGCGATCGAATCGTACAGCTCGTAGCGGCCTACGATGCGGCGCTTTTGGGTGGCTGGCACCTCGCTTTCCATCGTAGCGCTGTCTGCTCACAAAGGGGGACTTGCTGGATCTGCCCGCTTCGGCGGGTCCAGCGCTCGTCTGTTGTCCCCGGTGCTGGGCCTAAGTATCTAGAAACGCGAAAGAATTCGATGTGGACCGGGTCCTGGGCTTGCGGGGTGCAGCGATCACCGCCATATGCATTCGCGACCCCGGAGACCCTATGAGTCAGAGCTATCAGCCATTCCCCACCGCCCGCCGTGCCGCCGGAGAGTCCGTCGTGGAGGCGCGGGCCAAGTTCATCACGCGCACATACAATCACCTATTCCTCGCGATTGTGGCGTTCGCGGCCATCGAATACGGCCTCTTTAAGAGCGGCTTGGCGCCGATCATCTACGGGATGCTCGCAGGCACGAACTGGCTACTCGTGCTCGGTGGCTTCATGGTGACGGGTTGGCTCGCCAGCCGCGTTGCGCACACGGCGGCGTCCAAACCGGCGCAGTACTTGGCGCTATTCGGCTTCGTGGCTGCACATGCGGTGTTATTCCTGCCCCTGCTGTACATCGCGGATGCACGCGCAGAAGGAGCGATCCAAAGCGCAGGCATCGTCACCATGCTTGGCTTCGCCGGGCTTACGGCCATTGCGTTCACAACGCGGAAGGACTTCTCGTTCCTCGGCGGGATCCTGCGCTGGGCGGGCCTGTGCGCGCTGCTGTTGATCGCCGCGAGCGTGCTCTTTGGCCTGAAGCTGGGTGCGTTCTTTAGCGTCGCGATGGTCGCTTTTGCCGGCGCCGCCATTCTCTACGACACGTCCAATGTTCTGCGGCACTTCCCAGAAGACCGCTACGTAGCGGCGGCGCTGCAGCTGTTTGCATCGGTCGCTTTGATGTTTTGGTACGTTCTTCGGTTGTTCGTCGGCAGCCGAGATTGACGGCGGTTAACTAGGGAGCGCCGGTTGTCCGGCGTGATAGAGTCCCCGCGCGCAAGCGCGCTTCGTCCGGAGGGTGCCTTGCGCAGCCGCGCGCGTGCGGCTCATGTCAGGAAACGGAGGCTGGGGAATGGCAAAAGAGCGGGGAGACAAAGACGAAAAGCGCTCGTCAAAAAGCGACGCTGAGTTGCGCGACTATTCAGACGAGAAGTACGACGCCAAAGAGAACGCGGAGGCGGACGAGGAAGCGGCAAGGGAGTCCCAGCGTGCGTTGGCGGTGCAAGCCAAGGGAGCGGAAACGGACGATTCGGACGATTCTGGAACCGAATCGACGCCGCCCGACGGGGATGAGGAGACCAGCGCCGGCGCCGTCGACGACGAGTCAGACGACAATGACGAGTCAGACGACGATGACGAGTCAGACGACGATGACGAGTCAGACGACGATGACGAGTCAGACGACAATGACGAGTCAGACGACAATGACGAGTCAGACGACGACGATGGCGGGAAGAAGGAAGCGGCGAAGCCCCAAAAAGCCGGAGCCCAGGCAAAGGCTTCGAAGAGCAAAAGCCACCCGGCGCCTGCTGCGGCGCCACCGGAGTCTTCCAACGGGCTCCTGTGGCTCGTGCTCGGCGCTGCCGTATTGCTTGGCGGGTGGTGGATGCTGAAAGGCGGCAGCGACGCTGATCCGAAGGGCGCGGCGAGCTCTGAGCCCACCGTCGGGCAAGCGCGGCCCCAGCCCATGCCTGAGGTGCCGACGCCCACCGCTTCGCTGGCGCCACCGCCCCTTGAGCCCGCAGTCCCCGCGCCCAGCGCGGAGGCGCCTGATCCGAGTTTGGAAGACTCAGAACCTCCGGCTCCCGAAGCGCCCGCAGAAGCAACCCCGGAAAAGGCTGGGGGGGGCGGCGAATTTGATCGCGCCGTCGCGTTGCGCGCGCTCGCCGAGTCCTCTAAGGCCGCCGCGCGTTGCCGCATGGCTGGCGCTCCGCCGGGAGCCGTGCGTGTCAGCGTGATCTTCGCGCCATCCGGCTCTGTGGAAAACGTTCAGGTAACCAACGCGCCGTACGCCGGTACGCCCACTTCCACCTGCATCCGCGAGAAACTGCAGACCACGCGCATCGATGGGTTTTCTGGAGGGTCGCAAACGGTCGTGACGTCCGTCCAGGTTTACTAATGCAGCGCGTCGGTGGTGCCCGGCGGTAACCGGCTCGGGCCGGGGCGCGTATGCTACCGATAGGATGCGACGCCGAATATTTTTCTGGGTGATTGCCAGCGGGGCGCTGTGCCTTGCCTGTAACGAACGTGCCCCGACCCGGCTCGCAGGACCAGCGCGCCCGCCTAACTGGAAAGATCACAAGATGCCGAAGAACGAAGCCGAGTGGAAGGACAAGCTGAGTCCAGAACAGTATCGGGTGCTCCGCGAAAAGGGCACCGAACGCGCATTCTCAGGTCAGTATTGGGACGAGAAGCGAGCAGGTAAGTATGTCTGCGCCGGCTGTGGCCAAGTGCTGTTCCAGTCCGCGGACAAATACGATTCCGGTTCGGGCTGGCCCAGCTTCGTGCGTCCCGCAGACGCCGCCCACGTGAAGACCGAAAAAGACGGCTCACTGTTCATGGAGCGCACAGAAGTATTGTGCAGCCGCTGCGGTGGGCACCTGGGGCACGTCTTTGACGACGGTCCCCAGCCCACGGGTCTTCGCTACTGCATCAATAGCGCCGCGCTGGCTCTGGAACCCGAAACGAGCGATTGACTCAGCGCGACGCCGCGCCGTTTTCGTCAGCGACATCCTGAGGCAGTAGCGCGTCCACCGCCTGGAGCAACGCCGGCGTAGTGAAGGGCTTGGCGAGAAAATCCCTCCTTTCGTTGTCGAGGACACGCGGATCCAGATCCGCGGGGTAGCCGGAGACAAACAGAATAGGCAGGTCGGAACGCAGCTGCGCCACCCGTCGCGCCAGCTCCGGTCCGCCAAGCAGCGGCATGACCACGTCGGTTACCAGCAGGTCAAAGCGCGTCGGGTCCTCGGTGAAGATGCGTAGGGCGACGTCTCCGTTCTCGGCCTCTACTACGTTTAAGCCCGCCCTGCGCATGCTGCTCGCGACCAGTCGGCGCACGGACGGTTCGTCTTCTGCCAGCAGCACCGTCGCTGAGACGTTGCGCACCTCCTGCCTGGCCGCTTGTTGTGTTTCTGGCTCCACCGACTCGCTGGTGGGCAGCAAGATGCTGAACGTTGTGCCCACACCAAGCTGGGTATTCACCGAAACGCTCCCCCCCGCCGCTTCGACGATGCTTTTGCAGGTGGCGAGCCCGAAGCCCGTTCCACCCTGGGCCTCCTTGGTCGTAAATAGGGGGTCAAAGATCCTCGGCAGATCGACATCAGCGATGCCCGCTCCGGTGTCTGTTACGGCAATGCGCACCGCTCCGGGGCGCGCAGAGTTGATGACGACGTCCTGCAGATGCTCGACGACGATGGTGATTCGCCCACGATCCACAATCGCATCCCGGGCGTTGATGACCAGATTCAGAAGTGCCTGCTCGAACCTTCCCGTGTTGATCTCCACCAATGGCAAGTCTGGTTCCACGACAGCCACGAGTTCGACCTGCTCACCAATCAAGCGCCTTAAGAAACGATCAGTATGCAGTACGATCTCCCCAAGGTTTGCCTTTTGCTGCTGCGAGATATTCTTGCGCGCCAGGCTGAGCAGTCCTTGGGTGAGATCCGACGCGCGTCGCGTGGCATTGCCGATTTCGCGCACGTGCTCGGCTGCCGGTGCGTCGTCGGGCAGGGAGCGCATGGCCAATTCTACATAGCCGAGCAGAACGGTCAGGATGTTGTTGAAGTCGTGTGCTATGCCGCCTGCGAGCTGCCCGATGGCTTCCATACGCTCCGAGCGCGCTAGCCGTTCTTCTAGTCTGCCCCGATCCGTGACGTCGATGATGATGGAGTGTAGTAGTTTCTCCCCATCCACCTCGATGGGCCCGCTGTAGACCTCGACGTCCCGGACCGCGCCACCGGCGACGCGATGCTTGAAATTGAAGAACAAGCGCTCTTCGGTCTGGGCGCGCTTCATCTCCAGCTGCACATCTGCTTCGGGAAGCGTGTTGATCTCTTGGATGCGTCGGCGACGCAACTCTTCCAGTGGTAGGCCGTAGAACTGAACCGCAGAGGCGTTCCCGTCCAGGATCCGTCCGGTCTTGGGCTCGATGATGAGCTTCACTGCAGGATTCGTGTCAAAGATGGCTCGGTAGCGCCGTTCACTCTCCGCCAGTGCTGCTTGCGCTCGAACGCGTGCTGTCACGTCGATGCCCTCGAAGAGAACACCAGTGATTGCGTCCGCGTCATTGCGGAACGGGGCGAAACTGAAATCCACGTGTGGTCGGGCGCCATCGCGATCCAGCTCGGCGCTCACGGTCACGCTCTCACCCAAAAGAGCGCGTCGCACGGCTGATTCCAACTGCTCGCGGAACTTGGGGCTGTCCTTGGAACGCGCCAGGTCCCAAATGCACTTCCCGAGCTGACGCGACTGCGAGCACCCCAGCAGGCGTTCCGCCGCGGGATTCAGGCTGAGCACGCGGCCGCTCGTGTCGAGTACGCCAAGCGCATGCTGCGTCTGACTCAGGAAGCCCGAAAACGAAGCGGGCAGCTCAGGCTCGCGGGAGGCCTCGTCCACAGGGAAGCAGTACCGCGCACGGGCCCCAGGTACAACGCGCGACGAGGAAGAACTCCGCGTCACGGCTCCAACGAGAGCGCCTTTGCCAAGGCCAGGGTTTCCTTGATGGTCGGCAAAGCCAGAAAAGCCGTCACGTGGGGCTCGCTCGATAGCTGCGCGGCCTGCTGTAGGAGCACGTCCCTCGCTGCAGAGGCGGTGCGGCGTGCTTCGCCGTCCCGGCCAGTGGCAAGCTGCGCTTCTGCCAAAGCCAGGGCGCACCAGCCCGCTTCTTCGACGGCAGAGTTCGAGGCATCGGCGAGCGCGGTGGCCGCAACTGCGGTTTCCAGGGCGGCTTGCTTCTGGCCTTGAGCGAGCAGCGCGCGAGATTTCGCAGCCTGGCACATGGGCATCAGTCCCGGTTGAGTGGTGGCGAGCTCCACGGCGAGCCGGGCATGCTCCAAACTCAAGTCTGTATTACCCATGCTTAGCTGAATCAGCGATGCATAGGCTCGCGCCACGCACTCAAGTGCCGATGCATCGATCTTCTGCGCGGCGGCAACGGCACGGGACGCGGAGGTCGCGGCGGCGGGGAGATTGCCCGTACACAAGAGCGCGTAGCTCAAGTTGGTCGTGGCTTGAACTTCCGTGCGCACCAATCCCAGGCGCCGCGACCGGCGTTCGGCTTCGAGCAGAACTTCGACGGCGCGTGAAAGCTCGCCAATGCGCGCCATGCCGTAGCCGAGGTTCATTCCGAATACACACGCGCTGCGCGCGTCGCCGAGCTTGCGCATGGCCATCTCGGCTTGCTCCGTCTCGTGCACATAACCTTCAAGGTCCCCGTCTACGTGCGCACGCAGAGAGCGATACACACAAAACCAGGCGCGCACTTGCAGTTCATCCCGGGCCTGCTGCGCGACCTCGTCCACATGGGGCGCGAGCCAGGTGTCAATCTCTGTGCCGCTGACTCCCTCGAGCAGTGCCGTAGCGACCCGCAATAGAGTGATGGCGCGCAGGGAGCACGTCGGCGGGAGGACTTCCGTGGCGGAGAGCCATTTCGCTGCCCGTAGCGCGGCGGCGTAATCCCCCAGCTGGGTTGCGGCGAGAACACATTCGCGCATCGCATGGAAGTAGTCTTCGCGGGCGGGTTCCAGCATGGAGAGTGCGGACCGAGCGCTTGCGAGGGCTTGCTTTGGATCCGCCAAGTAGCGCTGGGCTTCTGCGCGGACCGCAAAGAGGGCCCCCTGAAGCGCCGGGGCGACTTCGCCCTCCTGGGCGCACGTCACGTGTTCGAGCGCACGTTCGTGCGCTCCCGCGGCAAGAGCGTGTTTTGCGGCCACAAGATAAAGCGGTGCTGCTTGATCGGCTTTGCCTCCGCGTCGAAAATGTTCGGCAATGGCGAAAGCGTCGGGATCGGGGCGATCCCGCAGCCATTCTGCTGCCAGCCGGTGCCCTAGGGCGCGGTCTTTGTCCGTCAGCATCGCGTAGGCGGCGTCTCGCACCAAGCCGTGACGGAATCGCAACTGCTTGTCTTCTTGAGATAAGATCTCGCGCTCCAGCAAGTCGGCAACGATGTTGTCAACGGGCAGGCGTACTGCATCAACCCCAAGCAGCGCCTGCGCGGCCCCGAGTTCGAAACGTTCCCCGAAAATGCTTGCAGCGCGCAGCAGCCGTTTGTGGTCGGTACCGAGACCGTCCAAGCGAGACTGCACCATCCCAAGGACGGTATCGGGCAGACGTTTGCTACCGGCGGCGGTCGCGCGTAGCAGTTCTTCGAGGTAGAAAGCGTTTCCCTGAGCTCGAGTGACGATGTTGGCCACGGTTTCCGGCGCAACGCCTGCTCCCAGCACAGACCGAATGATGCGTTGAGCAGACTTATTCGATAGCGGTGCGAGGCGTAGTTCGAGCACGTTGCGGTGTTGCCACAGTCCCGGGAACTCCTCGTGCACCTCTGGACGCGCGGTTGCGATCACGGTTAGCGGCAGGCTTTCAAGCTGGCGCAACGCGCTATCGAGTGCGGCAATGCTGGCGCTGTCGCACCAGTGCAAGTCTTCGAGTGCAAGCACCAGAGGCCGCTCTTGGCACTCTGCAGTGAGCAATTCGCATACTGCTTGGCGCTGCGCGTCCGCCATGAGTCGGGATTCCCGCTGGGCGGCACGCACCAGGGGGTGATTCGCTTCCTCCACCGCAAGCAAGTGCCCGAGCATTGCCGACGTCTCTTCACGGCGGGACAAGCTACCGAGCAGACGTTGCAGCTGGCGCTCGAGCAGAGCTTTGCGCACGTCGCCGGTCGTGCCGGTCAGCCCCATGCCGTCTTCAAGTAGCCATCGGACCAGGCTGAGCGCAGAGCCGGCGCCTACGGGGTCGCAGCGAGCGAACCAGATATTGGCAGAAGCCGGCGGTGCATCGAGGCTGGACAACGCTTCGCGAAGCAGTCGAGACTTGCCGCTTCCCGCCGGGCCGGAGAGCAGCACGGCGCGGCTGTTGCTTTCCTCGGCTACGTCCTGAACCAACCCGCACAACGTCGCAAGTTCTTGCCGGCGGCCCACGAATGGCACGGTGCGACCCAGCACGCTGCGTTCGACGCCGCGGCCGTCCGCACTGCCTTCGAGCAGATGGCTTCCGCTGCGTTGCCTGATCTCGTAGCCCGAGGTGACGAGGTCGCGGGTGGTGGCATCCACGTGTATTTCGCCCGGGCCCGCTCTGCGCAACGTGTCCACGCCGCGGTCGATGACAGCGCCGACCGGCATGACGTCGCCAATCACCCCGAAACCGGTGGACAAGGCCAACATGGCACGTGGTTCCAAGGCGTGCAGCGCCAGCGCGGCGCGCGCCGCCCTGGCCGCGTGGTCCGTGGGCGCCCCGCGGCCGGAAATCGTCACGACGAGGACGCCGTTGGCCAGAAAGTGAAGCCGCGCCCCGTGCATTTCTGCGATGGCGTACAAAGACCGTGTCGGGTCGCTCGTGTCGTGGGCAGCAATTGTAGCGTCTGGTTCACGCAGCCCGCGCGCGAGCACGACGGACAGCAGACGCTGCTCTTGAGTGGTGATGCCCGTTGGCGGCACACTGCGCGGGCGCACGGGCAACTGGGCCGGGTCCCCCAGCGCGGCAATTTCCGCAAGCAGCGCAGCGGCGGACTGGGGTCGCGCCGCCGGAGATTTGGAAAGCAGCCGCAGGACCAGGTCATCCAATGCGGCGGGCACGATCGCGTTGATGCTGCTCGGCGCTGGCGGGTCTTCCAACAGAATCTTTGCCAGGATGCCGGTCTGCTGCCTGGCGTGAAACGCCTTGCGCCCCGTCAAGCATTCGAAGCTCACGCAGCCCAGCGAAAACAGATCAGTGCGCGCGTCCAGAGTGCCTTGTGCCATGGCTTGCTCCGGCGACATATACGCCCACGTGCCGACGACTTCGCCGGTGGCGGTCACCTCGTCCATGCCGCTGGCATGCCGCGCAATGCCGAAGTCGAGTACGGCAATGTGCGCTGGGTCGTCGTTCACCAAGAAGAGGTTGCTCGGCTTAACGTCGCGATGAACGATGCCCGCAGCGTGCGCGGTCTCAAGGGCGCTCGCGACCCGTCTGGTGACGGAGACACACTCTGGCAAGCTGAGCGGGCCTTTCTTCAAGCGCGCAGATAGTGGCGTGCCGTCGAGCCATTGCATGGCGAGCCATGGCCTGCCCTTGTCGCTCACACCATGGGCCACGTAGCGCACGATGGCGGGATGATGGAGGGTGGCGAGCAGTGTGGCTTCTCGCTCAAATCGCTCTGCTGCTTCGGGGCGTTCGGCGGTCATGAGTTTGACTGCGACCGCCTCCTTGGTTTGCCTGTCTTGGGCGCGATACACGGCGCCCATGCCACCGCGTGCAACTTCGCGCTGGAGCTCAAAGCGGTCACCGAGCAGGGTGGAAGACGCTACCAAATCGTCCATCCTGTCAGCGGCGACCCGGCGCGACAAGTCTGGGGGCCTGAGGTTTTGGTCCGGCTTGTGGGCTGGCTCAGGGCAGGGCGATTTCAGCGATCAGCCGACAGCGTTCCGCCAGCTCGGACGAGTCGACTCCGCCAAGGTCCGCGCCAAGCTTGCGCATTTCGGCTTGGTATTCCACGAGCTGACGCCGATTGAAGTCGCTGGCATGGCGCAGCACGAAGGTGAGCTCTCGGCTGAGATCCGTGGAGAGGGGGCGGCGAGTCGCCGCGTGCATTTCGACCATCCGGTCCACCCAGACACCCTCTTTGGTGGCGGCCGCGAGCTTCAGGCAATAGCGCCCAGCGACGTCGAGTAGCTCGTCTCCCACCGGTACTGACTTCTGGGCACCGCGGATCACCTTGGCGACATGGCCCGTCAGAAGCCTGGCGGCGCCTTGGGCATCTCCCCGCGCCATCAGCTGGTCGGCGAGGCGGCCGAAAAGCTGGAATGCGTCTGCTTTGATTGTCTCCGAGCGGGGACCGCCGGCGCGCTGCGCTGCGGCGACTCTGACCCCTGACGCCGGGGGCACGCTACTGCTGCGCTGCGCGGGAAGGGTGTCGGAGATGATGCGGGTGTGAATATCGCCGTTGTTGGGGAACACCGCTAGTTGGCAGGTGCCCACCAAAATCCGGTCCCCGGCTTGTAAAAAGGTTGGCTTGCGCAGGCGCGCTTCGTTGAGGAAGACGCCGTTGGCGCTGCCAAGGTCTTCGAGCAGCGCGCCGCGGTCATTGACGACGATGCGCGCGTGTGTACGCGACGCCAAGTCATCTTGGATGACGAAGTGGCACGCGGTGTCGCGCCCAATCAGGAACTCGCCCCGGGTGAGCGCGACGAGTTTTCCCTGGTGGCGTAAGCTGTACGATTGCCGTGCGCGTTCAGGCGCGTTCATCACTCTTCCTACTCCCGCCGTTTCCCCGATTCCCCGCGCGGGAAGCTAGCACAATCTGTCCGCGCTGCGTGCCAGCTAGGAATCCGTCGTGATTCTCAGCGCTTAACAACGAGGTGGGGTGCGGCGCGGGAGAGCGCGTGGTTGACCGAAGGCCGGCGCCCTGAAACGCTGCGCCGCGCATGCAGCCGCCTTACTCGCCTCACGGCTCTGGCTTCACTCCGCCCGCGGGGCCTCCGGGAGGTTACCTACCCGGGGCACCTGGCATGAACCCGATGCAAGGCGAGCACTACGTGCGGAGCCAAGTCGCAGCGCCGGCCATCGCATTGATGGTGATCTCGGCATGCACGTTTCTTTGGTATCTCTTCGCTGCCGTGATGGTGCTTTTCGCGGGTGGGTTGAGCTTCTTGGGCGGCGGTTCGGGTGACCCTGGCGCGCTGCTAGGCATGGGCATGGGCTCCGTCATCTATGGCTTCTTCGCGCTTGCCGCAGCCGTGACGTTCGTGGGCGCGCTGCGCATGAAGAACCTCAAGAACTACGGCTTGTCCATCACCAGTGCGGTACTGGCGATCCTGCCGTGTACTACGTACATCTGCTGCATGTTCACCATGCCCCTCGGGATCTGGGCGCTGATCGTGCTCATGAAGCCTGAGGTGAAGGAACAGTTCAGCTGAAGCTGAGAGGAGATCAGTGCTGGGAAAGCACTACGCGCCGCGCGGTTTGCTGGAGTGGACCGACCGGTACCAAGATGAATCCGGCGCCCGCTGCGTCGACGAGCGCGACGTAGGCAACGGAATCCTGCGCTGGCAGCTGTCGGGCGGCATACACAGCGACGGCGTCTTGGCCCAAGCGCCGCTGGTGTTCCCATAGGACCTCTTGCTGCCGCAGTGATCGCTGAGTCGGCCACGGGATATCGCAGGATCGAAGTTGCTGCAGCGGCAGCTCGGCGCCCGCTCCGCAGGCCTGGACTGCGCGTCGCAGCGCGTTGGCGTCCGCGGCGGTGTCTATGGGGATCTGCCGAAGCTGTGCTGGAATCCCGGACAGCAGAGAGAGTAGACGAAGGGCCAGCGCGGCGGCCAGCAGGACGCCCGCGTGTTGGAGGCGTCGCGGCGCGCGACCCGCAGGCCGCGCCAGACGGAAGTAAGTCATTGTCAATAGCGCGAGCAAGATGATGGGGGCCCACAGCCGCACGCGTAGGGCTTCGTGTTGGAACGAAAGGCTCGCCTGAAGCCCCAGCTGGGCTGCTAACGCAGGCCCCACACCGGCGGAACGTCGGACCAGCACATACAGAGCCAACAGGCTCACTCCGTTGATCATGATGAACGGAACGCGCATGGCACGCTCGGGGTCGGTTGCATTCTCTAAGACCGCGACTTCAATGCCATCAAAGGGCACGACCGTGGAAAGCCAGTAGCGGAGCACCGCGCCGGCCACGAGGGTGGCAAGCACAGCGAAGAACTCCAGCCAGATCCAGTCCTTGGGCCTTCTGGGGGGTCTTGGCGAGATCCCGCTGACAGCCGCCGCTCCCTTCTTTGCCAGCGCGCTAGTCACCACATCGAAGTGGAGCATGAGACCAAGGCTCCGCGAACCTATTAAAATTGCGCTTCGGCCAGACAGATCCGTTGCGCCTGCTTGGCCCGGCGCACCGGCCCCGAATTTCGGGCGGCGGCTACGTGCCTTCCTTGCGGCCATCCAGGGCTTGGCGAACGAGTCGGATCATTGCTTCTGGCGAATAGGGTTTGGGCACGAAGTAAGCGTGCCGATCGCGAGCGAAGCGTTCACTTGGCAGTTCGCCTGAATAGCCGCTGGTCAAGACGATGGGTAGTTGGCGCTGCGCGGCGCGCAGCCGCTCGTAAGCGCCGAGGCCTCCGATGCCTGGCATGACGATGTCCAGGACATAAAGCGCGGGGGGGGGCGAGGCAAAGAGCAGCGCGAGGGCTTGTTCGTCGCTTTCGACTTCCAGCACCTGGTAGCCTCGACTTCTAAGGGAGTGTACCAGCGCCCTTCGCACGCTAGATTCGTCCTCCGCGATCACTAGCCGTTCAGTCCCACCGCGGAGCGGGGGCAGGACCAAGGACGGTTGGCTTTGCGCGGGCCCGGCACACTGAGGCAGATTGACGAAAAACCGACTGCCGGCACCCTCCGTGCTTTCGACCCGAATGGCGCCGCCGTGTTGTTCGACGATGCCTTCGGCACTGGCCAGCCCGAGACCCGTTCCCTCGCCCACCACCTTGGTGGTGAAAAATGGGTCGAATAGGTGATCGAGGGTGTCCTGGCTCATGCCGGTGCCGGTGTCTGAAATCTCGAGCACGACGTAGCGGTCGGCCTTGGCCCAGGGGTGTTTGTCTCGATACTGGTCGTCCGGCTGCAGCTGACTTGTCGTGATCGTCAGCTGTCCGCCTCCGGGCATCGCGTCGCGGGCGTTCATGACAAGATTCATGAACGCACGTTCGAGCTGGGCCGCATCGCCCCGCACGCAGGCGCCATCCGACTCAAGGCGCATGTTGAGGTCCGCGCGCTCCCCAACCACAGAAGAAACGAGGGGGATCATGTTACGGATCAGTTCGTCGACTTCTAAGGGAACGACCCGCAAGGTTTGTCGCCTTCCAAAGGCCAAAAGCCGAGCCGTGAGCTCCGCAGCCCGCTCCGCGGCGAGTCGTGCCTCGGTCATCATATTCTTCTGGTCACCACTGAGCCGACGCTCCAGGGCGCTGACGTATCCGAGAATGACGGTGAGCAGATTGTTGAAATCGTGGGCCACACCGCCCGCCAGCCGGCCGATGGCATCCACTCGCTGCCAGCGTTGCAGTTCGAGTTGCAGCCGGCGCTCCTCGGTGCGGTCCACGATGTAGCCGCGCATTGCGACGGAGGAGTCAGTGCGTAGAACCACGTTCTGCACGCCGTGCACTTCCTGACCGTCCACGCGAGAGAGGACCACGGGTTGTTGGCGCACGCGACCTGTAGCGCGCAGGGTAGTCAAGAAGGCATCACTGGCGGCTTGCGTTGGAAAGCGGTCCAGAATGGAGCTGCCGACTGCATCGGCCTTGGAGGCAAAGCCGAAGCAGTCCAAGAATCCTTGGTTGCAATCCCGGAGCGTTCCCTCGGCGTCTGCAGAGAAATGCGCGGAGACGTCATCGGCGAACTGCTGCGCAACGCGGTCGAGCTCGTAGCGCTCCGCCGTCGTGTGGTTTTGGACCCAGTCCGCTGCTTCGGTCTCGGTGACGGCGGCGGACCGTGCCAAGACCCGCCCAGACTGAGTCACTACGACGACTTCCGTATCGTCGGAAACATCGAGAACGACGATACTTCGGGTGCGCAATGGCAGAAGCTTAGCTGGTCCCCCTCGAAGAGATCGCAGCCCCGAGTGTCCAGCTTGCGCCAACGAGCGCTCGAATTGCGCCAAGCTGAGTTTGTCTAGGACGTGGCGCCCCGCACTTCGTGCGCTGAGCGACGCCCCCTAGCGCGGCAGATCCACCCAGAACAAGTCCCGGGTTCCGCCGCGCTCCTTGCCCGCGATGAACCGCTCGGCGCTGCCTGGCATCAGGCTGAGGCCTTCCCACTCCTCGCCAGCTCTGCCAACTACGAACGCGCGATCTGCAGCGACGTCATACACGGTCAGTCGCTCCGGACCGCCATGCCCAACGATTCGCGTGCCGCCGGGCAAGAAGTCCCACCACTCGTGGTTGGCCTTGAGCACGCGCCGTACGCGCTGGGTCCGCAGGTCTGCGATGAACACATCTCGAGGGGCGTGTTCACCGGGACCCACACTGAAAAGCACTTGGTCGCCCGCAGCGTCAAACACCGGGTTGCGCAACACGGGGCCGCCGTGTAGCTGAAACGCTGCGGGCGGCCCGGTCAGGGTCGAACAATGCAGACTGAGGTCGGACTGAAGGAAGCACAGTCGGCTTCCGCCCTTGGAAATGATCGGCTCCAAAAAGAAGCTGCCCGCGCCGCCCTGGATCAGGCTCTTGCGACGGCCGCTTGGAAGGTGCACCTCGTCCAGGGTTGCGAAGGTCTGCAGCACGCCCAGGCGAAAGCGACCCGGTGTGGCCACCCACCAGGTGCCGTAGTCCAGGCTGGTGTGCACGACCGTGCCACAAGCTTTGCCCAGGGTTGCCGCCGTTGCCGCGCGAGTCACGTCGACGACGCGGGCGTGGCACCCGTCTCGCAGACCGAGGCGCCGGTTGTCTAGAAACGCGGGATGGTCGCCTTTATTCGATTGTACGAACTGGCCGGTGTCGGTTTCAAATACGCTGGTGCTGCCGTTTTCTTCGTCCAGCGCGACGAACTTCGAGTCCGGTGAAAACGCACTACGCTCGACGTGGTGGGTTTTGAGCTGGTGCAAGAGCTTGCCCTGCAAGTCTCTGATTTCGGCTCCGCGTCCCCGCGGCACGACCAGCAGCGTCTTTCCGTCCGCTGCGATACTGGCGCCGACCGCACCCCGCGCCAGGAGCTTGGTCGTGGCGTTTTCGGCGGTCGCGGAAAGCGGTTCGTCCACCATGACCAAAGGCGCGGACGGCGTGGGTGCGGCCGTGGCGGGGCCTTCCGCGATCTCCGGCGCGATCCGAGTATCGGTGGCGACGGGGGGCTGCGTCGAGGCCGAAGCCGGAGCGGGCCCGCTGGCTTTGGGCTGGGGCGCGCCACAAGCGCAGATCATCACGAAGACAACGGGCAAAAAGCGCACGATAAGCTCAACGGTTTCGACTTCCGCAGCTTACGCTGGAACGGCCCCGAGTTGCTGATCTTCGGCTTGAAAGAGGACGTTCCGAGTGCTCACGGCACAATCAAAGTGATCACCCGGGGCAGCACGCTGACCCGAAACTGGTAGGAACAGGGAAACTCCTCGCCGTCGATTTGGGCAAAAACCGGCACTTCTCCCTCTTGGGCCAAGGTCACGTCGAAGTGGCAAGCGGAGATGGGCTTTGAGTGTTCTACGCCGATCTCGTTTAGCATTTCCTCGGTGAGCGGGTTCCCGTCCAAGTCGACGATGGCTTTGCTGGCCCACTCGCGCTTGCTGCGGAACACGATCAATTCGAAGCGACCGTCGTCGGGTTTGCTGTTGCGATCTACAACCCACGCGCCGCCGTAGATCCGAGTTCCTTTGATGACCAAATCTGTCAGCCCGTGGAAGGTGTGGGATTCGCCATCCGCCTCCACGACAGCCGAGAACTTGTCGTCGATGACCTGAGCTTCCAAAAAGGTGCGCAATAGCGCGCCAGCGTAGACGAAGTGGTCCCGATAGATTTCTTTGAGTGGGCCGAGAGTTGCAACGACTTCCCTGTCTTGATTGCGCACCGCAAGGACTCGCGCGCTGAGCCCAAAACCGGCTGAATCGAAAAAGTACTCACTACGCTCGACGGCGCCGGCGGCGTCGCATAGCTCGATCCTCCCAGCGTCTAGGGCGGCGGTTTTGCCCAGAGCAATCACCTCCACATTGCGAGGCAGCGCCGCTTCCGTGGCCTCAAGTCCAAAGCTCTTGCCTTGATCGTTGGCTGTCCCGGTGGGCAACATGCCCATGTTCACGTCTGCGGCGCGGCCGGACTCCAGGATTGCAGCTGCCACTTCGCGAAAAGTCCCGTCGCCACCCATGCTGACAACGGTAGGGTCGTGCTGTTCGCGTAGGCGCTTGGCGAGGGCGGGAATGGTCTGCCCGTTCGGCAGGGTGGAGAAAAGATCGGCGTCGATGTCATGGTCTCGAAAAAGCTCCCGCGCTCGTTCGATGCGCGCGGCGTTCTTCCCAGATTGGGCCGTGGGATTACCGACTAGGACGATCTGTTTCATATTCACCTCTGTTTTCGCTGCGCATGCGCCGCAGTGAAAGCTGCGCCAAGAAAGAAAGCATGGGCGCTGTAGTGTACCCACAGCATCAACATGACGACCGCGCTGGCCGCGCCGTACACGCTGACATCCCGGTACGATACGTATGTGGTGACAGCAAGCGAGCCTATCGTGAACAAGAGCGCCGTCACTGCACCGCCCACTAGAGCGTCGGAGTTCTTGACGCGCGTGCGCGGAAGGACGCGGAACAAGAGAAAGAACAGCACGACCGTCGTGACGAAGGACAATAGGCCCTCCAGGGCGCGGACTCCCAACGAGATATCTATGGCAGAAGCGTGTCGAGCCGCCGCCAAACCGCCTTGAATGAGGGTGGTAAGAACCAACAGCAGCCCCACGACCAGCACCATGACGAACGCAAGCGTGCGCTTCTGCACTTGAGCCAAGGCGCGATCCACGTAGCCGTTGGGTTTCGGAAGCGGCTGCGCGTTCCACAGCAGGTCAAGGGCGCGGGTCAGTTGCGAGAACAGCCGTGTCGAGGCGTAGAGCAATACGCAGATCCCAAAGGCGCTAGTGAGCGAGCCACTTGTGTGTGCTTGGGTCGCGTGCACCA